>DATHUV010000112.1:0-36927 GCA_035461905.1 Acidimicrobiia bacterium | reverse complement strand
CATCCCCCGACGGCACGTCGGCGCTCTTCACGGCGACGGATCCCGTCAACCCGGGAGAGGTGTTCCGGTGGGAGGCCGGCGAAGAGCGAGCGTTGACCTCGCTGAACGAGGAGTTCACTGCGTCAGCCGATCTCGTGATGCCAACGGAGTTCACGTACGAGTCCGACGGAACCGAGATCCACGGATGGGTGCTCCTCCCGCCTGGCGATGAGGCCGTCCCTGTGCTCCACAGCATCCACGGCGGGCCTGCCACCCAGTACGGATGGGGATTCTTCGACGAGTTCCAGATCTTCGTCGGTGCCGGGTACGGTGTCGTCGCCGTCAATCCGCGAGGCGCCTCGGGCTACGGCGACGCCTTCATGCAGGTTCCTGCGGGGCGCTGGGGTGAGGACGTGCCACCCGATCAGGCCGACCTCCTTCTCGCCCCCCATGCCGCCGCCGAGCAGTTCTCGCGCCTCGACGTGTCGAGGCTGGGCGTCATGGGCGGCTCCTACGGTGGGCTGTCGACCGTCATGGTGACGTCGATCGACCAGCGCTACCGGTCGGCCATTGCCGAGCGTGGCGTCTACAACTGGGTTTCGATGGCGGGCACGAGCGACATCCCGTGGTTCATCGAGCTTTACCTCCACGCGGCCATGCCGGATGGTGCGGATGAGATCTGGAAGGCGAGCCCGCTCGCGAGGGCACACCGCATCACGACGCCGACCCTGGTGCTGCACTCCGAGACCGACTACCGATGCCCCGTCGAACAGGGGCAACAGCTCTTCACGCTGTTGTACACGCAGGGGGTCGAGACGGAACTGTTGTTGTTCCCGGCGGGGGAGGGGCATGAGCTGTCGCGCAGCGGGAAGCCGAAGCACCGCGTCGAGCGGTTCGACGCGATCCTCGACTGGCATGCCAGACATCTCGGCGATGACCCGAACGCGTCGGCGCAGCCATGACCCCGCGGTGCACGAAAGGTCGACGCACATGCCAAACTGTCCGTCATGAACGCCACTGACTACATCTGGATGGACGGCGAGTTCGTTCCGTGGGAGGACGCCACGGTCCACGTCCTCGCGCACGGCCTGCACTACGGCACAGGAGCCTTCGAGGGCATCCGTGCGTACGACACGGCGGATGGGCCCGCCGTATTCCGCCTCACCGACCACATGGACAGGTTCCGGCGCTCGGCGAAGGCGCTCGGGATTCCGTTCGAATACGAGGTCGCGGAACTAGTCGATGCGGCGAAGGAGACCATCCGGAGGAACGGGCTGGGCTCGTGCTACATCCGCCCGATCACCTTCTACGGGACGGGTTCGATGGGTCTCAACCCCGCAGGGGCGTCGGTCCACACCGTCATCGCGACGTGGGAATGGGGCGCCTACCTCGGTGAGGAGGGCCTCGCCAACGGGATCCGCGTCGCCGTGTCCTCGTGGCGGCGGATCGGGCACAACTCGTTCATGCCGGACGCCAAGGGCACGGGCGGCTACATGAACTCCGTGCTCGCAAAGACGGCTGCGATCAAGGGAGGGTACGACGAGGCGCTCCTCCTCAACGAGGACGGCCTCATCGCGGAGGGTTCGGGGGAGAACCTCTTCATGGTCAGGAAGGGCATCGTGCACACCCCGCCCACGTCCGCGGGCGCACTCGACGGCATCACCCGTGACTCCGTGTACACGCTCCTCGCCGAGGACGGCCACACGATCCGGGAGTCGAGCATCTCGCGGACCGATCTCTACTACGCCGACGAGGTCTTCTTCACCGGCACCGCGGCCGAGGTGACCCCCGTTCGCGAGATCGACGACCGTGACGTCGGCGACGGGAAGCCGGGACCGGTGACCCGCCGGGCCCAGGAGCTCTACATGGCCACCGTGAAGGGTGAACTCGGTTCACACCCCGAGTGGCTCGAGCACATCTGAGTCGTTGCGCATGAGTCAACCCGTCTATCGGTTCATCACCGGCACGCGCGTTGCCTTCGAGCCTGCAGTCACGGACCTCGCCGGAACACATACCCCCTACTGCTGGGGGTGTGGCCCGAACGCCCGGGAAGGCCTCGGGTTGTCACCGCGCCTCGACGGCAGCGATCCCGTGGCGGAACTCGAGTTCGACCCTCGCTTCGAGGGAGGACCCGGCACCGTGCACGGAGGTGCCATTGCCGCGTTCCTCGACGACCTCCTCGGATACGTACCCGTCGCGTACGGATCCCCAGGAGTGACTGCCCGCCTCGATACGAGCTATCGAAAGCCGGTACCGCTCGGGGTCACGGTCCACGGACGGGCGTGGTTGTCCGCCGTCGACGGGGACAAGATGTGGGCCGAGGGCACGATCGAGGCGAACGGCGAGGTATACGTCGAAGCATCGGCACTCTTCATCGCCATCAACTTCGAGCACTACCGAAAGGTGCACGAACAGCTGACCGAGGAGCAACTGGCACGGAGTGCCGCCTACGGTTCAGGTGACTATTTTCCGTGATCGGAGGTCGGATGAAGATCGTCCGCATCGATGCCGAGGCAGACGACATCACGTACGGAACCGTCGAGCCAGACGGTATCCGGCTCTATCACGGATCCCCATTGTTCCAATGGGAACGATCCGAGACCGTCCTCCCGATCACCAAGGTCAAGTTCCTCGCACCCGTCATTCCGACGAAGGTCGTCGCGGTGGGGAAGAACTACGCGGATCACGCGGCCGAGATGGCATCCGACGTCCCGGACACACCCATCATCTTCCTCAAACCGCCGACATCGGTGATCGGGCCCATGGCTGCCATCAGGCTCCCGAGCTCCTCGGCCGAGGTGCACCATGAGGCCGAACTCGCGGTCGTCATGGCGAAGGTGGCGAGGAATGTCCCCGCCGAGGACGCCAACGAGTACATCCTCGGCTACACCATCGCAAACGACGTCACGGCGAGGGACCTGCAGCGCTCGGATGGCCAGTGGACCCGTGCGAAGGGCTTCGACACGTTCTGCCCCCTCGGACCCGCGATCGACACCGAGTTCGATCCGACCGAGGCGCATCAGATCATCTGCACCGTCAACGACGAGGTCCGCCAGGACGGGACGACCGTCGACATGGTCTTCGGCGTCGCGGACCTCGTGGCCTTCGTCTCATCCGTGATGACGCTCCTCCCCGGGGACGTCCTCCTCACGGGAACACCCGCGGGCGTCGGGCCCATCCGAAGCGGTGACAGGGTCGAGATCGAGATCGAGGGGATCGGTGTGCTCATGAATCCCGTGGTGTCGACATGACGGTCAGGGTTCGGTTCGCTCCGTCGCCGACCGGGTACCTGCACGTCGGTGCTGCCCGCACGGCGCTGTACAACTACCTCTTCGCCCGATCCAAGGGCGGGACGTTCATCCTGCGATCCGACGACACCGACACCGCCCGATCCACCCAGGAGTTCCAGGAGGACATCCTCAAGCACCTCGTGTGGCTCGGACTCGACTGGGACGAGGGCATCGTGCACGGCGGACCGCACGGCACGTATCGCCAGTCCGACCGATACGACCGGTACGCGGAAGTCGCGCACGAACTGGTCCGGCAGGGAAAGGCGTACTACTCGTTCGCAACGCCCGACCAGCTCGACGACTTCAAGCGTGCCGCACGCGACGCTGGATCGTCGCCCGCGTACGACGGCTCCATGGAACCGACAAGGGAACAGGTGTCGCGACGGCTCGCCGATGGAGACACGGCGGTCATCCGATTCAAGGTGCCGAGGCCCGGGGAGACCCTCTTCGAGGACGCGGTGCGCGGCGACATGCGCTTCGATCACATCCAGGTCGACGACTTCGTCATCCTGCGCTCCGACGGATCGCCGACCTACCACCTCGCGTCCAGTGTCGACGATGTCGATTACGGCATCACCCACGTGATCAGGGGGGAGGACCTGCTGTCGTCCACACCCAAGCACATCCTCCTGAGCCTCGCCCTCGGCGCCGAACCCGCCACGTACGCCCACCTGTCACTCCTGATGGGGCCCGACGGCAAGAAGCTCTCGAAGCGCCACGGAGACACCGCGCTGAGCGCGTATAGGGAGGCCGGATACCTGCCCCAGGCCATGAACAACTACCTCGCCCTGCTCGGATGGTCCGCAGGCGAAGGCGACGACGACATCGCCTCGCTCGCCGAGATGATCGACCGTTTCGACCTCTCGGACGTCTCCAGAAATCCAGCCGTGTTCGACACCGCGAAGCTCGAATGGATGAACGGGGTGTACATCAGGTCGATGTCCGACGACGAGTTCGCCTCACTCACCCTCGACCTCGTCGTCGAGGACCTCGGACGTGAACTCGATGACGTCGGGCTTGGTCGGTTCAGGGCGGCCATCCCCCTCATCAAGGAACGCACCAAGCTGCTCTCCGAGGTGCCCGATCAGGTGCGTTTCCTCCTCCAACCGCTGACGGCGTACGACCAGGACTCGTGGGATGCGGTGATGGTGGCCGAGGATGCTCCGACCGCCCTCGACGGCGCCCGCGACGCCTTGGCATCACTGGATCCGTGGACCACGGAGGCCATCGACGACGCCCTGCGCGGGATGCTCGCCGAGCACGAACTGTCCGCCCGGAAGGGGCTCCAACCCATACGGGTCGCCATTTCGGGATCGACCGTCAGCCCGCCCCTGTTCGAGTCGATCGAGATCCTCGGCAAGGATGAGACACTCGCCAGGATCGATGCCGCCAGGGCGCTGCACGCATGATCGACGCCCAGATCACATTCCTCCCCGTCAGCGACCTCGCGGCGAGTTCGGTGTTCTACGGGACAGGCCTCGGGCTCCCTCTCGTCGTGGATCAGGGATCGTGTCTCATCTACCGCGTCACCGAGGACGCCTATCTCGGGATCTGCGCCCGCGATCCGGTCCAGACGAGTGACGGCGTCATCTTCACCTTCGTGACCGACGACGTCGACGGCTGGTGCGACGGCATCGCGAAACGTGGGATCGAGATCGAGTCGGGCCCCGAGCACAGTGTGACATACGGCATCCATCACGCCTTCCTCCGTGACCCTGACGGGAACCGCCTCGAGATTCAGCGCTTCGACGATCCCGATTGGTCGGAATCAAACCCGTAGGCCCCTCGTTGCCAATACGAGGTCCGACCTCGTATCCTTGCCCCTGCTTTCGGGGGTGGTGTAATTGGCAACACGCCGGGTTCTGGTCCCGTTATTGAGGGTTCGAGTCCTTCCCCCCGAGCGAACGGACTGACGTCCGTCACATATGGCCCCGTCGTCTAGCGGCCTAGGACGCCGCCCTCTCAAGGCGGTAGCGCCGGTTCAAATCCGGTCGGGGCTACGAAAGAACCTCCTGCTCTCACGCGGGGGGTTCTTTTGCGCTTCCGCCTTGAGAGGGCGGCGTGGCCTGATCCTTCGGGTCAGGTTGGAGTTGCTCTGCAACTCCGCCGCATATGCCTTCCGATGGCAAGGCGGTAGCGCCGGTTCAAATCCGGTCGGGGCTACGAAAGAACCTCCTGCTCTCACGCGGGGGTTCTTTTGCGCTTCCGCCTTGAGAGGGCGGCGTGGCCTGATCCTTCGGGTCAGGTTGGAGATGCTGCGCAACTCCGCCGCTCGGGTTGTCCCTTGGCAAGGCGGTGGCGCCGGTTCAAATCCGGTCGGGGCTCCAACCCAGGAACCCCTGCACCGCAAGGGTTCCTTGCGCTTCGGGGCGCGATCCTGTCGGAGTTGTGAAGGAGGCCGGCGACGATTGTGCGAAGAGTCGGCGGCGTTGCATGTCGATGTCGGGCAGTTGGAGGTCAGCCTCGAGAGGGTCGGCTTCTCATGAGATGTCCCCCTTCCGGAGCATTCGGCGTGACCAGATTTCCGCTCCGACGACCGTGATGGCGAGCGAGGCGGCAACGAGGCCGAGAACGGGTGCCTCGAGGGGGACGAGGCCGAGCATCGTGCGCAGCCCCGGAACGGTGATGGTGAGCATCTGGAGTGTGACGCTGGCAACAATGATGATGTTGAGCGTCCTGTTCGGAAGGGACTCGCTGGTGAGTCGGCGTGCCGGATACACGAACGCAAGCTGGGCGAGGGACTCGTAGAGGAAGACGGCGGTTTGCGTGGTGCTTCCGGAGAACGAGAGGGCGGGGAGCGAGAAGAATACCGCCAGGCCCATCCCGGCCTTGAGCATCCCGGTGCTCAGGATGAAGCGGATACCGGTCCGCGTGAGGAGCGGCGCTGACGGTGATCGGGGGCGTTGCGTCATCATCCCGGGGTTGCGGTCCATTCCGAGGGCCAAAGCGGGTGGTCCGTCGGCGATGATGTTGATCCACAACAGTTGAACGGCAAGGAGGGGGACGAGGAGGTTGCCTGCGTCGTCCTGCAAGCCGAGTGCAGCGGCTCCCATGACACCGATCGCGATCAGTAGCACGAGTGCGACATTCGTGGAGAACAGGAATCGGATGAACTTGAGGATGTTGGCATAGATGCTGCGGCCTTCCTCGACCGCGGCCGTGATGGTGGCGAAGTTGTCGTCGAGGAGCACGAGGTCGGCTACCTCGCGGCTGACGTCGCTTCCTCGTTGCCCCATCGCAACCCCGATGTCTGCTCGCTTCAGGGCCGGGGCGTCGTTGACGCCGTCTCCTGTCATGGCTACGACCTCGCCGTGTGCCTTGAGGGCTTCAACGAGTGCGAGTTTGTGTTCGGGGCCGACACGGGCAAAGACGCCGGCGTCCATCACGGTGCGTGCCAGTCCGCCGGCGTCCATGCGGTCGAGCTGTTGTCCTGTCACCACCGTGTCTGATGCGATTCCGACCGCGTTGGCGATTGCCCTTGCGGTGGCGGGGTGATCGCCCGTGATCATGAGGACGCGGATGCCGGCGTTCTGGGCGGCTTCGATGGCGCCGGCAACTTCAGGTCGGGGAGGGTCCCAGAGAGAAACAGTGCCGAGCCACTCGACGTGAGCTTCGACGTCGCCTCGCGTCCATGCCAGTCCGAGCACTCGGTAACCATCTGCGGCAGCGGCGTCGATCCTTGCCGCCCAGATTGACCGTTCGTCGGACGTGAGGCGGGTGCGCTCCAGCAACACCTCGGGAGCGCCCTTCAAGTAGGACACCGGTGCATCGTCCTCGATGACGGTGACCCGCATGTACCTCCATTCCGAATCGAAGGGCTGCACCGATGTGCGCTCATAGCGGAGGCGGGTCGCTGCAGGATCCACACCGCGTTGCGCTGCGTAGTCATACAGCCCAACTTCGAGTGGGTCGCCCGAGGCCCCGTCAGGCTCGGCGTCGGAGGCAAGCACCATTGCGAGCAGTGCCCGATCTTCGTCGGGTGAGTCCATGGCTCGTACCGTCATGGCGTTCTCGGTGAGGGTCCCGGTCTTGTCGGTGGCGATCACGGTCACCGAGCCAAGGGTCTCAACCGCAGCGAGCCGACGAACGACGGCTTTGCGCGATGCCATACGTTCGGTGCCGAGAGCGAGTGTCAGCGTCAAGACTGCGGGCAGGCCTTCGGGTACCGCAGCGACCGCGACCGCGACGGCAAACAGCAGGGCTTCGTCGATCCGGTCGATCCCCTCGACTCCGACGCCGGCCACAACAAGGACGACCGCGAGGGCGGCGACCCACCGAGCGATGCGATGACCGAAGTCAGCCAGTCGCCGCTCGAGGGGCGTGCCTTCGGCCTCAACCTCGGTCAACATGCCGGCGATCCGGCCCATTGCGGACGCGGGACCTGTCTTGGTCACGACCAGCCATCCGAGGCCACGAACTGCAAGCGTCCCTGAGTAGAGGTCATCTCCAGCCCTGCGCTCCACGGGTACCGATTCGCCGGTCAGCATCGATTCGTCCACTGTCAGGCCCTGCTCGCTGGTGAGTTCCCCGTCGGCGGGAATACGATCTCCGGACTCCACCCGCACCAGGTCTCCCGGGACCAACTCGGCAGCCGGGATGTGCACGAGGTTCCCATCGCGGCGAACCCAAACGAATGGCGCCGCCATCTCCTTGAGACGAGCCAGCGCGTCCTCAGCCCGGTATTCCTGCCACACACCCATGAGGGTGTTGAACGCGAGGATTGCCAGGATCGCAATCGACTCGATCGGCCAACCGTGCATTCCCTCGATCGTCCATACCACAGCGTCGAACGCCAATGCGAACAACAGGATGTAGATGATCGGGTTGTGCAACTGGTGCAGCACCCGATCCCACCACGGCATCGGCCGGGCTTCTGGCAAGACGTTGGCGCCAACTTCGACGAGTAGCGCAGTGGCTTCACCAGATGTGAGTCCGACGGAGCGTGACGAAGCTGCGTCTGCGGTGACCGCGTCAGTGGGCAAGGGCAGGCCTTTCGCGAGAGCAGCCGATCATTCCGGCGCCTTGCTGGTTCGTTGCGGTTTCCTGGCGGGCTTGACTGGAGTGACGAAACCTCGTGGTTTCACTGCCAGAACGGAACAGCGAACCGATCGCAGGATGGTCTCGGCCGTGTTTCCCATGATCAGGCCCCTCAGGCCGGTTCGTCCTACCGTGCCCATGACAATGAGGTCAATATCGAGGCGATGCGCAAGACGGGGGAGCACGATGCCGGGCTCGCCTGCCACTGTGTGAACCGAGCGTTCCGACTCGGTCGTGTGGCGAATGGTCAGCATGTCGACCTGTCTACGGACCATGGCCTGGGT
Source organism: Acidimicrobiia bacterium (assembly GCA_035461905.1). GTDB lineage: Bacteria > Actinomycetota > Acidimicrobiia > Spongiisociales > UBA5794 > SZUA-442. Next base: position 28,337 of record DATHUV010000112.1, on the reverse strand, counting down.
ATCGCGGACCATCACATCGACTACGGCTTTCCCCAGTTTCACGTAGGGTGACGAACGCAGCGTTGCCTCACCGACGAGGCTCCAAGCGTGACCAACGTGCAATTCCCCGCCGGCGCGATGAGCCAAGGACACTGCCAGTTCCATGACCAGGTCGTTCAGCTCGTCACGAACCGGGTCATCTGGCTGCGGATCGACCAGAGCCAGGATCCGACGGTTGGCGGCTCGCGACGGCCGAATCACCCACACGGGGACCGGGCACTTTCGCAGCAGGTGTATCACTCCGCTACTCAGCTGTGGTACGTCTGGGGCGTCCGCTGCAGGTTCGCCCACCATGACCAGATCGTGCCCTTCCGCAAGGACCCTCCGGATCACCTCGAGAAACGGTTCGCCGACTCCTACCGTCACCTCAATGCTCGGACCACCCCGAGTGTTCTCGACCAGATGTCGGAGTCGTTGCTCGCGGTCGTGCAACAACGCGGCCTCGATGTCGATGACGCGGCCCTCGACGTTCACCGTCTTCCTCCACGCCGGCAGCGGCGCGACAACGTCGAGCACCGTGAGACGCGCGTGGTTAGCGTTCGCAAGTTCGATCGCAGACCGGAGCGTCAGCGGTTCCAGGTGCCCAGGGGACGCCGCAACCAGGATGTTCTTGAATCTGTCCATGACGCAGTCCTTTCCTCGATCGACCGATCCGCTACAGGTGGTATTGGTCTCGCCAACCGGTGTGGCGACTCCGTTGCTCGGCGTAGTCCGTGTGAACGAAGCGAAGTGCGGTATTTGAACCGAGTAGCCGGCGTCCAGTGCGTGTTGGGTCGGGGCTTCGACTCGACCGGCGGTGATGCACGACGACTCAACGCACCGTGACGTCGCGGCGCCGCGATAGGGCGAGGAGGTGTTGGTGCGAACGAAGGAACTCGCTGCAGCACGCCAGTGTCAACGGCCATTGTGGCCTCCGGTGGCTCTGAGAACATCACTCCTTAGTGAAGGTCTCTCCCACCCCCGGAGGGGTCCAGTGCGCCGGGCCCGAAGGCCGTACTGACGACTGCGCTGGTGTTGGGGATACTCCCCTTCCCTACAGATTGTATCATTCCGCCCGCTGATTGAGGGAGGCTCCCGCCTAGTGCGATCTGCCGCTCGGGCCTTCCCCCTCGTGTGAACCGAGCGCCTGCCAACCCGAAAGCGAGTTGATCGCGAAGGTGATCACGGTTGTGACCGAACTCGCCGAGGTGTACATCGGGTATCGGTCGCCGAGGTTGGGGAGCCACGCATCGGGATCAACTGCACCGACAAAGCTCATGTCTGCCCGCACCCACCAGAGCTGGTCCCAGTCCGACGAGCGATGATCGACGAGGAGCGAGGCCCTGGAGTCCTGCTCGAGGTTCGTGATCCTGCGAAGTCGTGGCGACGCCTTCTGTTTCACCCTGTCGATCGGAACGGCAAGGGTCTCGCCGCTGACAGCAAAGACGACGGGGACGAGATGGACCCCGATCGCCGCATCGACTGTTCCCAGGACACCGAACGTCGAGTTCGTCAGCCGATCCCAACAGTCCGGGGTTGTGAGCCGCATTCGGTTCTGACCTCCTCGTCACCGGTAGTGTGGTCGGCTCCCACCGAGAACGTGGGTACTCCTTTACCCGATCGAGCTGAGGACCGTCGGATCCCGAGGCTGCGGAGGAGGACTTCACCAGCAAGCGCCGGCGTGGCAGGCAGTGGCAGGGCGGCCGGTAATCTCGACTGGGAACCGATCTCCTGGAGGCCATGGTGCTGCACCTCGACATTCCGACACCCGCCGAGCTGGCTGCCCTTGCTGAGCAGCGCTCCGACATCGCCGTGTCGATCTACCTGCCGACGACGCCGGTGAGCACCGAGACCACGGCGGAGCGAATCCAGCTCAAGAACCTCGCAAGCGAGGCCGAGGGTTCGCTCCGCGCAGCGGGAGCAGACAAGCGACGGGTTGCGGCGTTGATGGAGGAGATCGACGATCTTCACGACGACAGCCAGTTCTGGCGGTACCAGGCGAACGGCTTGGCGATCCTCGCGACCCCCGACGAGATGCGGACGTATCGGGTCGCAACAGGCCTCGAGCCGAGCGTCGACGTCTCTGACCGTTTCCACCTCAAGCCGTTGATGCGGACCATGAACTACTTCGATGCCTGCTACGTGTTGGCGCTGTCGGAGGGGGCGGCACGGCTGATCGAGGTTCCCGCCGACCTCCCGCCGATGACGGTCGACGTTCCCGGCCTTCCCGAAGACGCCGTTGCATCCGGACGAGGGCGTGCGCTCGTCGACGGCACCGGTGACCGCTCGACGGGTGGTGAGACCGCGCGGGTGCGGCTCCGCCACTACAGCCGTCAGATCGACGGCGCCATCCGAGGCCTGTTGTCCGGTGGGTCGGTGCCGCTGATCCTCGCCTCTGATCGGCGGATCGCCGAGATCTATCGGTCGGTCAGCTCGTATCCGCACCTCGCGACGCAGCGCATCGACGGCAATCCCGAGAAGCTGTCGGAGGCGGAGATCGCCTCCCGGGCACGCCCCATCCTCGACGAGCTACACGATCAACGCATCGACGACTGGCACCGACGGTTCGACGACCGAAACGGGGCCGATCGTGCCTCGACCGACCTGGGGAGGGTTGCGCGTGCGGCGACGTACGGAGCGGTCGAGAGCCTCCTGATCGACATGGATGCCGTCGTGCCGGGATCCGTCGACGACGAGGGGCGGATCCGCGTCGAGGACGAGGGCGATGTGTCGACCTACGGTGTGACGGACGAGATCGCACGACGCGTGATCCTCACCGGGGGAGAGGTCCTGGTCGTGAGGGCAGACGAGCTCCGGGACGGGGCATCACCGGTGGCGGCGACCCTCCGATACGCCATCTGAGCTGCCACCCAATCGCTGCCAACTATTCGTAGTTGCTGGCTTCGTGTCACAGGTGGGTGATACGTTCGAGGCATGGAAAACCTCGTTCCCTTCCTGAACGCCGGCTCATCCGAGGCACTCGTCGGCGAGCTCGATCGCCTCGATGACGGCGAGCTGGAGCAGATCACCGTTGCCTTCGAGGAGCTCTCGCGTCGTGCCGACACCATCGTCGCCCACGCGGTGGCCGAGCTCGACCGGCGCTGTGTTCCCGATCGCCGGTATGCACTGTCGACGAAGCAGTGGCTGCGACGATTCTGCCGCCAAACCGGTGATGAGGCCGCGTCCACGGTGTCGGTGGCGAGGAACCTCCCCTCGATGCCGACCGTCGCCAAACGTGCCCTTGCGGGGGAGGTGCCTACCTCGAGCCTCCGTGAGATCGCCCGTGTAGCCCGCCGTTATCGGAGCGACTTCCCCGAGCACGAGGAGGTGTTCGCGGATGTGGCGTCGCACCTCGATGTGCGAGACCTGCGTCGGGTCATCGGGTATTGGCGCCAGCAGGTGGACCACGCCGACGTGGAGGGCGAGATCTCGAAGCGCCACGCGAGGCGCCACGCGTCGATCGCCCAGACGATCGATGGGATGTGGCACCTCGCCGGCCTCCTGGATCCGGAAGCAGGCCACACGGTCGCCGCGGCACTCCGATCGCTGGCCGATCCGGGCAACCTCGATCCCTCCGACAGCCGCACCCACGGGCAGCGCATGGCCGACGGCCTCACCGAGATCGCACGTCGACACCTCGACGGCGCCGCAGCCGCCTCATCGGGCGGAGAGAAGCCCCACGTCACGGTGACGATGACGCATGACCAGTTGCTCGGGCCTGCGACGACGAGCACCGGATCGGCAGTCGCGCTCCCGGAGATCGACGGCACACCCGTGGACCTTGCAACGATCCGTAGGCTCGCGTGTGACTCGCGCATCGTGCGCATCCTCATCGATGGTGAGGGCCAGCCGCTCGACGTCGGCCGCGCGGTCCGCACGGTGACACCCGCAATCCGCAAGGCGCTTGACCTTCGCGACGGGGGTTGTGTGTGGCGCGGATGCGACGTACCACTTGGATGGTGCGATGCCCATCACATCCGGCACTGGGCCGATGGTGGCCGACCAGCCTTGCGAACATGCAGCTGTTGTGCCGACACCACCATCGGGCGGTCCACGAGGGCGGGGATCCCCACAGCGGTCGCCGCTCGCGACCCGACCCGTGAACCCCCGGACCCTGGCCTGGGGTCTATCGTGAGCCGGTGCGATCATTCGGAAATTCATGCTGAGCGGTGCGATCCTGTTGACGCTGCTGTTCATCGGGTATGCGTTGTTCGCGCGGCGCCTCGCACGGAGCTCGATCACCGGTCCCATGCTGTTCACGATTGCGGGCGTCTTCGCCGCCGCCGAGCTGTTGGGTAGCGGCAGATCGCTGGCCTCGTTCGAGATACAGCTCGAGAGCAGCACCATCCAGATCCTGCTGGAGGTCACCCTTGTGATCATCCTGTTCTCGGACGCCGTCTCCATCGACGTTCGGGCGGCCCGCCGGGAGGCCTTCCTGCCGGGACGCCTGCTCGGGATCGGTCTGCCCCTCACGATCGTCCTCGGTACGGTGCTCGCGATGGTCGTGGTTCCCGGGCTCGGCTTCTGGCCGGCTGCCGTTCTTGCGGTCATCCTGGCACCCACGGATGCGGCCCTCGGGCAGGCGGTGGTCTCGAACGAGGGGGTTCCCGACGTGGTGCGGCAGGGCCTGGGGATCGAGAGCGGCCTCAACGACGGCATCGCCGTACCGGTCCTTGCGGTGGCTGTCGCGGGAGCCGCAAACGAGATGCAGACGATCGGTGAGATCGTCACGGTCTTCGGACGCGAGATCGGGTTCGCCATCGGTGTCGGGATCGCTGTCGGACTCCTCGGCGCTGCGGTGATGCGGTACGCCTCGCGACACGGGTGGGCAGGTCGGGAAGGACGCCAGATCTCCGTCCCGATGCTGGCCATCCTCAGCTACCTCGTCGCAGACGCGATCCACGGGTCGGGTTTCATAGCGGCGTTCGTGGCTGGGCTCGTGTTCGGGTCGGTCATGCGTGCCGCCTATCCGAACATCACTGAGTATGCGGAGACCACCGGTCACCTGCTCACGATGCTTGCCTTCTTCGTCTTCGGATCCCTGATCCTCGTGCCGTCGCTCGAGTTCGTGACATGGCGGATGGTCGTGTACGCCGTGCTCAGCCTCACCGTCATCAGGATGGTTCCCGTCGGCATCGCCTTGATCGGCACCAATCTGAGACGGCCATCCCAACTCTTCATCGGGTGGTTCGGACCGCGCGGGTTGGCTTCCCTCGTGTTCCTCGGGACCGTCGTCGCAGGGTCCGAACCTGCGGCATCCGGCACCTTGGTCGCTGCAGGCGCCGTCACCGTGGGGCTGTCCGTCCTGCTGCACGGTGTCACGGCGTGGCCGTGGTCCGTGCGATACGCAGCTTGGTGCTCACGTATGGCCGAGGACCCGGACGCAGGTTCGATGCCCGAGTTCGGCGCAGTCACGCACATGCCCCCATTGCGTCTCACCAATCCGATGCCGCATCGCAGCTGACCGAGAGCGCCCGGTAGCGGGGGATCACTCCCGTCGGTACGGGGTCCCGAGTTCCGGACGCTCGTCAGGTTCGCCCTTGACCGGCCACATCGACATCGCCCTCTCGGCCATGGCTGTGATCGTCAGGGACGGATTCACTCCGAGGTTTGCACCGATTGCCGCACCGTCGACCACGTGGAGGCCATCGTGGCCGAAGACGCGGTGGTAGGCATCGATGACCCCTTCGGCTGGCGTGGCGCCGATGGGTGCTCCACCGAGGATGTGCGCAGTCGTCGGTGTGTCGAAGAGCACTTCGTTGATCGATCCCATTGCGTCGCCACCCATGATCGTCGCGGCTGCCCTCGCTGCTTCGTTGGCCTCTGGTATGTAGCTCGGATTGGGGTCGCCGTACCCCTGCTCCGACGTAAGGCGGGACCACAACAGCGAGCGCTTGCGGAACAGCCGCAAGCTGTTGTTCCTGCTCTGCATGACGAGGAGGATCACGGCGCGCTCGGACCAATGCCAGACCGAGAGTGAGCGGAGGAACCGGATGGGGTGCCGAAGCACCGACCGCAGGAACTTGAGCTGGCGGGGTGCATCGGGACCACCGTCGACCAGGACCGTGGAGAGCAGGCCCAGGACGTTCGAGCCCTTGCCGTAACGGACGGGCTCGATGTGCGTGTCGTTCGCGAGGTGGATCGACGAGGTGATCGCGACACCCTTCGAGTAGTCGACCGAGCGCGTTCGCGCCACAGCTCCGACCAATGCCTCGCTGTTGGTTCGGGTCTGGTAGCCGAGGCGTGTCGAGATGTTCGCCAGCCTGCCCCTCTCTGCGAGTTCGAGGAGCAGACGGGTCGTTCCGAGGGCACCGGCGGAGAAGATCACCTGATCGGCCGAGTACGTTCGGCGGGAGCGACGCCATCCGGGTCGCTTGGCGGTCACCTCCCAGCGGGTGCCGTTACGCCGAACATCGACGACCTGCTGGAGGGCCTCGACCACCGCGCCGTTGCGTTCCGCGAACCAGAGGTAGTTCTTGTCGAGGGTGTTCTTCGCCTCGTGGCGACACCCGACCATGCAGTTGCCACACCCGATGCACCCCGACCGCCCTGGGCCCGATCCGCCGAAGTACGGATCCTCGACGGCGACACCTGGCTCGCCGAAGTAGACCGCAACGGGTGTCGGCCGAAAGGTCTCCTCGACGCCGAATTGCCGTGCGATCCCGCGCATCACACCGTCGGCTGCGGTGTCGTGTGGGTTCTCAACGACTCCCAGCATCGTCCGGGCCGTACCGAACCATGGCTCGAGTTCGGCCCTCCAATCGGTGATGCCGTTCCATTGCGGGTCCGTGTAGAAGGCGGGATGCGGCTCGTAGTGGGTGTTCGCGTAGACGAGGGAGCCCCCGCCAACCCCCACGCCCGAGAGGATCATGATGTCGTGGAGGAGGCTTATTCGCTGGATGCCGAGCATCCCGAGCCTTGGGAACCAGAGCGATTTTCGAACATCCCAGTTCGTCTTCGGGAAGTCGGTCGATGCCCACCGCTTGCCTGACTCGAGGACACACACCGAGTAGCCCTTCTCGGTGAGGCGATGCGCGGCCACGCTGCCGCCGAAACCCGAGCCAACGATGACCACGTCGAATGTCCGGGAGGTCGCCACGACACCACGGTAACGGTCGGGATCGCAGCTGTCAGATGACGGCTGAACCCCACACCGGAACGAATGCGCCGTTGATGACCTTGGATTCCTCGCTGGCGATGAAGTCGAGGACGTCCGCGATCTCGTGCGGCTGTGGCCAGTTCACGTAGTCGGCGTATGGCAGTGCGGAGCGGGTCGCATCCGTGTTGATGACGGACGGAAGGAGCGCGTTGCACGTCGTGTTCGTGTCGAGGAGCTCGATGGCGATCGATTTCGCGAGGGCGAGCACTCCGGCCTTCGCGACGTTGTAGGCGGCCTGTCCTGCCGGTGAATCGAGCGCGTGCTTGGAGCCCATGAGCACGATGCGGCCCCAATCATCGCTCATGTGTGGAATGGCTGCCCGTGCGGTGTTCCATGCTGTCCTGAGGTTCAGGTCGAGCATCCGGTCGAGCCTGACGTCGCTCGTCTCCGCGACATCCCTGCCGCCGGCCCAGCCGCCGACGAGGGATGCCATCACATTGATGGGCCCGAGTGCCTCCACGGCCTCCGCCATGAACGAATTGACGGCGGGGGCGTCGGTGCAGTCGACGCGGCGGAGGATGAGGCGATCCTCGTCGAGGTCGAGCTGCTCTTCGAGCACCGTCGCCTCGTCCGGCATGAGATACGTTGCGGCGACTCTGAAACCGCGGTCGATGAGCTTGGGGACCAAGCAGCGTCCAACGGAACCGGTTCCGCCGGGGATGATGGCGACGGGGGCAGTTGTCATGGGCGACACCCTAGCCCGGGACAGGCGAAGTGGGGTGGCGCAGCCATCTGTGGCGACGCGTGGTACGATCGTTTGGCGTTGCAGACCCGAAGACGGAGGGAACGTTATGGCGTCCATCACGCTCGAGGACATCGGCAAGATCTACCCGGACGGCACCCGTGCGGTCGGTTCGGTGAACATCGACGTCGTTGACGGGGAATTCCTCGTACTCGTTGGTCCCTCGGGATGTGGGAAATCGACCGTGCTGCGGATGATCGCCGGCCTCGAGGACATCTCCGAGGGGAAGATGACGATCGGTGACAAGGTCGTCAACGACATCCCTCCCAAGGACAGGGACATCGCGATGGTGTTCCAGAACTACGCCCTGTACCCCCACATGTCGGTCTACGACAACATGGCGTTCGGCCTCAAGCTTCGCAAGATGCCCAAGGACGAGATCGATCGTCGGGTCAAGGAGGCGGCCGAGACGCTCGAGATCACTGAGTTCCTCGATCGCAAGCCAAAGGCGCTCTCGGGAGGTCAACGCCAGCGTGTCGCCATGGGACGAGCGATCGTGCGCGAACCGAAGGCGTTCCTGATGGACGAGCCACTGTCGAACCTCGACGCAAAACTCCGCGTCCAGATGCGCACAGAGCTGGGTCGGCTCCATCACCGGCTCAACACGACGACCGTGTACGTCACCCACGATCAGGTCGAGGCCATGACGCTCGGCCACCGTGTGGCGGTGCTGCGCGCCGTGTCGCAGAAGCGCCCGTTCAACCTCCAGCAAGTTGCCCCCCCGACCGAGCTCTTCAACAACCCCGCGAACCTGTTCGTTGCGGGGTTCATCGGGTCGCCGGCGATGAACATGGTGTACGGGACACTGAGCCGTGACCACCATGGCACATGGCTCAGCTTCGCGAGCTTCCGGATTCGCGTCGATCAGGCAGCGCTCGACTCCCATCCGGGTATCGAGGACTACTTCGGCAAGGAGATCGTCGTCGGCATCAGGCCGGGAGCCTTCGAGGATGCCCGGGTCGCTGGCCATCACCCGGACCGGACGATCCGTGTCACCACCGATGTCAACGAGCTGCTCGGTTCAGAGTCCTACGTGCACTTCATGCTCGACACGCCGCCGGTCATCACTCCCGATATCGAGGAGCTCCTCGCGGACAGTGGAACGGAAGCGACGGCCCTAGGTGGCAAGTCGAAGTTCACGGCTCGCGTCAACGCCGATGTCCCGGTACCGGACGCGTCCGACGTCGACCTCGTGATCGAGACCGACAAGCTCCACTTCTTCGATCTGGACACATCCGACAAGATCGGGTACAGCGCCTGGGACTGACGCCGGGCTGGGCGCGCTAGGCGCGCTCGACGATCGGGTGTGTCGTCGTAGCGACGCGAATGCCGAGCGGTGATAGTTCAGGGAGGAGTTCCGCGCCGGTCACCGCCTCGTTCATGGTCAGGACCCCGGCGTGGGACACCGCTCCGCGCATGATCAGGTCAGCGAGCGCGGTCGCAGGGAATGCAGTTGTTCGTGCGAGGGCCGAGAACGCCCCGTGCGCCTTGTCGACGATCTCGAGTGTCGTACGGACACCACCTTGGTCTCGCCACACACGGATGAACACGATGTCCTCGCCGTCTCGCGGGAGGGCTCGGTTGAGCGCATCGAGCAGGACTGCACGGGGGGAAACGTCGACCCCACCCACATGGTGTGGTGTCTCGTCGAACATGCCCATCTCGTACAGGGCCCTGAAGATCCTTCCGTGGCCCGGATACCGCAGGGTCTTGTACTCGAGTGACGACACCCTTTCCTCGTGCCTGATGCACATCGTCGAGGTCCCACCAGCGGTGGAGAACGCCTCGAGCGGTCCCCAGGTCGACCATGCGACATCCTCGAACCGTGAGAGTGGTTCGACGGTTGCGTGCCGGCCATCGATCAGTACCTCGCACGGTTCGGCGTACTCGTTGATGAGGCCGGCCGGGCTGAAGGCGAGTTGATAGCCGAGGACGCCGAGCGGCTCCTGCGGGAGGGCACCGACCCGGATCTGGATCGAGTCGATGGGCTCCGGTGACGCAGACGCGATGAGATCTTCTCCGAGGACATTCGCGAGCCCTGGCGCGAGGCCACAATCGGGGACGATCATGACGCCGTTGGCGTGTGCGTCCTCGTGCATCCGCTTCTGTGCGGCAACGACCGTTGGGTTCCCGCCAAAGTCGAGGTAGTGGGTCGAGGTGGCGAGTGCAGCCGACGCCACTGCGTAGCCGAGCCTGTAGGGGACCGCGGAGACGACGACCTCGTGGAGGGCGAGGAGCTCCATGAGGTCCTTCCCGCTCGAGACATCGATGGTCGCCGCTGTGGCGCCGTATGCGTTCGCGACCCGAGCGACCGTCTCGTCGTCGACGTCGGCGACGGTGACATCCCAACCCCGACGGCGCAGGTCCCACACCGCAGCGGAACCGACGATCCCTGCGCCGAGTACGAGGACTGCCATGATCCCTCCCTACGGTGTCAACCGCTTGAACGTCTCGCACGGTCCCAGGCCGAACCTGTCTCCGGCGACACGATGCCAGTCTTGCAGCCTCTCTACGAAGCGTGCACGCTGTTCATCGCCCTCATACGCGTCACCCATCCTCGTCGTGGTCTGGGACGAGTGGCACAGCAGCGCCTCGATCTTCGTTGCGAACCAGCGATCGGTGATCGGCTCCGCGTGGTCGGGTTCGTCCGCCGACCACAGCAGGATGGCCGAAGGACGGTGGGCGGGTTCCCCGAAGTCGGTGAGGGCACGGGGCTCGCGAGCGACAACGACGCCGTCCACGGCTGCCAAGCCCGTCGCACGATGATCGGGGTGCATCTGGTAGCGCTGCCAGGGGTCATGGCTGAGGACGACATCGGGTCGGAAGATGCGGATCTGGCGACCGATCTCCAACCGCAGCTCCATCGTGTACTCGAGCTCACCATCGACGTGCCCGAGGTGGATGACCCTCGATGCGCCCAGGACGGACGCGGCCAACTCTTGTTCCCGCCGCCGTCGCTCGATCAATTCCTCCGAGTCCTCCGAGGGATCCCATGAGCCCTTCGACCCATCGGTGACGATGCACATTGTCACGTCGGTGCCCTCGTTCGCCCACCGGGCGATTGTTGCTCCCGCCCCGAACTCCGCATCGTCGGGATGGGCGCCGATGGTTAGGACGCGCAGCGGACGATCCAGCGGGTTGGGGGCGGAACCGAGTTGGTCGTACGTGTTCTTCGTCATGTCGAGAGGGTAGAAGCGGGCTCGATCGCGAGGTATGCGGCGAGGTGGAACGCCGTGTCGATGTCGACGGACAGCGCGCGCGAGGGGGCGACCTCGGCTTCGGGACATGAGGCAAAGTGGCGTGTGAACGATCCAGGGCCGAAGGAAAATGGAAACGACCCCCGACCGCCGACGATGTTCGTGCCGCCGTCCGCGCTCGGCACGAGGACATCGCGGTGTCGGACGGTGTGAGCGACCTCGCTGAGCGCCTCGGATGTCACGAACGGGAGGTCTGCATGGACGACGATCCATGCGCCTTCGCCTGCACGCGCCACGCCTGCGTTCGCAGCCCCGTTGAGGCCGGTTCCCGGATCGTCGACAACGGTGACGCCTATGTGTTCGCACCAGGTCTCTACAGCGGGATCTCCGGTCACGACCCTGACGTCGAGGCCCGCCTCGACACCCGCACGAACGACCCGGTGGGCCAGTTCCACCGCGAGCGCGGATCGCGCCTCCGACGTGAGGACACTCGAGAGCCTCGTCATGCCGGCGAAGTCGCGGATCGGCACGACCATGACGGTCACGTCGTGGCTGCTGGTCATCCCTTCTCCGGGAACTCGGCGAACTGGATGAGGACGCCCGAGGCCGAGTGGGGGTGGATGAACAGTTCCTTCCACGCGGGGTGGGAGTCGTTGAAACCGACGACGTCGAACCCGGCCCGGATCGCGCCCTCGCGCGCCAGCCCGAGGTCGTTGACCTTGAAGGTGAGGTGGTGGAGGCCTTCGCCCCTTTCGGAGAGGAAGCGGTTGATGAAGTGGCCGGGGTCGGTGCTGTCCGTGCGGATCAACTCGAGCCTCCCTGCACCCGGGAGGTCGTACTGGATCCAGTGGAAATCGGATCCCGCCTCGTAGCCGCCATCGAAGTACTCCGCACCGAGCAGGCGGAGCAGCGGTGCCGTTGAATCGAACGAGGTGACCGCCATCGACACATGGTCGAAGCGTTCCACGACGTCGGCGAGCTCAGGAAGAGTGGGTTCGGGCGTCACTGGCACGCTCACTGGGGCACCGTCATCCGACGTTCATACCACTGGAGAAGCAGGCTGAGCGACACGGTCAGCATCAGATACATGGCCGCGAGGATGAGGAACCCGATCATGAACTGGAACGTCCGTCCCGTCCAGAGCCTTGTCATCTGCGTGAGCTCGCGCACTGCGAGGATCGATACGAGCGACGAGTCCTTGAGGAGGGCGATGAGGTCGTTGCCAAGGGCGGGGAAGACGTTCTTGAGTGCCTGTGGCCACACGATGAGCCGGAATACCTGCCCCCTGTGAAGGCCCATCGACATCCCGGCCTCACGTTGGCCGGTATCGACCGATTGGATTCCCGCCCGGAAGACCTCGGCGATGAAGGCACCGTAGATGAGGCCGAGCGCCACGGTCGCGGCAACGGTGTTCGATGCGAAGAAGCTCTGCGGTGACATCTGGAGCAGCGACGTGATGCCGTCCCACACGACGAATGCCACGACAAAGATCGTGACAAGAACCGGAATCCCCCGGATCAACTCGATGTAGAAGATCGCCACATTCCTGAACAGCGTGTTCCTGGACATCCGTGCAAGCGCGACGAGGAGCCCAACCGCCATGGCGATGACGAAGCCGCTGAGGGTGACCGTGATCGTGAGGGTCAGCCCGTCGCGGATGAACTGGAATCCCTGTTCCCACGTCGGGTCGGTGAGGATCCTGTAGAACGGGAACGCGATCACGACCACGATGCCGACGAACCACCATGGGAATCCTGACCACTCGTACGAGACCTTCGCTCCCGGAGGTGTCGGATCGGTTCCCAACTCGGGCTGTAGTGTCGTCATGGTTCCCCGCTCGTCGCTTCGTGGCAATGTAGCCGGACGCGAAGCAGGGGCCGGATGAACCGGCCCCTGCATTCGTTGTCGAGGTGTCAACCCTCGTACTCGATGAACCACTTCGTGATCAGCTCGGTGAGCGTCCCGTCGTCCTTCATGTCGGCGATCACGTCGTTCACAGGATCGACGAGATCGGATTCCTTCGGGTAGATGAACCCGAGCGGGTCCGATTGCAGATCGTCCGGCAACAACGCCGTCTGCTCTGCGCTCACTCCCAGATAGCCCTGCCCGGCGATGTCATCGATGATGACCGCATCGACATCGCCCGCGATCAACGCCTGCACCGCGAGCCCGAACTGGTCGTACGCATCCACGCGTGACTCGTCGACGAGGGTGATACCCAGCTCGTAGTTCGTCGTCCCCACCTGGGTCCCGAGGCGGAAGTCGCCCGCCTGGAACTCGGCGAGGTTGGCGAAGCGGTCCTCACCCGTACGGACCATGAGCTTCTGGATCGTGGTCATGTACTCGTCCGAGAAGTCGACGACTTCCTTGCGCTCATCGGTGATGGAGATGCCGTCCGCCGCTACGTCATACACGCCGCGTCCCGTCTCCTCGATCACTGCCGGCCATCCTGCTTCTACGAACTCGGCGGTGCAGTCGAGCCGCTCGCAGATCTCACGCCAAATGTCGTAGTCGAATCCGACGCCGTTGCCAGCATCGTCGATGAAGTTGAACGGCAGGTAGGCGTTCTCGACAGCCACTCGAACCGTTCGTCCTTCGAGATCAGCGGGCTCGTCGCTACCGCACGCCGCTGCCACGAGCATGACGGCGAGCGCAACAACGAGCAGTTTCCATGTCTTGGTCATTGGTCGTCCTCCAGTGTGGCGGTCGCCTGAGATCAGGCGGTTCCGTAGAGAGATCGTAGCCGGTTGCGGCCTCACCCTGCCCATCGCGGGACTGGCTCACTCTGGCGCCTAAGGTTCGGCCGGATGAAACGCAAGACGAAAGTCATCGCCACGCTGGGACCCGCCTCCGACAGCCCCGAGATGATCCGGCTGCTCATCGAACGCGGGATGAATGTCGCTCGCTTCAATTTCAGCCATGGATCGCATGAGGACCATGCGAGGAGGTTCAGGCTCGTTCGTGACATCGCAGACTCGCTCGATGTGCCCGTCGCGATCATGCAGGACATACAAGGCCCGAAGATACGGGTCGGCGAGTTCCCCGACGGACAGGTCGAACTGGTTCGCGGATCGACGGTGACGCTCGTACCCGGATCGGGACTGGGAAATGAGTCACGTGTCCACGTCGCCTACCTCGAGAACGTCTCGATGGAGGTCGGCGGCAAGATCATGCTCGCCGACGGGCTGATCGAGTTGCAGGCGACGAAGGTCGCAGATGACGGGGTCATCGCCCTTGTCGTCGAAGGTGGCATCCTCAAGGACCACAAGGGCGCGGCATTTCCCGGTGCGCGAACGACCGTTCCCGTTGTGACGACGAAGGACGAAGATGATCTCGCCTTCGGTCAGGACCTCGGTTTCGATCTCCTTGCAGCGTCCTTCGTGAGTTCCGGACGCGACATCAGATCGGTGCGCGACGTCGCAGGCGACCTTCCGATCATCGCCAAGATCGAGACAGCCCTCGGGTACCTCCATCTCGACGACATTCTCACCGAGGCTGCGGGGGCGATGGTCGCAAGGGGCGATCTCGGTGTTGAGCTGTCCCTGGAGTCCGTTCCACGAGCCCAGACCGAGATCCTGGCGATGACGAATGCGGCTGGAAAGATCTCCATCACTGCGACGGAGATGCTCGAGTCGATGATCTCGGCGCCCCGACCCACTCGTGCCGAGGTCACGGACGTGTATCGGTCGGTGATCGACGGAACGGACGCCGTGATGCTGTCGGCGGAGACAGCCATCGGCAGTTACCCCGACAGGGCCGTACGCGCCATGGACGTGATCTGCTCCGAGGCGGAGATCGCACCGGATTGGGGTCGCGCCGCCCACATCTCGAACCTCGCCGAAGGCGCCGCCTTCGCGTCGGCCACCGCCGAGGCGAGCGTCGACACGGCCGACCGATTGGGCCTGTCGACGATCGTTGCATTCACCGAGTCCGGCACGACGGCGCGGCTGCTCTCGAAGTATCGACCGAAGGCCGATGTCTTCGCCTTCACCCCATTCGTCGAAACGTATCGGCGAATGGCCGCATACGGGGGCATCCGGCCGATGCTGCTCGATCGGGTCCACTCCACGGACGACATGATCGCCGCAGCGGAGAAGAGGCTCCTCGAGGACCGCCTCGTCGAGCGTGGCGAAGGTGTCGTCATGGTTGCAGGGGTGCCACCCAACCAGCAGTCCTCGACGAACCTGATGAAGCTGCACGTGATCGGTTCGGGAGACGTCCTCCACCCTGTCTGATCGACGCCTGTTCCGACACGGCACCTAGGATGGCCGACGCCACAGGAGGAATCGTGGGACAACGGATCAAGGTCAACGAAGCGCGCATCATCGACGACTCGGCCGTCATCGCCACGGACCGTTCACTGACGGGGACCGACGGTGAGAGCTTTGCAACCCTCGAGGATGCCAGGTCGGGCACGTCGTTCCCCGCGAGGCTCGCCGTCGACCTGTTCGAGTCGGACGGATCGCTCACCAGGGTGTTCGTCGCTCAGAACGTCGTGATTGCGGTGAGAAGCGGCGGCTGGAGCGACGAGGCGGTTGCTTCCACGTCCACGGTGATCGAGGAGTTTCTTCTCTTCTATCCCGCTGTGTGATCAGCCGAGTCATGGTCTGGCCTCTGGGGCCTGCGTCACCCGTCATCCTCGTCCGCATCCCCGGTGAACTCACCGACGGTGAGCGTGATCGTGGATCCGGGTGCCACCCACTCGCCGGCAGGAGGATCCTGGGCGATCACGACGCCATCGCGATCGGGATCCTCGACAGGCGTTGACACTCGTGCGGCGAGCAGTCCGAGGTCCTGGAGGGTCGCCAGTGCCGTCTCCCACGTCGCGTTGGCGAGTGAGGGGAGCTTGACGGGGCAGTTGACAGGCGCCCCTGTGACCTCGCACGGGTGGACGATGTAGCGCTCGGTCAGTGTCGAGTAGCGCCACACGAGCTCGAGGTCGATCTCCTCCCTGCCGTCGGGATACGTGACGATCCTGTCGACGCGCACGAGGTAGCCGTCGATGCCGTCGCGCTCCTTGACGCGTGTACCGGGTTCGACGACGCCTTCGGTGTCAGCTACGAGCTCCTCCTCGAACGCCACGATCTGTTCGGGCTCGGAGGTTTGCGCCGTGCACGTCTTTCCACCGTTGTCCCCGTACATCTTCACGGTGATGCTCGTGTCCGTGTACGCCGTCTTGATGATCACAGGGGCATCCGTGTTGTTGCGGAATCGCACATCGGGGTGTGGGAACCCGAGCGTCGCCTCGAGACCCCTGGGGTATCGGGCAAACGACAGGGAGTGCGGTCGATGCTCGACGTCCTCGAGGCAGGCGTAGAAGATGGCGTTGAAGATGGTCGTCCCGAACTGGCTGACGCCGCCCCCGATGTTCGCAGGATGGTCGCAGCAGTACGGTTCGCCGTTGATGATCGCAGGCGCGGCGATGTATCCCCTCGCCTCGGTGCGTTGCCCGACCCATTCGTTGACGGACCACTCCGCGCCAGGCTGGACGATGGCTCCATCCACGTCGCGTGCCATCTGCTGGATGTTGGTGACACGGTCCTCCCTGGCGGGATGGGTGGTGGTGAACTCCGACAGCTTCCGGAGGGATGTGTACGTCTCGGCCTCCTCGGTCGTGAACGCAGGTTCTGCGCCAACAACAAGGGGGAACACGCCCGTTCCGTCGCCGAGCGCCGCCCGCTTCAGCTCGATCAGGAGTGCAGGAACGTCGAGCAGGGTGCCGTTGCGTCCCGGTATCACCCGGATCCTGTCCGTATCGACATCGATGTCGAAAGCGGCATCGATGGGCTGGATCTCGTACTCACCGCGGCGCGGTTCGAGGATCTCGAGGATGCGCTGCTCGTCGAACGAGACCACGAGGGCATCACCCGCTTCGTTGAGGTCAGCCCTGGCGGCAGACGCGAGCTGGCTCGCGGAGAATGAGGTACGAAATCCGACCTCGTTGGATCGCAGGGTCACCTCGCCATCGATCATGGCCTCCATCTCGGCGACTGCCGCCTCGATGTCCTCTGCGGTCAGGATCGGTTCGGACGTGATGACGGCGAGCGGGACTCCCGATTTGTCGAGGGTGCTCATCTCCGCCCGAATCGCCTCGTGCGCCATTGATCGGTCGATCGCCTCGCCTGTACGCGGGTACTCGGCCATGACGGCCTCGTCTGCCACGAACACCGCTCCTTCGAATGCTGCATTCGGGATCGCCTCTGCCTCCCATGCGTCGAGCTGCTCGTCGATGGCGGTCTCGCTCATCGTGACGTCCAGGGCAACGTCCTCGACCGTGCTGAACGACGCGACCCATGAGGCGAAGTTCTCTATCGGGTTTCCGTCCCGCCTCGCTCGCATGGCGGAGTCGATGGCTGCGTTGGTGTCAGCGGTGACGCCGACAGCGACGGGTGAGAGCTTGAACGAGACCCCGTTGACGATGAAGACGCCGGTGCTCTCCCGAAGGGCCTGTTCATGTGCCAGGACCGCGAGGCTGGCGTCAGGCTCTTTCAGCCCACCCACCGCGACACCTGCGATCGTCACGTTTCGCGCGATCTCGTCGCTCGACCACGCGCGGTCGATCCCATACACGACCAGGGGAAGCAGGAGAATCGCCAGGGGCACGATGAGGAAGATGGCTCTGCGGTGCGGTTTCATGGTTTCCGGTGGGGGGCGACGATGCGAGGCGAGTGTAGGGACGGGTCCCAGCAAGCAGACGTACCAGGGCTCGGGATCAGGTGGTCCGGATGGGGACGCAATCCGGGGCGTCAACCGTCTCCGTCGCCACCTTCGCCGCCATCCCCGGCATCGCCGCCCTCGCCGCCGGAGTACTCGCCGACGGCGATCGTGATCACGGTGCCGGGCTCCTGCCATCCTCCGGGTGCGACAGACAGGACAATGCCGTCCTTTGCGGGGTCATCCGTCGCCTGCACTGTGACGGTGACCTGGAGGCCCACGGCAGCAAGGGTCGCCGAGGCATCTGCCTGGGTCATCCCTGACACGCTGGGAACCTGGATGGGGCACGCCCCACTACCGCCGACGCGGGTGTCGCATGGGTGCACGAGGATCACGTTCCGCTCACCCCTGTACCGCCACGGGAAGTCCTCACGATCCAGCTCGTTGCCAGCGGCGTCGTAGAAGATGCGGGTGTTGAGGACGAACCATCCGTTCGTCCCCTTCGACTTGACCCTCTCCTCGCCTGGCCGTACGACACCGTCCGGATCAGCCTGGTACTCCGGTGTTGGCGAACTCACGCTGCTTCGCCCTGACCGCTCGGTGCCGCAGTACTTGCCTTCCTGGTTTCCGAAGAAAGTGACGGTGATCGAGCGTTTCGTGTACGACGTGCGAATGATCACAGGAGCGTCCGAATCGTTGAGGAAGGCCACATCCGGCAACGGGTACCCGAGCGTCGCCTCGCGACCCTCTGGATACTTGGAGAAGTAGATGCTGTGCGGCTGGTGGGTCACGACTTCGTAGCAGCCGAAGTAGATCGCATTGAAGATGGTCGTGCCGAACTGGCTCACGCCGCCGCCGACGTTGACGGATTCCTCTTCGCATGACAGCTCACCGCTGACGATTGCACAGTCGTACTTGAAGCCTTTGTCGAGGGTCCTGCGACCGACGTGTTCGTTCACGGAGAACGTCTCACCGGGCCACACGATGGTGTTGTCGATGAGGTCGGCCATCAGGTTGATGTTGTGGGCGCGGTTGACACCGGGCTTGTACGTCGTGAACTCCGAAACCTCGTATAGGTCGCCGTAGGCCGCGGCCATCTCGGTCGTGAACGCGGGCGGTGCGTCGAGCACGATCGGCAGTTCGCCAGAGCCATCCCCGAGCGCAGCTCGTTCGATCGCGTCGACAACCGCGGCGGCATCGATGGTGGTGCCGTTCTTCGCAGGGACGAGGGTGATGGTGTCGTTCTCGGGAAGATCCGCCGCCTCCACCTGCTCGCTGTCGGTGATCTCGTAGTTCTCGTCCCACGGCTCGAAGTCGTCGACGAGCACCGTCTCCCAGTAGGCGTCCTGCGGTGCGAGTTCGAGTTCCTGGCGGGAGGCCTCCACGAGCGGGAACAGCACGGACCGATCAAACGAGAAGTCGACCGTGCTCGGGTTGCCGCGCACGACCTGGGCTGCGAAGGCACGCGACATGTCAGCGGGATCTACTCGGAACGTGAAGCCATACTCGTCCTGGGTCAGGACCACCGGCGTCTCCATGATGCCGTACGCAAGCTCCGCAGCCTCGTCGAGGTCCGCTGCCGTGAGCGTCGGGGTCGATGTCGTCGTCGGCAGTTGGATCGCGTCCGTCGAGCCGGACTCGAGTGCTCGAGTGACACGCTCGACGGCTACCGCCCTGTCGATGGCCTCGCCATCGTGTGGGTACTCGAGTTCGACAGCACCGTCGACGATCTCGATCGAGCCCTCGAACGCGGGGTTCTCGATCGCCTGGCTCTCCCACTCGATCAGCTTGAGCTCGAGCAGGTCCGGGTCGATGTCTGCATGCATCGCGACGTCGACTTCCTCGGAGAAGGCTCGAAGCCAGTCTGTAATGCCGTCCTGATTCTGCTCGAGTGCCACATCGACTGCCGTCTCCGTGTCGAACACCAGGCCGACCTCGGAGGGGTCGAGCTCGAAGGACATGCCATTGACCGTCACGGTGGCCATCTGGTCCGTCAGTTGTCTGGCATGCGCCTCGATCGCCGCCACGGCGTCTGCCCTGCCATAGCGGGCGACGTCGACACCCGAGATCGTGACGTTGCGGGCGACCTTGTCCGAAGCAGCAGCAGAGTCGATGAAGTAGACCGAAAACGGCAGCAAGAGGATGAGGAGGGGGACCGCGGTGAAGAGCAGCGCTCGTTTTCTGGAGGTGGCCATGACCGCTCCGTATCGGTTGTGCGGAGGCCGCCGAGTATATGAACGGTGCCCGGATAGGTCGGTGGTTTGCACCGTTCCGGGGATGCTCCACGTACTCTGGGACGATGGAAACCCTCGACCAGGTTCCCGAGGGCGATCGGCTCACCGTTTCGGCGACGCTGTACGTCACGTATCGGCGCTGCCCCCAACAGGCGCTCGCCCGGGTCCAGGGCATCTACGCGGCTCCGACGAGGGCCTCGTTCAAGGGCGCGCTCATGCATCGACTGATCGCCAGGCACCTGACGAGCGGCCCGATCGACGATGGGGAGCTGGCGCTCGTGTGTCGTCAGGAGACGGGAGCGAACCTGAACGCGCAGCTCGGCGGCGTGGGGCTGAAGCCGAGCGAGTTCGACGCCGTGGTGAGCGAGGTCGGGGAGCTCTACCGGCGTTTCGCCGCGCTCCCGATGGACGGTGCGGCGGACCCCGAGGTCGCGTTCGAGGACGAGATGTCCCAAGGGGTCATCCTTCGCGGTCGCATCGATGCCGTCTTCACGGACGACGATGGTGCTCGGATCGTCGACTGGAAGACGGGAGCAGACCTCGGGGACGATGTTGCATCCCAGCTCGCCTTCTACGCCATGGCGTGGGAGCGCTCGTCCGGCGAGCTGCCGGCGACCACCGAGGCGATGTCGCTCGTCTCGGGCGAACGGCTGACGACCCACCCGACGGCTGATGACGTCGCGGCGACGGCGTCCGCCGTCACAGCGATGGTGAAGGCACTTCGGGAGGCCAGAAGGGCCGGGCAGGACCTCGATCGCACGGCGGGTCCCCATTGCCGGTGGTGCCCCCTCCTCGAGGACTGCGCGGAGGGTCTGGCGGCACGGGGCATCCTCGACTGACGACACGGTGATCCCGCGAGGTGACCATACTCCCGGCGATGTCACGCACCCTCCTCTCACTCCACGCCCATCCCGACGACGAGTCCTCAAAGGGAGCAGCCACCGTCGCGCTCTACGTCGAGGCGGGTGTGCGAGCCGTCCTCGTGACGGCGACAGGGGGTGAAGCTGGGGACATCCTGAACCCTGCGATGGACACCCCGGAGGTTGCGAGCCGGTTGCCCGAGGTTCGTGCGGCCGAGCTCGCACAAGCGGCTGCGATCATCGGCTACGACGACGTCGTGCTCCTCGGATACCGGGATTCGGGAATGCCGGACTCCGCCGACAACGCCAGGTCGGAGGCGCTGTGCAATCAGCCACACGACGCCGTCCTCGAGCGCCTCGTGCGAATCGTGCGAACGGTCCAACCCCAGGTCGTCCTCGGCTATGACGACCACGAGTTCTATCCCCACCCGGATCACCTTGCAATCCACCGGCTCTCGCTCGATCTGTTCGGCGCCGCTGCAGACGAGAACCGGTTCCCGGATGCCGGCCCGCCATGGCAGATCGGGAAGCTGTACGCACCCGTGTTCACGGGGGATCGCATCGGTGCCCTCCATGGCGCGATGCTCGAGCGCACGGGGCGGTCGCCGTACGCTCAATGGATCGAGCGAATGGACCTCAGCAACGGTCTCGACCGTCGAATCACCCGCATCGACGTCAGCGGCTACATCGAGCGGGGAAGGGATGCACTCCGTGCCCATCGAACGCAGGTCGATCCCGATGGATTCTGGTTCGAAGTGCCCACAGAGCTCGTGGAGGAGGTGTATCCGTGGGAGGACTTCGAGCTTCTCGCCTCGTCGGTGCCCGTCAGGGAGGGTGAGACGGACCTCTTTGAGGGTCTCACATAGCGTCAATGCCGAAACCTGTGGTGGAATGGGATCGTGACGTCGATCGCAGACTTCCGCCGGACGCTCGCCTCGGTTCCGCGCGTTGCGCTCACCACCGATGATCTGCGGGTCCTGAACGATTCGCTCAACTCCCTCGATGCCCTCGAACGAATCGATGTCGTACCGACGACGGTCGCGATCGTCGGAAGCTCGGGGTCAGGGAAGTCCCTGATCGTCAACGCAGTCGTCGGTCACGACGTCGCACCGGTCGGCGTCGTGAGGCCAACGACGACCCGGGCAACCATGTACGGAGGCTCTGGCCCGGTCTCGCTCGCCTCACAGTCGGAGTACGTCCACGTACCGTCGATGCGTGCCGGCCTCCTCCTCATAGACACGCCCGCCTGGGAACATGATCCCGAAGCGGTACGGGCCGCGGTGAGGGCGGCGGACCTCGTCGTCGTGGTGGCGACTCCATCGCGATATGCGGATGCATCGTTTGCAACGCTCCTCGATGAGATCCCTTCGAGGCGACCCTCGGCTGTGGTGCTCAATCGGATAGCGGTCGACGATCGTGACCGTGATCTGCTCGTCGTGTCGGTTCGGGAAACCCTCGGTGCCGAGGTGATCCAGCTCGATGAGGGCGGGGACGTCATCGATGCCGTCGGTGACCTGCTCGACGCACTTCCGATCGACTCACAGGGATATCAGCGCGCAACGGTGCTGCGAAATGCTGCCGCAGCGGGTGGCCGCTTCATCGCAAAGGCGATTGCATCGACCGGGCCGGAGCTCGCACGGTTGGAGCGAGCGTTGGCGGGCGTGGGGAGTCCGGACCTCTCCCGTGCCGTGTTCACCGTGTACGACGACTGGGACCTGACGAGGGATGAGCTCACAGCCGACGTTCGCAGGGCCGTCGATCACCTGGATGGGCAGCTCGTGGGTGATCACGGCCCCGATCTCGCCTCACGGATCCGGGCCCAGCTCGCGGCCTTCGATGCCGGACTCGTCGAAGCCGACCTCGATGCTTGGATGCTGCGGTCGTGCGCCCTGTTCCGCAACGAGGCGAGGGTCAGGCTGTGGAAACGATCCGCCAACGAGATGCTGGACCGCTTCGGATGGCGAAGAGCGATCAACTCCTCCGTCGAGGTGCCGGGGCGCATGCGACGGGTCATGGGCAGCCGGATGGGCGCCACTGCCGCTGCGTGTCGGTCCGACCTCGAGGCAGTTCTCAACGGCGCGGTCGCGCGCCGCAGGGCGGAATGGCTCGCCGCCATCGGCGAGCTGAACGCGTACGCTCCCGGTGACCTGTTGGCGTTGTCGGACGAGTTCAGATCGGTGTCGAGCCGTGGCTGATGTGCGATCGGTGCTCGACGCTCTCGATCTTGCGATCGCCCGCGGCGAAGCCGTGCTCGACGAGGACACCGCGCTGTCCCTGACGACCCTTGCGTCGCGGCTCCGCACGCGAGCGGGCTTCCTCGGTGATGTCCTCGTCGTTGCGCTCGCCGGGGGGACCGGATCGGGCAAGTCGTCCCTCGTGAATGCCATCGTCGGTGAGGAGCTCGTCACGACAGGGGTGGTACGCCCGACGACGTCGGATGCGCTCGCCGTCTTCAGGGATGATCCGTATCTGGATCTCGGGCCGCTGTGGACCGCCCTCGGGATCGAACACCGAGTAGCTCACGACGGTGCGAAGTCGCTCGTACTCGTGGACCTGCCCGACTTCGACAGCACCGTCGAAGCGCATCGACACATCGTTACCGAGGTGCTCCCCGTCGTCGACGTCGTGGTGTGGGTCCTCGACCCAGAGAAGTACGCAGATCCGATACTGCACGAGGGCTTCTTGTCGTCCATGACGATGTACGAGGAGCAGTTCCTCTTCGTGCTGAATCAGGTCGACAGGCTCGGTGACGAGGTCGAGTCGGCGATCTCGAGCCTGTACGGTCACCTCTCCGGGGACGGTTTCAGCTCGCCGCGCGTGGTGGGTTCGATGGCCGCCGATCTCGAGGCCTCCGACATCAGCGACCTCGTTGCAGCCCTCGCCGACCGCTGGGACACGAAGTCGGCGGCGATCGCGAAGCTCGCCCTCGATACCCGGTCAGCAGCCAGCGAAGGATGGAAGGCGTGCGGTTCCATCGACACGCGCGAGATGGGCGACCGTTCTCGCGATGAGGTCGCCCTTGCGCGCGCGACCTTCGTATGGTTGGGCGTCGAAGCGTTCGCCTTGTATCACCATGTAGCAGGGAGGTAGGGCGACGATGGACAGAGTCTCCGACTTCATCGAGACGATCCGAATCGACTGGGGTGCCGAGATCGGCGCAACCCTTGTCGTCATCGTCGTGACGGTCGTCGTGCTCGCACTGGTTCGTTCGGCCCTACGGCGTTGGACATCGAGGGTCGAGGCTCGGTACGCGCTGTCGGACGATCACGAGCAGCGTGAGCAGGCCAAACGGCTCAGGACGATCACCGATGTCGTGAGGATGGTGTTCTCCCTGATTGTCTGGGCTGTCGCCGTCCTGACGGTCATGGCGATCTGGGGTGTCCCGATGACGCCACTCGTCACGATCGGCGCGACGGTCGGGGTTGCCATCGGTTTCGGTGCACAGGACTTCGTCAGGGACGTGATCGGGGGCTTCTTCGTCCTCGTCGAGGAGCAGTATTCGGTCGGCGACGTCGTCAGGATCGCTGACGTGTCGGGAAGCGTCGAGGCGATAACGTTGCGGTCCACTGTGCTCAGGGATCTGGACGGCAACCGCCACTTCGTTCCGAACGGCCAGATACAGGTTGCATCGAACATGACGTCCGGCTTCTCACGTGTCGTGGTGGACATCCCGGTTTCGTACGACACCGACCTCGACCGGGCGATGGACGTGATTGCCGACGAGGCATCGATCATGTCCGGCTCCGCAGAGTGGAGTGGATCGTTCCTCGAGCCTCCTTCGATGCTCGGTGTCGATCGCCTGGACGCGTCAGCCGTGAACATCCGCGTCGTCCTCACGACCGTCAGCGACGAGCGGTGGTTGGTCAAGCGCGGGTTCCTGAAGCTCATGAAGCAGCGCCTCGACCGGGAGGGGATCGAGATCCCGTATCAGTATGTCAACCTCGTGGCACGGGAGAACCCGTCATCTGACGTCGGGACGCAGGACGAGGATCGCGTCCTCGACGGGTGACAGCGTCGCGGAGTGGGCATGGCCGAGCATCTCGCCGTCCGCCTGGAACGGTGTGATCGGATCGGCCTCGAGGGTCAGTGACTCGTAGTTCTCCCACACGCAGATGCCGGTCGCCGGTCTGTGGTCCACGCCGATCGCGGCTCTCGAGAAGATTTCCGCAGCGCGCCGTACCCCGAGATCGTTCGCAGCCAATGTGGCGACTCCCTCTGGTGGGTTCGACGTGAGGCGGAGCGGGAACCGACCGAAGTACGTATAGGGATCGTGGACCTGGGTGAGGGCAGCGACCGCGTCGAAACGGCGACCTCCTGACTCCATCCGTATGTTCGGCGTCTCCGACCGCCATGTGGAGATCAAGCGGGTGACGGCAGTGCTCGCGTAGTAGAGGCCACCGAATCGGCTCTTTGCGAACGGTCGCGCCTCGGCGACTTCGACAACATCGGCGTCGAAGCCGAACCCGACCGAGAAGGTCGCATATCTCGTGAGGTGGCCGACGTCTGTTTCGGCGTCGATCCTGACCATCCGGGTTGCGAGCGGTGTGTACGTGATTGCGGCGTCGGCGGCTCCTGTCGGCTTCATGGGCACTCCGAGGATCCGGGCGAGGACGTTCGTCGTGCCGACCGGAATGAGTCCGAGCGCGGTCGCCGTCCCGACGAGTGCGTTCGCGACGTGGTGGGCGACGCCGTCACCGCCCATGGCGAACACGGCGTCGACGCCGCGCTCTGCTGCTCCTCGGGCAGCGATCTCCGCCTCGTCGGCGCTGACGGGCCACTCGGTCGTGAGGTCGTAGTTACGCGCGAGCGTCGTCCTGATCTGCCGGAACCCACCGCCGGTGAACTGGGAGGCCGACGGGTTGGCGATCAGGAGGGCGGTTGGCACGACGTGCATCCCGGAAGCATCCGGTAAGACTACGGACCACGAGAGCGACAGCGCCGGGGTGTCAGCAGCTGCGAGCCCGCAGATCAGCCTGCGAGGAGCTTCTCGACCTGGACGCGGAGATCCAGCGGCCGGAACGGCTTCGTCATGAAGCTGTCCGCTCCGCCGCGTTCGGCCTTGTCGGCCATCTCGGGCTGGGCGTGTGCGGTGAGGACGAGGACCTTGATCGACGACGTCTCATGGTCGTCGCGGAGCTGACGGAGGACCTCCCACCCGTCGAGCCCGGGAAGCCCGATGTCGAGCACGACGGCGTCAGGACGTTCCTTGCGAATGGCGGCGAGGCCGCTGACACCGTCGTCGGCAGACGACACAGTGACCCCGAGCACGCGCAGGCAAACCTCTATGAGGCGCCTGACGGACGCCGAGTCCTCGATCACGAGCACATGTTGATCCACGGAAGGGGTATCGGGTGTTTTCGCGATCGACTTCAGCAGTTGTTGGGAGTCGTCGAGGGCACATCGGACGGCGAGCACGTACCCTGTGGGTGAAGATTCGAGCGTGCCCAGGAGGACAGGTGCTTCAACCCTATCGGCCACAACCGTACTCCGACTTCACGGACGAGACCCAGGCGACCCGGTACCGGGAGGCGCTCAAGGCCGTCGAGGCGTCCCTTGGCGCTGCTGCGCCCCTGGTGATCGGTGGCGAGCGCGTCACCACGAAGGCGACGATCGAGTCCATCGATCCGTCACGTCCCGACCGATTGGTCGGGACAACGGCATCTGCAGATGTCGCCCATGCGGATGCCGCAATCACGGCAGCGTGGGATGCATTCGGTTCATGGTCCCGTCGGACGGCCGAGGAGCGTGCCGGCCTCATCCATCGGGTCGGCGACCTGATCTCAGAGCGAACGTTCACCTTCGCCGCATGGCAGACGTTCGAAGCAGGCAAGAACTGGGCGGAGGCCGAAGCTGACGTTGCAGAAGCGGTCGACTTCTGCCGCTATTACGCACATCAGGCCCTCGCAGTCGCCGAGCCCGTTCCCGTCCATTCATACCCCGGCGAGACGAACGAGTCGTGGCTCCAGCCCCTCGGGGCCGGCGTGGTGATTCCTCCATGGAACTTCCCCCTCGCGATTCTCGTCGGGATGACCGTCGGACCCGTCGCCGCGGGGAACACCGTCGTGCTCAAGCCTGCGTCGAACACCCCGATGGTGGGGTGGGGCTTCATGGAACTGCTCGAGGAAGCCGGCCTCCCGCCCGGTGTCGTCAACTTCCTCCCGGGTTCGGGGGGAACGATAGGGGATGCGCTCGTCGATCATCCGATGACACGGTTCGTGAACTTCACGGGATCCAAGGAGGTGGGGCTCCGGATCGCCGAGCGATCAGCGGTCGTGCGACCCGGCCAGAAATGGCTCAAGCGTGCGTACATGGAGATGGGTGGCAAGGATGCCCTGATCGTCGACGACACATGCGACCTCGACGCGGCGGCCGCCGATGCCGTGCGATCCGCATTCGGCTTCCAGGGCCAGAAGTGCTCGGCGTGTTCGCGCCTGATCGTGTTCTCGTCCGTTCACGATGAGTTACTCGAGCGTGTAGTGGACATCGCGTCCCAGCTCTCTGTAGGGCCGGCGTCGGAGAACCATGCCGTCGGGCCCGTGATCTCGGCGGCCCAACACCGAGCCGTCCTGTCCGAGATCGACCGTGGACGCGAGGAGGCGACCCTCGTGATGGGTGGGCAGCCGATCGACAGGGACGGAGGCTTCTACATCGAGCCGACGATCTTCGACGGTGTCGAGCCGGAGGGAAGGCTCGCCCAGCACGAGATCTTCGGGCCTGTCCTTTCGGTCATCACGGTCGACGACTTCGACGAGGCGCTCGATGTCGCGAACGGAACGGAGTTCGGACTGACGGGCGGGCTGCACTCGGGTGACGAGCAGCGACTCGAGCGTGCGAAGCGGGAGTTCCACGTCGGGAACCTGTACCTGAACAGGAAGATCACAGGGGCCCTCGTCGGTGTCCAGCCATTCGGTGGCTTCAACATGTCCGGCAGCAACGCAAAGGCAGGCGGCCCCGACTACCTGAGGCTGTTCATGGAGATGAAGTCGGTGACGAGGCGTCTCTGAGCGCCATCACTCACCGTCACCCGTGTACGTGTGCCAGATGACGACATTGCCGAGCGAGTCCATCACGATGGCGGTGTCACCGCCGTTCGACCACACCGGCGTCTCCGAGCACCAGTGGATCGCGCCGGGCGGTCCACCCGTGCAGCCGGTGACGACCGTGATCGTGCCACCGACCTCGATCGTCGTTCCCCGAGGGAATGTCAGCCGATTGGTCGAGCTCTCATCCCGGAGGACCCACAGGTCGATCGGGACCCGTGCGTAGCCCTGGTTCTCGATGACGATGTACTCCTGATCCAATGCAGCGTCGTCAGGGCCGGGTGGATCGTGGTTCAGCTCCGCCACCCTCACAACGGGCCGGTCGGTGGTGACCCCTTCACCCGCGCCGCATGCGAACGTGCCCCACATTCCCTTCCCTGACTGGAACGCCCTCGCCTCGCTCTGTTTCATCATCGACGCATACGGGTTGCCG
>DATHUV010000111.1:0-27582 GCA_035461905.1 Acidimicrobiia bacterium | reverse complement strand
AGCACGTGCTCGCCGGTCGCGACCCAGGTGACGCCCTGACTCGCCCAGATCGGGGTCACCAGCTGGCTCACCGAGCCCTCGCCCGGCCACATTCCTGACGGCCTCTGGCCGAGGATCCGCTCGGCAACCTCGAGGCCGCGTTCGACGTGCTCGACCGCGTCGTTGATCTCCCGGAACCGGTTCACCGGCATGATCGCGGACGGGTCTCCGATGAGCGCCTGGTCGGTGTCGCCGATGAGCGGCAGGATCGGATGGGCGAAGGGTGTCGTGATGACCTCGATCTGCCCCGCTTCCCACAGCTGTGTGTGGATGTCGACGACCATGCCGACGATCTCGAGGTGTTCAGCGAGGACGGCCGCCTTGTCCTCCTCGGTGAAGTCCCTCCCCTTCTCCACGAGGGAGGACAGGGGTTCCTCGGCGAGGAACCTCGGGTCGGTCCATCCGAGGTTCCACAGAAGCTGGAGATCGCGCCAGTCCGCTGGCGTGAACTCGGTGCCGGCATCGCGCAGGTCGCGGATCTCTTGATACCTGGGGAACCGATCGATGATCTTCGGGTTGATGTCGAAGAAGCGCTGCTCGATGAAGGCCTTGTCGTCATCGGTGAGCTCTTCGGCCGGGATCTCGGTCATGACCCAGTAGGCGTCCTTGGTGCCATTGACGATCTCCTCGAGCTGGAGCAGGAGCACGGGGGTCAGGTTGAAGGTGACCCGGAGGTCCTTGTAGTCGGCGACCATCGCCGCCATGTCGTAGTAGTCCTTGGTGGCGTGGACGCGAACCCATGGGCGGGTCACGATGCCGTTCTCATCCTTGGGGTAGAGCGGCTGGTGCTGATGCCAGATGAGGTTGACGAAGAACCCGTCTGGATCGAGGGGATCCGGTCCGGCGATCGTGGTGGTCGTCGTCTCTGTCGGGATGGTCGATGTGGTCGAGGTCTCATCGGTGTCTCCGGGAGTGCACGCGGCTGCGACCATCGCCAGGGTCATGAGGAGGAGGGCGCTTCGACGCATCATGGAAGCGTAGAGATACCGGGAGGACTCGCAGCCGTCAGGTATCGTGCTCCCATCCTTCGAAAGGCAGGAAGACCGTGGGTGACTTCATCAAGGGCCTCGTCGTGTTCGCCATCGTATTCATCCTGTCCACGTTCCCGTCGACGTGGTTGTTGATGCTGTTCTTCGGCAATCTCGGGATGGAGCTCTCGTACGTTGCGACACTGCCGCTCGGCACGCTCGTCTCGGTCCTCATCGGCGGCGTGACAAGCCGGGGCTGGTGATCGCGGCCGCCTCGACCCGGGCCGGCTTCCCGGCTATCTGGTCCTGGCATCGAGCAACATGGATACGTCCTGGACGATCACGCGCTCTCCCTCGCCGATCTCCTTGACGCCGTCGTCCATCATCACGTAGCAGAACGGGCATCCGGTGGCGACGATGTCGGCGCCCGTGGCGACTGCTTCCTCGGTTCGGTCGATGTTGACCTTCTTGCCCGTGTGCTCCTCGAACCAGAACTTCCCGCCGCCTGCGCCACAGCAGAACGAGTTCGTCCCATTGCGTTTCATCTCGACCCTGACACCCGCCGCGTCGACGATGGTCCGAGGTGCGAGGAAGGTGTCGTTGTGACGACCGAGGTAGCACGGGTCGTGGAACACGATCGTCTCACCCGTCGACTCCGGGACGAGCCTTCCCTCCTCGACGAGCCTGCTGAGCATCTCGGAATGGTGCATCACCGTGTAGTTGCCACCGAACTGGGGATACTCGTTGCCCAGGGTGTTGAAGCAATGCGGACACTGGGTGACGATCGTTTCGACGCCGAGCTCATTGAGGGTCGCGATGTTCTGGAGAGCGAGCCCCTGGAAGACGTACTCGTTCCCCGTGCGGCGAGCGGGATCACCAGTGCAGAGTTCCTTGGCACCGAGGATGCCGAAGTCGACCCCCGCCTTGTGGAGAAGGCGTGCAGTGGCGATTGTCACGTTTCGGTTCCGGTCGTCGAACGATCCCGCACACCCGACCCACATCAGGTACTCCGCGGTGACCCCCGGCTCACCGAGACGCTTGACCTCGAAGTCGAGCGCATCCGTCCAATCTCCCCGGGTCTTCTGGTCGACTCCGTACACGTTCGAAGAGTTCTCCATCGACACGTACGCCTTGCCGAGCTCTGACGGGAACTCGGCCTCCATGAGCGCCTTGTACCGACGCATGTCCAGGATTTTGTCCACGATCTCAATGTCGGCGGGACACGCTTCGTCGCATGCCCGGCATGTGGTGCACGCCCAGATCTCCTCGGGAGTCACGAGCTCGAAGACGCTGTCCGACGACACCGTGATGGCGGCATCGACCCCTACCGGCGGCGACTGCTTCGGGTCGGCCGTCATTGCTGCAACGGTTCCGAGCTTGAGCACGATCTCGCGTGGATCGAGGGGCTTGCCCGTGGCGGCGGCCGGACAAACAGCCGTGCAACGTCCACAGATGGTGCAGGCGTCGGTGTCGAGCAGCTGCTTCCACGTGAACTCGCCGACGAAACCCGCTCCGACGGACTCGATGTCGGTCGCCTCCATGAGGTTCGGCATCTCCTTCATCGCGCCCTTTGGGCGGTCCTTCGCCGCGAGGGCGAGGTTCACCGGCGTGGTGAACATGTGCCTCAACTTCGTGACGGGGAGGAACACGAGGAACGCGAAGAAGGCCACAGCATGGGCGACCCACATGATCTGGTGGAACCCCGACGCAATCGACTGCGGGACGATGAACGACAGCGGATATCCGACGACGGACCAGACCTCGAAGTCGGGTCGACCGACGAGCGAGATGCGAGCTGCCTCGGTGAGAAGGCCAGTGACACCGATGGTGCCGAGGAGGATGAGGATCCAGGCGTCCTCCGGTCGCGACTTCGACCGGATCCTCCACGGCTTCACGCCGTAGCGGCGGACCGCAGCCCACACGATCCCTGCGAGGAAGGCCACGGCTGCGATGTCGAGGATCAACGAGTAGCCCTGGTAGACGGTGCCGTGGAGGAACTTCAGGCCGACAGGCAGCAGATGGTCGATCTCGAGGGTGACGGTGCCGAGGAACAGAACGACAAAGCCCCAGTAGATGAGCGAGTGCATGACGCCCGCTGCAGGGTCCTCGGCGACGGTGCGCATCGAGACACCGTCGAGGAACCGCCTGAGGCGGCGCTTCCACAGTCCGCTCCTGCGCTCCCAGGTACCTCGCTCCCAGTTCGCTGCTCGAAGGGCGAACAGGCCGATCGCAACGGCGATGAACGCCGCCACGAGGACATAGAACACGGCGACGACGAGATCGGGGATGTTCCCGAAGACCTCGCGGCCCACCTCGAACTCAGGTTCGCCCGGGAGCTCACCGAGCCACCACAGCGCGAGGGTCCCGATGAACGACACGACGGCCATGAACCAGAGGACCGTCGAGATCGGGGGACGGCTGCTTTGACGTTCCTCCGCCCTGGTCTCGGTCGTTGTCACGCGGACTCCTCAGGGTCAGCCTCGACTCGATGATAAACCGTCATCGAGCCGCTGCCGGTGAGCAGCGAGGCGTTCAGCCGGTGGTCGACTCGCCCTCTGCGACGGGAGGTGAGGGCTGGGCCGGGGGCGCCGTGGTTATCCCGAGCTCTGCCTTGAGCTCCTCGAGCTTCAGGTCCGCCTGAGTCATGCTGATCGCCTGGCGGAGCTCCGATTCGGCACCCTCCGGTGTCGCTTCGTGCAGCTCGGCTCGAGCCATCGCCTGGGCCTTGCGCTGTTCGATCTTGCGTTCGACCTGATCGAGGGACGGCCCTGCATCCGACATCGAGGCGCTCATCGTGGAAACGGCGTCGTTGACGGCCTCCTGCATCTTCGCCTGCTCGAGCTGACCGAGGAGTTCCATCCGCTTGGCAGAGAGCTCCTGGAGCTTCATCGAGTTCTGCTGGACCGCCGTCTTCGCCTGCTCGGCCTGCTTCTGGGACATCGTGTACTGGTCCTTCAGCGACGACAGGTTGTTCTCCGACGCCTGGAGCCTCATCGCCATCGCCTGGGCAGCCTGCGTCCACTTGGCGACAGCCTCGTCGTCGCCCGCCGCTCTGGCATCTTCGGCCCTCACGATGGCCTGTTTGGCCATCTCACGTGCCTCACCGGCGTCGTCAGCGGACCTCTCGAGCTGGCTCTCGAGCTGGGTACGGTGTGCGACGACCTTCGCCGCCTGGTTGCGGAGATCCTGGTCCCTTTTCTTCGCCTCGTTGATCGCTGCTTCGAGCTCGATCTTGGGATCCATGGCGTTCTCCGCCGTGGTTGTGAACAGCGCCTTGAGATAGGCCCATATGCGAGAGAACATCTTGCCCCCGTGTCGTAGAGTGGTGGTCCGCACCGATACTAGACGTCCCTGACGGCCTCGACCCTTGCAGGCCCGACCCTGGCGAGTGTCGCAGAGGAGGGTTCAGCGTCGCCGACCTCCGCCACGAGAGCGTCCAGTACTCCGTGGCGGCTTCGATGTCCGACCCGCCGAGGAGGACCCGCCCCCAAAACTTCGCCCGATGCTTCGCATGGCCTGCATGGCGATCATCGCCTTGACCATGTCGTCCGCACCGAATCCCGATCTCCGTTCCGACCGTCGCTGGTACGTGGGGAGTGGTGCTGGCGATCCCGGTGCGGACGCCGGCGACCGTGGGGGCGGTGGTGGAGGCGCGGTGACCGGATCGGGGAACACTGGAGGCTCCGGCTTGGGAGGGACTGGCTGGCCATCGAGGATCGCCTCAGCAGCGTCGAGATGCCATATCGCGAGGTCGAGCTCCGCGGAGATGTCGACGACCTGGCGAGCCGTCGTCGCAGCTTCGAGGCGTCCCGCCGCCTCCCCGTACACAGCCGTGGCCGCCTCGAAGTGGTCGGTCGCGTCTGCGTTGGCGGCCTCGGAGATCTCGTCTGCATCGTCGAGGATGTCGTTGGCGATCGCATCGATCTGGAGCTGGGCCTTGGCCTTGAGATCGGCGAGGCGCTGGGTATCGCTCACGCGCCGCGATCGGGAACCCCGCCAGATCACGAAGCCGATCCCGCCGACGATGACGACACCGATGACGAGGAGCCAGGCTCCTCCCCCTCCTCCTCCGCTCGATGACGGCTCAATGAGCTCCGATACGAAGGCGGTCACGACGGCTCCCGAAGTCGAGGCGTTGAGGGACGCATCGAGGGCGCGATCGAGCTCCGCGGATGGCCAGACATCGTTGTTCGATGCCCAACCGACGGTCTGGGGACCGACGACCAGCACGGTTCCTTCCTGTCGGGGCAACTCGTCGAGCACGGCATCTGCGTACGTCGTCGCACCGGCAGGAGGTTCGTCGACGAGGACCACGGCGTAGAACAGGCCCCCGCCAGACCGTGCATCGAACACAGCGGCACCCACCTCAGTGTCGGTGGCGTCGGCACCGTCCTCGATGAAGAACCCATCCGTTGCGATGACGGGAGCGACCTCCGACGGGCTCGCCGCAGCGACGACGAACACAAGGGCACTGAGCGCGATCAGGATCTTCATGACCTCCTGCACGTTACGCCACCACACCGCTCTTGCGAAAATGCGAGAGCGCGGAGCGAGCCGTTCGGCAGGAGTGAAGACAGCGCGTCAGCGACCGACGAGGGCCCTGGCGAAGAAGGTGAGGTTGGCGGGCCGCTCGGCGAGCCGGCGAGTCAGGTATGGGTACCACGCGACCCCGTACGGGACGTACACCCGCATCTCGTGTCCGAGCGCGACGAGCTCCTCCTGTCGGTCGCGTCGCACTCCGTAGAGCATCTGGAACTCCCACGGCGTGCTCCTCGTCCTCGCGAGCGCAATGGAGACCTCGATGCGGTCGTCGTCGTGTGAAGCGATGGCAGGCTTCACCATGTCCGAAGTCATCAGGATCGAGGCGAGCCGATCGAACGAAGCATCCACCTCGTCGTTGCCCTGGTATGCGAGTTCAGCGGGTTCGGCGTACGCACCCTTGCACAGCCGGATGTGGCCACCGAGCGGGATGATGCGATCGAGGTCGGAGGCGGAACGGCGGAGGTACGACTGGATCGCGATCCCGACGTTCCCATGCGCTCGCTGGGCCGCTTCGTAGATATCGATCGTCGTCGAGGTGTGATCGGAGTCCTCCATGTCAACGGTCACGGTCGTTCCGGCCTTCAGTGCGGCCGCAGCGAGCGTGTCGAGGTTCGCCGAAGCGGCGTCGTCGTCGAATCCCATACCGAGTTGCGTCAACTTGACCGAGATGTTTGCGTCGAGGGCTGCACGATCGATCGCCTCGAGGCATGCGAGGTACGCCGCGGTTGCCTCCGTGGCCTCATCGACGGACGCGACATGCTCACCGAGGTGGTCGAGCGAGACGCGCATGCCGGCATCGTTGAGCCTGCGAGCAGCCTCGATCGCGTCCGAGAGCGTGTCTCCAGCCACGAAGCGCCCAGCCACCGCCCTCCCGGCACGGGTGTCGGTGACGAGACGGCGCGTCAGGGATCGCTCGGTGACTGCCAGTACGGCGGCTCGGATCATGTGCCGGAAGCACTCCCCCCGAGATCCCGCGAGCGCTGCGACGCTGCCTGGACCGCATCCTCGACGAGGGCCCTGAACCCTCCGTCCTCGAGCACATGCATGGCGGCCGCCGTCGTCCCACCCGGCGACGTGACCTCCCCGCGGAGGCGAAAGGCCGACTTGTCCGACGATGCGAGGAGTTCGCCGGATCCCCGAAGCGTCTGATGGACCAGCCGCTCGGCGGCGTGGTGGGGAAGGCCCTCCCGGATGGCGGCCTCGATGAGCGACTCGGCGAGCAGAAAGACGTACGCCGGACCCGTCCCCGACACCGCGGTCACGGCGTCGAGGAGGTCCTCAGTCATCTCGATCGTGTCACCTACTGCACCGAGGATCGATCTGGCGAGGTCGGCGCTCTTGTCGTCGACAGACGATCCGAGGGTGTACGCCGCCATCCCGAGCGACACTGCTGACGGTGTGTTCGGCATGGCCCTGATCACCGGAACACCCACGAGCGAGGCTTCGATGACCGCTATGGGAACACCGGCTGCGATCGACACGACGGTCTGATCCACGGATACCACCCCAGCGATGGAGGCGAGGACCGCAGGCATGTCGCGCGGCTTCACTGCCAGGATCAGGACATCTCGACCGGCGGCAGCCTCCGCCACATCGAGGGTCACGGTGATGCCCGTCGAGCGGGTCAGGCTCTCTGCCCGCTCGGTCCTGCGGACGGCGAGGATCAGATCGTCCGTGCTCCACCCTGCGCGTACGAGGCCGGACGCAAAGATCTCGCCCATCGAACCCGCACCGAGGATCCCTACCGTTGGTCGTCCCATACGAACCTCAGGTTATCGCATGCGTTCTCATCGCATGGACTCGATCAGGTCTCGACACTCAGCGTCGCTATGGCGGCAGCGAAGTGGTTCGTCACCGCGTCGTCGAATCCCACCAACCGGACGGAGGTGAGCGTCGTAAGGGACTCCGAGAGGTGCTCTGCGACGGTCTCGACGATGACAGCTGTCGCCTCTTCGGCCGGATACCCGTAGATCCCCGCGGAGATCGCCGGAATCGCGATCGATGAGACTTCGATCTCGGTTGCCATGTCGAGAGCAGCGAGCGTCGCAGCCGCGAGCAGCGATTCGTTGTCCGCATCGGGCTCGTGGATGGGTCCCGCGACGTGGATGACGTAGCGCGATGGCATCGATCCCGCCGATGTGAGGGCCGCAACCCCGGGCTCGAGGGGTCCGAAGCGCTCGATCCACTCCGCCGACTCCTCGTCGATGGTCGGGCCGCCCGCGCGTGAGATCGCCAACGCGACACCGCCACCGTGTGCCAGATCGACGTTCGCCGCATTCGTGATCGAGTCGACCGGCATCGTCGTGATGTCCCCACGCACGGCCGTGACGGTCGTTGTCTCGATCCTGACGGCGACAGCTGAGGCCTCCGGGATGTCGATCGCCTCCCAGGGAGTGCCCCCGGCGTTCTCGACCCGATGGGCAGTCGTCCACCACCACGTGGCGCCGGAACCCTTCGTGTCACAGCCAACCTCGTGGGCGACGTCGACAGTTCGGCTCGCCACGGCTGGAGCGGGATCGATGAGCGCCACGCCATCGCCGAGACGCGCCGCGATCTGATCCCTGATCAGGGGGTAGTGCGTGCAGCCGAGGACAACGACGTCAGCGCCTGCTTCGATCACGGGAGGGAGGTAGGTGTCGAGGAGGTCTGCAACGTCGTCACCACGTTCGATGGCTGCAGCGAGACCCGGGCATGCCTGCTCGATGATCTCGACGTCGGATCCATGTCTCCCGACGAGATCCCGGAAGAGCTCACCCTGGAACGTCGCACCCGTGGCGAGCACGGCGATGACCCCTGATGTCGTGAGTGCCGCGGCGGGTTTGACCGCTGGCTCCATTCCGACGAAGGGAGTGGAGGGAAGGACCGACCTGAGATGGTGGAGCGCAGCCGCCGACGCCGAGTTGCACGCAATCACGATCAGCTCGACACCCGATGACACGAGGTATCGCGCAAGGAGCTCGGTCCGGTCACGAACCTCTGTGAGGGTCCGCTCCCCATAGGGACCGAAGGCATGATCTGCGACATACACGAGGTCTGCCCATGGTGCTTTCTCCCTGATCGCATCGAGGACGCCGGTGCCGCCGATGCCCGAGTCGAACACTGCGATCCGAGGTGTGAGGTCCGCGGTCATGCCCATCCGCTCAGGAGGGTGTCACGGAGGTGGGGCGCGAACAGCTCGGGTTCGAGGAGGAACGAGTCATGGCCCTTGTCGGAGTGCACCGTGATGTGGCGCACGGCCATGCCGGCAGCCCGAACTGTGGCCACCAGCTTTCGTTGCTCCTCCGGATAGAAGCACACGTCGGAGTCGATGGAGAACACCATATACCGCTGGTCGGGAGTCCCTGCGAAGAGCTCATCAAACGAGTCGACACCCGCCTCGGCGCACAGGTCCACGGTCTGCCAGGCCCGCATGATCCGCAGGTAGCTGTTCGCATCGAATCGCTCGACGAACTTGGATCCCTGATGCCACATGTACGACTCGAGGTTGTTCGTCAGCCCGTACCCGGAGGGGCCGTCGTCGGCCCTGACCTCGGACCGTGCCCGCTCGGCGAGCGCGTCGAGCGACACGAACGTCTTGTGCCCGATCATCCTGGCGAGGCGGAGGCCGTCGACCGGTCCTGCACCCTCGTAGTAGTCGCCGTCCGCGAAGCCGGGGTCCGTGACGATGGCCGCGATCTGTTCGAAGTTGTGGAGGGTCTGGAGCTCGGTCACGCCCAGCCCGGATGCGATCGGGATCACCGTGTCGACGCGCCCGGGATGCCGCGTCGCGAGCGACATCGCCATGAAGCCCCCGACGGAGCCCCCAACAGCGGCGCGGAGCTGGCCGATCCCCAGGTGATCGAGCAAACGGACCTGAACATCCACCATGTCCGCAAAGGTCACCTCGGGGAACGACTTCCCGTATCGAACGCCCGTGCGAGGATCGACCGACGATGGGCCCGTACTGCCGTAACACCCGCCGAGAACGTTTGCGCACACCACGAACAGCTCGTTCGTATCGATCGCACCACCTGGACGGATGAACGCATCCCACCAGCCGATCTGCATCTCGTCCGTCCACCGCTCGACCCCCGGTGGCCCTTCGGGAGAGCGCCCCGACGCGTGTTGGCTGCCGGTGAGCGCGTGGAAGACGAGGACTGCGTTGTCGGCGGCATCGTTCAACTCGCCATACGTCTCGTACGCCACGTCGACGCTCGGGAGGCTCTCACCGTTGCGGAGGGTGACGGTGCCGGGAACGGTGAACGTGGCGGCTGCTGGTCGGGTGCTCATCGGTGCTGCAGGCTAGGTGTGCTGTCCATCCAGCTTCGTCAGGGGGCTCCGGGCGATACGGATGGTGGACCTCCTGTTCGGACGATCCCCGGACGCGCTGCCCACCGCGAGATGTCAGGCCTCGTAGGTGTTCCGGTGAACGAGTTCTTCGAGGGGTTTCCGGCCTCCGAACCGTGCCGGCCCCGACTCCGGGGCGGGGTAGCCGAGGGCGATGGCATATCGGCAACGCCGGCCCTCGGGGAGTCCGAGCACGTCGGCAGCGACGCCGTCGCGGTGGAGTGTGATCGGACACGACGCAAGACCGATGGCGTCGGCGGCGAGCATGACGTTCTGCGCGACCCTTCCGGTGTCGAACTCATACCCTCCCGGTTCCTCCACGAGGCAGATCACCATCGGGGCATTCGCGATCGGTGTCGTGAAGTCGCCTGCACCCGTCAGGCGGTGCTTTCGGTCAGGGTCGTCGACGACGATGAACGACCAGTTCTGGCTGTTCTTGGAAGAGCCGGTCCATCGAGCCGCCTGGAGCACCGCAGCGAGATCATCGGGATCGACCTGACGATCGGCGAACTGCCGTATCGCACGTAGCCCGAGGATGGCGTCGTAGGTTTCGCGCATGCCGGTACGGTAGCGGACCGTTACACGGGTCACTCCAAGCCAGGTGTGTCAGAAGGCCTCGTCGGGGAGGTCCATCAGCCACGCATCCTCGTCCTGTGCGGCGGCGGTGCGGACCGCGACCTTCGGGAACGCATCCCTTGCGAAGAACCGCGCAGATGCGATCTTGCCGGTGTAGAACGCCACATCGTCACCGGTTGCCGCGGGGAGGGCTCGGAGGGCGGCCTCAGCGTGCTCCAGCAGGAGCCACCCCATGACGACCTCGGAGAGGCTCTCGAGGAGGGAGTTCGTGTGGAACCCGACCTTGTAGATCTCCAACGGTTCCTTCATCGATGTGACTGAGTGGTCGACCAGCACACCGATGTGGTTCTGGAGCTGCTCGAGGGCGCCGCCGAGGGCCTGGCGCTCGAACGCGAGCTCGTCGGACCCTCCCTTGACGCACTCGAGGATGCCCTCGGCGAGGCGCATCAGGGTTTGGCCCTGGTCCCGGACGATCTTGCGGAAGAAGAGGTCGAGCGCCTGGATCGCCGTCGTGCCTTCGTAAAGGGTGTCGATCTTCGCATCCCGGATGTACTGCTCGATCGGGTAGTCCTGGGTGAACCCCGATCCGCCGAACACCTGCAGCGAGGTGGCGAGCAGCTCGTAGGCTTTCTCCGACGCATAGCCCTTCACGAGGGGCAGGAGCAGGTCGTTGATCCTCGCCCAGTAGGGATCCTCGGGCTCCAGCTTCACCCTATCGAGTGTCATCGCGGCGTACATCCACAGCGCACGCATACCTTCGGCGTACGACTTCTGGAGCATCAACATGCGACGGACGTCGGGATGTCTGATGATGGCGACCCTGGGAGCCGTCTTGTCGGTCATCCTGGTCATGTCCGCCGACTGGACCCGCTCCTTGGCGTACTCGAGCGCGTTGAGGTATCCCGTCGACAGCGTCGCTGCCGACTTGACGCCGATCAGCATCCGTGCATCCTCGATCACGAGGAACATCTGCTTGATCCCCTCGTGGACGTCACCCACGAGGTACCCAACGCACGGCTCCCCCATGCCCATGGTGAGCTCGCAGGTCGCGGAGCCCTTGATCCCCATCTTCTTCTCGATGTTCGTCGTGTGGACACCGTTGCGTTCGGTGATGGTGCCGTCCTGATCGACCAGGAACTTCGGCACGATGAACATCGAGAGTCCCTTGGTGCCCGGCTCCCCGCCTTCGCGACGTGCGAGCACCAGATGGACGATGTTGTCGTAGTAGTCGTTCTCACCGGAGGTAATGAACCGCTTGACCCCTTCGAGGTGATACGTGCTCCCCTCGACGTGGACGGCCTTCGACGTGCCGTTCCCGACGTCGGAGCCGGCGTCGGGCTCCGTGAGGACCATCGTCGCACCCCAGCGCTTCTCGATGATCCAGCGCGCCCATGTCTGTCTCTGCTCTTCGGTTCCGACTGCGGCGATCACGCGGGCCATCAGCAGTCCGGAGGCATACAGGAAGGTCGAGGGGTTCGCTCCGACGAGCGCTTCCGTGGTCGCCCAGCGAAGCGAGTCCGGTGCACCGAAGCCCCCGAGGCCCTGTTCGATACCGAGGAGGTGCCATCCACCGTCGAAGAAGGTGTCGAGGCTCCTGTGGACGGACGGCGGGAGCTTCACCTCGCCGTCGACGAGCTCGAGCGGAGTGCGGTCAGAGTCGACGAAGCTCGCGGCGAAATCCTCACGGGCGAGCCTGTCGACCTCGCGAAGGGCGTCCCTGGCAGTGTCCTCATCGAACGCATCGAACGGCGCCGTGCCGTAGTGCTCGCCGACCTTCAGGTACTCGAAGAGATTGAACTCGACGTCCCTCAGATTGCTCTTGTAATGGCTCATCACGACCTCGTTGTCCACCGCTCGAGAAGGCACCGCCCACGATCCGACCGGCGCCAGTGTGGTTTTTGAGTATACACTCAAATTGGAGTGCCTGCTCAACAATTGAGTCACACTCCACAACGGCATACGATGCGTACCAAGGACGTGCACCGTGGTTCGATATCAGGCAGGAATCCAGACCGAGGCGCGCATCATTGATGCGACGCGCTCCCTGCTGGCCGACGGCGGCCTCGAGGCGACGACGCTCAAGGCGATCTGCGAGCTCGCCGAGGTCCGAGCGGGATCGTTCTACAACCTGTTCGACTCGAAGGAGGAAGCGATCCTGCGGGTCGTCCGCGAGGCCATCGACGCTGTCGACCCTGACCCCGAGGGATCCGGCACCGACACCGTCGACGACCTCGTGTCTGCCTACATTCGGTTCTTCGAGGAGCAGCCCCAACTCGCCCGTGTCTACGTGATGGCCGCACTCCAAGGAGAGAGCTCCGGGAACGGCACGAGGCGCAGGTTCCTCAGGCACCACATGCGACGCGTCGAGCGATTCGCCGACGCAATGGCCAGGGCCGACGGGACCGTCACGGCGAGCGAGGCGACGATCCGGGCGGAACTCCTCCTCGGTGCCCTCGACGGGCTCGCCTTCCGGTGGTCACTCGACACCGACTTCGCTTTTCGCGACTTCGCACACCGTGCCGCTGACCGCTTCTCCTGAGCGTGGACTGCGGGTCCGGTGCGGTCCCGCAAACCCTCAATAGGGCAGGCCGACCGCCCGACACAGGAACCCCGTGAATCCCCCTGCCGCCGCGTACACGGCGGCAAGCTGGTCGTCGAACTCCGGTGAGGTCACGTCCTTCTGGGCCAGCTTGTGCCCTGCGGTGAAGCTCTTCATCCGCAGGTCGTCGGCGAACGGGACGTCCTGGTCATACCCACGCGGAACCCGCTTCAGCATCTCCTCGTCACCCTGATCGATCGACCAGACGTTGGTGAACGCCGTGAGCCTCGTCGCCTTCTTCCATCCGGAGGGATCCTCGACGATCGCGTCCCGGATCCTTCCCGCGACCTTCGGTTCGGGTCGCCACAAGCCCACGCCCGCCCAGCAGTCCCGAGGTGCGATATGGAGGTAGAACCCGGGTGCGTGGACGTCCTTGCCGACCTCGTGGCGGAACTGGATGGCGACGTTCGTCTTGTACGGCGTCTTGTCCTTGCTGAATCGGGTGTCGCGGTAGGGCCGCATCAGCGATCCACCGTTCGTGCGGACGTCGGCAACGAAGTGGTCCGAGATCGCCTGGAGGCGTGGTTCGAAGTCGGCGATGAATTCCTTGGCGGGATCACGGATCAGCTTGACATACCGATCCTTGTTCTCCTCCCACCATGCAC
Source organism: Acidimicrobiia bacterium (assembly GCA_035461905.1). Taxonomy (GTDB): domain Bacteria; phylum Actinomycetota; class Acidimicrobiia; order Spongiisociales; family UBA5794; genus SZUA-442. Next base: position 13,927 of record DATHUV010000111.1, on the reverse strand, counting down.
GGTTGTTGTTCGCGGCGAGGTCCTTGAGGAACGTGAACATTGCAGGCGAGAAGTACGACTGTCGCATAGGGATCCTTCCTTCCTCGGACAACCTACGTCATGGAGAACCGGGATTCCATGTCCTCGGTCGTGTGGCCGCGCCGGTCGCGTCCTGTGAGTCGGACGGTCCCACGGAGGGGTGGGAATCCCGGATCCTCGGGCCAGGCCTAGCCTGTGGAGGTGGTGATGGAATACGCGTTGCAGGTCGGAGGCGACTACGAACACGTGCTGGAAGGCGCGAGGTTCGCTCAAGACCACGGCCTCGTCGCGCTTGCACTGCCCGACCACTACCTCATGGCGATGTCGGAGGACGAAGCGGCATCGACCCCCGCACCGGATGCGTTCGCGCAGTTCGGTGGTCTCGCCAGGGAAACGGAAGGGATCGAGCTCGTGATGCTCGTCACCCCGATCACTTTCCGACATCCCGCCGTGCTCGCGAAGATGGCGGTGACGATCGACCTGATGTCGGGGGGGCGGTTCGTGCTCGGGGTCGGAACCGGCTGGCTGGATCGGGAACACGAGGTCTTCGGATTCCCCTACCCACCGATGTCGGAGCGTTTCGAGATGCTCGACGAAGCCCTCGCGTATCTCACCGCCGCATTCGATCCCGCCCACCCCGGATATCGGGGGAACCGGTACCAGCTCGAAGCCTTCCCGCTCGCACCGGCACCCGAACGGCCGATCCCGCTCGTCGTCGGAGGCATCGGTGGACACAGGACTCCGAACCTCGCCGGTAGGTACGCACACGAGTTCAACGTCTACCCGGGATCGGACATCGCGGATCGCATCGCCCGATGCAAGAAGGCAGCCGCCGAAGCAGGTCGGGACCCCGACACGATCAGGTTGTCGTCCAGTGGCCAGGTGCTCGCGGCAGCGACCGAAGCCGAGTTCGAGGACCTCATGGAAGCGAGGGCGGCCGATGCGGGCATGTCACGGGATGAACTCGAGGCGCACTTCGATAGGCGCCAGACTCCTCGGGGTACCTACGAACAGGTGAGGGCACAGCTCGATGGCCTCAGCGCTGTGGGGGTCTCACGGTTCTACTTCCAGGGGATCTTCGCAGGGGGAGACACGAGATCACTCCTCCAGGGACTGGAGATCATCTGACCGTGGAACGCATCACGATCGACTCGGACGGCGCGGTTTCGGTCCTGGACCACGGAGGGAAGGGCCCGCTCATCGTGGGTGTCCATGGGCTCGAAGGATCCGCGTACAACTGGAGCCCCATCGCGCCGGAACTCACCCGGAACCACCGGGTCGTCGCACCCGACCTGTCAGGCTTCGGGTACACCCCTCCCCTCGGGCGCGGTTCCACGGTCGAGGTCAACGCGAAACTCGTCGCGGACGTGATCAAGCACTTCGGTGATCGGGCAATCCTGATCGGGAACTCGATGGGGGGACTCATCTCCCTCCTCGTGGCAGAGACCTACCCGGACCTCGTCACGGGCCTCGTCCTCATCGACCCTGCGGCTCCCGTGACGAACTGGCTCTCGATCCGCCCGGCTGCGGCAGCTCGCCTGTCACTTCCCCTCCTCCCGGGTGCAGGGCCGAGGATCGTCGACCTGTACCGCGCGACACAATCTGCGGAAGAAGGCGTCGCGGAAGCCCTCGCCTTCGTCGCGAAGGACGCGGATGCGCTCAACCAGGAGGTCTGGGACCACGCACTCGAGATCGCGAGGCTCCGCAGATCCCAGCCGTGGTCGACAGATGCGCTCATCGAGGCAGCGCGGTCCATCGCTCCGTACGTCATCCTCCGATCGCGGTTCGCGACCGTCCTGCATCGTGCCACCCAACCGACCCTGCTGGTCCACGGTACGGAGGATCGCCTCATCCATGTGGAAACGGCTCGATGGATCGCGCGCCAGCGGCCCGACTGGACGCATGCGATCTTCGAAGGGATCGGACATGTTCCGATGCTCGAGGCCCCCGAGAGGTTCCTCGCCGTCTTCGCCACGTGGGAGGAGGCCGTGTTCGGTCCCCCCGGGGGCGGGTGACGCACCGGAGTCGAGCTGCGGGCCACTCGCTGGATCACCGTCGTTCACCGCTCGCTTGTTCGTTCCCGCGGTAGCGTTCCACGCATGGGTCATCGACATCTCCTGGGTGTGGTCGTGATCGCCATCATCGCCGGTGGTTGTTCGGTTTCCTCCGCGACGACCGGACCGGCGCCGGTCGGATTGACGCCCGTCACGTCGCTCGCCCCTGTCGAAACGACGACAACAACGACGATGCCCGAGGTGACCACCACTGCTGCAACGGTGATCGGGCCAATCGAGACCCCCCGAAGGCGCCTCGTCGTGTCGGGAACCGGCGACGTCAACCTCGATCCATCATTCGTGCGCTCGTTCCCGGCTACGGGCTACGAGGACGCCTGGACCGGCCTCCACGGTGCCTTCCTCAGGGACGACCTCACGATCATCAACCTCGAGTGCTCACCGTCGAACCTCGGTACGCCATGGGACAAGCCGTGGATCTTCCGATGCGACCCAGCCGCGCTGCCATCCATGGCAGCTGCGGGCGTCGAGGTCGCGAACCTCGCGAACAACCACAGCATGGACTTCGGATTCGAGGCGATGCTGGACGGAAGGGACAACCTCCGAGCTGTCGGAATCGCACCTGTAGGTGCGGGTGCGAACTACGAGGAGGCGTACGAGCCCTTCATCACCGAGGTGAACGGTTGGACGGTTGCCGTCATCGGGAGCGGCGGTGTGGGTCCCGAGACCGGATCATGGGTTGCCGGCGCGGATCGGCCCGGCATGACGCGAGGGGACGACACAGATTCGATCTCCGAGGCGATTCGCAGCGCGAAGGAGACAGCGGACCTGGTGTTCGTCACCGCGCACTGGGGCGTTCAGTACGAGGCAACACCCGGCGCATTCGAGCGGCGCCAGGCCATGGCGTGGATCGACGCAGGTGCCGACGGAATCTTCGGCCACCATCAGCACGTTCTCCAGCCGCTCGAGTTCTACGACGGTAAGCCGATCGCGTGGGGGCTGGGGAACCTCGTCTGGCAGGCGTACCCGCCCGGATCCACGACGACGGCGATCGCCCAGTTCGTGTACGAGCCCGACGGCCGAATCGGGGCATGCCTCGTCCCGGTGATCATCGAGCGGACGGGGCACCCCGTCGTGCAGGAGCCCGAGGCGCCCGTGTGCGCACCCGGTCCCGCTCAATGAGGGCGGTCGCCACTCCGTGCACAGAGGAACGGCAACGACCGTCGGAGTGGCGGCCTTCCGCCACGTAGTATCGGATCATGGCAACGGTGATCGCGGTCGCGAACCAGAAGGGCGGAGTCGCGAAGACGACGACGGTCCACTCGGTCGCGGAGGCCCTCGCAGAGCGGGGCCGTCGAATCCTCATGGTCGATCTCGACCCCCAGGCGTGCCTGACGTACGCCACCGACAGCGACCCCGACCACCTCGAACTGACCATCCACGACGTATTCCTCGGGCGCGCCAGCGCACCCGACGTGCTGCTCGAACGCGACGGCCCGGACATCCTCCCGTCGTCGATCGACCTGGCGGGCTCCGAGATCCACCTCCTCACGAAGACCGGGCGCGAGTTCGTGCTCAAACGTGCCCTCTCCGACGTGAAGGACGGGTACGACATCGTCCTCATCGACTGCGGGCCCTCGCTCGGGATCCTCACGGTGAACGCCCTCACCGCGGCGGACACGGTGCTGATTCCGTTCCAGGCGGAGACGCTCAGTGACAGGGGTGTCGGCCAACTCCTCGAGACCATCGAGGACGTCAGGCATTACACGAACGACCGTCTCGGCGTCCTCGGAGGCGTCGCGACGATGTTCGACGCCCGCACGAACCTCGGCAAGCGCGTGCTCCGCGAGATTCGGGAGGTGCACGGCCTGAAGGTCATCGAGCCACCGATTCCCCGATCCGTCAAAGTCGCCGAGGCGCCCGGTGAAGGGATCTCCGTGCTCCACCATGCGCGTACGTCGCGAGCAGCCGGGGCATACCGTGAGCTCGCGGCCAACATCGAGGCGCTGCTGTGACCGGGCGGGAGGATCGCGAGGGGAAGCGGGCCTTGTTCGAGGCACCGCCAATCGAGATCGACGACACCCTACGCGACGATCCCCTCATCCATCGTCACGACGTCAAGGGCCACGAGGCCCTGTACTCGGCGGGTCCCCGTGAGTCCGGGACAGCCGTGATCACCTGTTCGGCGTGCCGGGTCCGCTCCCGGATCTCCCTCGTGGAGACAGTCGTTCGGATCCTCGCCATCTCCGCATGGGTCCCAGGGCGGTCGTACAGCCGGTGGATGCCGTGTCCCTCATGCCAACAGCGAACCTGGTGTCGCGTCGAGTGGCTGTCGTGAGCTCACCGCCCGGCGGCGAGCGATCATGAACTCCCGAGGAACCGGCTCCGGTCGACCACGGCACGAACATGGGTCCCGGTCGCGACGGTTCGACCGTCCTCGGTGACGTCAACGTCGAATCGGATCGACCGCCGATCCACCGAGGTGACGGTGGCGGTGGCGAGCACGGAGCTCCCGACCCTGGTCGGCGCGAGATGATCGAGGGTCACATTGGTTCCGACCGAGGTCTGACCGTCCTCGAGCATCCCAGCGATCGCAGCAACCGCCGCTGCCTCGACAAGGGCGACGACCTTGGGGGTGCCGAGGACGGGGACGTCCCCCGAGCCGAGGGCGCTGGCGGTAGACGCATCGTCGACGACCAACGAGGTGCTCGCCGTCGCCCCGATCCTGATCATGCCTGGATCCTGGTCATCCGTGCATCGTATCGAACGGATCGCTCGACCCCGCGGAGTCGGCAGGCTCCGCGGAGGAACGGGTACGTCGTTGTATCTCCTCGAGGAACGCTGCGATCCCTGCCACGACAATCTGTGTTCGGAGGGAGTCGACGGCGTCGAACGCATGGGTCGCCCCCCTGAGCGCGGCGTATGCAACCGGACGCGTCGACACCGCTTCCAAAGCAGCAACGAAATGCTCCGATTCGTGGATCGGGACGAGGGAGTCACTCGCTCCGTGAACCACGAGGAACGGAGGCGCATCCCGGTTGACGTGATCGACCGGCGATCCCCGGTGGAACTTCTCGGGCTCGAGGTCGGGATCCGCCTTGATCAGCGCCTTTGTCACGATGGGCCAGAAGTCCCTGATGCCGTTGCGGTCGAGGAGGTCATAGACGCCGTACATCACGACGGCGCCTGCGACCGGGACTTCATCAGGACGCCGGAGTGTCCACTCCGATGCGTGGTCGGTCAGTGCGACCAGCGACGCGAGATGCGCCCCCGCAGAGCCTCCTGTCACGAACAGCGACCCGGGATCGATCCCGAGCTCATCCGCGTTGTCGCGGAGCCAGCGGACACCTCGGTGGAGGGCGACGATCTGGTCGGGAAACGTCGCCTCCGGCACGAACGGATAGTCGACGCTCACCACGATCCATCCTCGGTGCGCCATCTCCTGGATGAGCGGCTGGGCCTGCTGCCGACGATCGCCTCCACCCCACGACCCGCCGTGGATGTGCATGAGCATCGAAGCCGGCGCCGTGCGTTGGGCGGTCGAGCGATACAGGTCGAGGAACAGAGACGGGGCGTACTCGATGGTATCGATACGTTCGATCCCGGGCCGCAGCCGATACGGGTAGGGAACCATGACGGAACGCCACCGCAGGGCGGGTCTGTCAACCGTCGCAAAGGTCGCGACGGCCGATCGCATCTCACCGAGGGACCGTACCGACCGTCCGATCATGATCATGATGAGGATGACTGTCGCCGCTGCGAACACGAGTCCCAGCCTGCCGATCGGATCCGATTGCACGCCAACCGCGAGGCCGATGGCCGTCACCACGGACATCACGAGGAACCAGAGCGGTGCGAGTTCGTTCGCGATCATCACCTGCATCCAGGGGGGACGCACGATGGCGGACCGATGCATGAGCGGCGGCCTGACGCCGTTGATGGCGAGACCGAGCACGATTGCGGAGAAGGCGGCGAACAGGATCGGCACGGACGGCAGGCTACGCCTCCGCCGGGCCGGCCCCGACGATTGGTAGCGTTGCGGCGATGACCGCATTCGCTCTCACCTACGACGGCCCTGTGGCCGTTGCGACGATGCGCAATGGCGAGAACCGGATCGGCAGCGACATGCTCGGGTCCTGGAATTCCATGCTGGACGACGTGATCGACGACGACTCCGTCTCATCGCTCGTCGTCGTCGGCTCCGATCGGTACTGGTCGACGGGCCTCGACCTCGAGGAGGTGGCCGAGCTCACCGAGGTCGAGAGGATGTCATTCATGCGGCGCGTCGATCTCCTGCTCGGACGCATCCTCGAACTCCCCCTGGTGACCATCGCCGCGCTCAACGGACACACCTATGCCGCTGGTGCCCTCCTGGCCCTCGCACACGACTTTCGGATCATGCGACACGACAAGGGCTACTTCTGCCTGCCGTCGATCGACGTCGGGATCCCTTTCAGCCCCGGGATGTCGGCCCTCATCACGGCGAAGCTCCCGCAGCCGATCGCTCACGACCTGGTCGTCAGCTGCCGGCGGATCGGCGGTGCGGAGGCCGAACGAACCGGCGTCATCAACAGGGCGACGGATGCCGCCAGTGTGCTTCCCGTGGCTGTCGGGCTCGGGCACGAGTACTCGGGCAAGGACGCGGCGACGATCCGGGCCGTCAAGAGGCGGCTGTATCCGGAAGCCACCTCGATGCTCTCCGTTGACGAGTGAGGCACCCGATCGACCTCGGCTCGGTCGCCGTCCTCCGGTACGGTCCGAAGGACATCCGATTCTTCACGGACGGTTGGGGACCCGAAGACCTGCTCGAGCCCATCGACATCACGGCCACGCCCGCCGACCCGCTGCCGGTCACCTGGCTCTCGGAGAAAGGTGACGAGCACACGATCACACGCCACGGCACGTTCACCAGCCCGCTCGCGCTCCTTCCGAGCCGGGCGCGGACCGGCTCGGTCATCTCGATCGGACCCCGCCTGAAATCCAGCCGAAGCGTCGTCCTGATGCCTGCGTGGAACGAGCACGAGCCGCGCGTGCGCGTCGCCATCGCACGGAGCCTCGCTCGCCGGGGTATCGAGTCGATCATCCTCGAGAACGCGTACTTCGGGTCGCGGCACCCCGACCCGCACTCGGGACACTCGATCCGCACCGTCGCCGACTTCATGGTGATGGGGGCATCGGCATGCATCGAGGCACGAGGGCTCCTCGCCGCGGTCAGGGACAGCGGCAGGACCGCTGGTGTCGCCGGTTACTCGATGGGCGGCAACACAGCGGCCCTCGTCACTGCGACCGTCCCTTTCCCCGTTGCCTCCGCACCCCTCGCTGCCTCGCACTCACCAGCCCCCGTGTTCCTCGATGGCGTGCTCCGCCACGGGATCGCCTGGGAAGCCCTCGGTGGACCTCAGCAGGCGAACCGGCTCCGGTCCGTCCTCGGTCGGGTTTCGGTGCTCCACCTCGATCCTCCCGACCACGTGCGCCACGCAATCATCGTGGGAGCCCGCTCGGACGGATACATACCGGCCTCGGCGACGAGGGATCTCGCCGATCACTGGGCGGGAAGCACACTCCGGTGGGAACCCGGCGGGCACGCGACCCTCGTGTGGCTGCGCAAGGAGCGCCTTGCGATGGCGATCATCGAGGCGTTCGATCGGGTCGAACGCTCCCGACGCTGAGGAGCACAAGATCGTCAACGCGCAGCCGACCATCACATAGGCTTCGTGGGCACCGAACAAACCAGGGAGCCGAGAGCCGATGGGCTGGAACGCAACCGACATCCCGGACCTGACGAACCGGGTCGCCGTGGTGACAGGTGCGAATTCGGGGCTCGGTCTCGAATCCGCTCGAGAGCTCGCCAGGGCGGGGGCGAGGGTCTTCGTGGCGGCGAGGAACCCCGACAGGGCTGAGATGGCGAAGCAGGACATCCTCTCCGACCTGCCCGGCGCCGAACTCGACCTGCTCGAACTCGATCTTGCGTCGCTTCGTTCCGTTCGATCGGCGGCGTCTGCCCTGGCCGGGGCGACCGAGAAGATCGACATCCTCATCAACAACGCCGGAGTGATGGGCATCCCCCGCCGCCTGACCGAGGACGGGTTCGAGATGCAACTCGGCACGAACCACCTCGGCCACTTCGCACTCACGGCGCTCCTCATCCATCAGCTACGCGCTGCCGACGCGGCACGGGTGGTCACGGTGACCTCCACGGGGCGGAACTATGCGGCGCGACTCGACCCGGAGGACCTCACCATGGAGGAGTCATACGATCCGTGGCGATCGTACGGACGATCCAAGAAGGCGAACTTCCACTTTGCCCTCGCCCTCCATCGGCGTCTCGAGGATTCTGGATCGAGCGTGGCGAGCCTCGCCGCACACCCGGGGTTCTCGAACACGAACCTCCAGGCGACGAGCTACGAGGAGTCACGAGGTGGCAGCCAACGCTTCTTCCATGAGGCGGTGCGCAGGGTCGGCATGGCACCCGAAGAAGGCGCCCTCTCCCAACTCCGTGCCGCAACCGATCCCAGCGCATCGAGCGGTGAGTTCTACACGCCGCGCTGGGTCAACTTCGGCCCTCCCGAACGCAGGCCGTTCCTCTCCTTCTCAGCACGACCTTCGGACCTCGATCTCCTGTGGGACGTGTCGGAGCAGGCGACGGGTATCAGCTTCGACGTCGCGTGATCACGCGTTCTTCACCTGGAACGCAGCGAGCACCTCGAGGATGCCGAACAGGACCACGTAGACACCCATCAGGACCGCGAACACTCCAACGGTGATCTCCGGCCACACGAGGATCACGAGTCCGAACAACGCCGAAAGCGCTCCGAAGGCGACCCGTAGCGAGGCGTCGGGGAGTGAACGGTTCGTGACCCCCCTGAAGAAGTCGACCATGCCAGAGACGAGCCAGAAGATCGCAGTGATCAGGACGATGACGCGAATCGTCTCCTCGGGGTTGCGCATGATGATCACACCGAGCACGACCCCCATGATGCCGATGATCACGAGGAGCCATCGGTTTTCCCGATCGGTGTCGAACACGGCGACGGCGAACCGGATGAGGCCCGTCAGAATCATGAAGAGACCGACGATCGTGGTGACCACCGTGATCGTTCGCCCCGGCCAGGCGATGAGCAGGGCTCCGAACACGATGGAGGCGAGGCCGAGCACCAGAAGCAGCCACCAGCCCCTCTTGAGGTCCTCTACCGGCACGTAGATGTCGATGCCCCCCATATGCACTCCCTTTCGTCGCCGCCACGATACCGACGAATGCGCCGGGTTCCCGGCATCCGATCGGCGATAATCCATCCATGGCACAAGACGCACAGGTCGACGCGGCAGGCGTAGCGGTCCGGATATCGAGCCCGGGAAAGGTCGTCTTCCCCGATCGGGGGTGGACGAAACTCGACGTGGCCGAACACTTCGCGCTCTGCGGCGAGGGTGCGCTTCGCAACGTCTACAACCGCCCGACGATGCTCAAACGGTGGACCAAGGGCGTCGACCACGAGCCCTTCTATGTCAAGCGTGTGCCTGAAAATGCCCGATCGAAGGTCGACGTGGCGTTCCCTTCGGCACGCCCGGGGACGATGTTCCTGCCTCTCGAGGTCCAGGACGTCGTTTGGTTGGCACAAATGAACTGCCTGGACCTCCACCCGTGGAATGCCAGGGCGAGCGACATGGACCATCCCGACGAGCTCCGAATCGACCTCGATCCGACCGAGGATTACGGGTTCGACTCCGTCATCGACGTTGCGCACACGATACGCGGGATCCTCGACGACCTCGGTCTCGTCGGTTGGCCGAAGACATCCGGGAGCCGGGGCATCCACATCAACATCAGGGTGCACCCGCGCTGGACGTACTACGAGGTCCGCAGGGCCTGCCTCGCGATCGCTCGCGAGGCGGAGCGGCGCAATGGGCTCGCCACCACCAAGTGGTGGAAGGAGGAGCGGTTCGGCGTGTTCATCGACTTCAACCAGAACGCGAAGGACAAGTCGGTGGCATCCGCCTATTCGATCCGGCACACGGGCTGGGTCTCGACGCCCTTCGACTGGAGTGAGCTCGACGAGACCTCGTCGGACATGTGCGACCTCATGTCCTTCAAGGACCGTTGGGCCGACCTCGGGGACCTCACGAGCGGCATCGACGACGCCCCTGGCGACCTCACGAAGGCGCTCGCATGGGTGGAACGCGACGAGAAGGAGGGCCTCGGCGACGCACCTTGGCCTCCCCACTATCCCAAGATGCCCGGTGAGCCCCCCAGGGTCCAGCCCTCGAAGCGCAGGATGGATGGATGAGCCACCCCCTGATTCGGTAGCCTCGCGTCGCCATGGTCGCCTCTGACATCACTGACATCCACGAGCCGACGCGTCGACGCCTCATTGGAACCCTCTTCACGGGGAATGCGATCGGCTCGACGGCCTACATCGGGGTCGCGACCGTTGGGACCCTCATCGCCGCCGACATCACGGGGACCACCGCCCTCGCGGGACTGCCCTCGACCACCGCCACGCTCGGCGTCGCAGGCGGGGCCGCCGTATTGTCGTGGGCGTCGTCCCGGTGGGGTCGCCGCCCCGCCTTCAGCGCCGGATACACCGTGGCGGTCGTGGGTTCGCTCCTCGTGATCACATCGATCTTCACCTCCAACTTTCTCCTGCTCCTCGCAGGCATGGCGGCAGTCGGGTTGGGTCGAAGCGGATCGGAGCTCGCCCGGTACGCAGCAGGTGACCTCCGAACCGAGGATCAGCGGGCACGCGCCATCAGCCTGATCGTGTGGGCGTCGACGATCGGGGCAGTCGTCGGCCCACTCATGATCGGACCGACGAGTGTCCTCGCGGTGACGGCGGGCGCCAATGAGCTCGTGGGGCCCGTCGCAATGGCTGCAGGTGGCTTCGCACTCGTCGCCGGGCTAATGATCGTCGCCCTCAGGCCGGACCCGATGAGCCTGATCGTCGCCGACGACGCACGATTCACACCGGGACCATCACGGTCGATCCCTGACCTGCTGTCATCGCCGACCGTGAGGCTGAGCATTGCTGCCATCGTGATGAGCCAAGTGGTGATGGTCCTCGTCATGGTGATGACCCCGGTCCACATCAAGGCGAACGGAGGCACCCTCGCGATCGTGGGATGGGTGATGATGGCCCACACGCTCGGCATGTTCGCGATCGCCCCGATCACCGGGCTGCTCGTGGGCCGCCTCGGGCCGCGACGTATGATCATCGCATCGGTCGCCACGTTCATCGGAGCCTGCGTGATGGCAGCGACGGCGGTGACCGCGGCGACACCCGTCCTCCTCGTGAGCCTCTTCCTCCTCGGCGTCGGGTGGAACTTCGGGTACGTCGCAGGCAGCACGCTCCTCCAGGCAGGCCTCCCGATCGCCGACCGGCTCACCCTCCAGGGGTTCACGGACTCGTCGGCGTGGCTGTCCTCCGCCGTTGCGGCCGCTGCGTCGGGTGTGATCGTCTCCCAGACGTCGTTCACGAGCCTCGCGGTGATCGGCGCCGTCCTGGCCCTCGTCCCCCTCCTGGTTGCACTGCCGACATATCGGGTCCGTACCGCGTAGGGATCCGAAAGCCGCGTCGCATGACGGGAACGGCAGGGCGGCCCTCGAACGTGGGACGCCACTCCGCCTCGATCCGCCGCGCTGGTGCCTCGAGGCTGGTTACGTCGCTCCTACTGACCGTCGTAGCTGCGCCCGGTGCTGTCGCGATCGTCCTGAGACGAGAGGCGCTCGACGCTGCTCGGGGTTCCGTACTTGGCCCACCATGCCTTCCCTGCATCAATGCCGCCGACACCGAAGGCGATCGCCAGTGCGATTCCTGCCGCGGCGACGACGATCTTGACGACATCCTCTGCGAAGTTGATGTCGAGCAAGTCGAGGGCGAAGAGCAGCCCGAATACGACGATGCCGACCCGGATCAGCCACGTCAGCCACGGCACGCCGCGATCGACTGCGAAGGGGCGCACCAGGTCTGCCGTCCAATTCGCGACCGCAGCGGCGATGATCACGATGATTGCCGCAACGACGAGCAGCGGCACCCACGCGAGCAGACGGAGCAGCAGGAGCTCAATCGACTCCAACTGGAGAACGCGTACCACGATGAGCGCCAGCACGATGAGTCCATAGGCGTACACGATGGTGGCGGTGATCGATGCCGCGGTCTGCCCAGAGGGTTCGAGCGCCGCCGCCACACCAGATCTCTTCCACACCCCATCGAGTGCAGATGCACCGAGCACCCTCTCGACGATGCGACGGACCCACTTGAGGATCCAGCGCCCCACGATCAGGATGATCAGCGCGACCGCGATCAGCACGATCCACTCGGCGAGGTTCTCCCCGACGGCTCTCAGTTCCTCCACGAGACGATCCCAGAACGACATCTTGCTCTCCTTCCGACACCCCGACCCTAACAAATGGGCCGTCCGGTCGACGTGATGCGTCAACCGTGGCAACAATGACCTCATGCTCCACACCTACATGGCAGGCATCGAGAGGGCCGTCGAGGCCACTCCTCCTACCCGTAACCGCGTCGTTGACACCTGGAGGGTGATCGCGCTCATCGCCGTGGTGTTCGGCCACTGGCTCGCTGCCTCGATCTGGGTGACCCCTGATGGCGAAACGCTCGTCATGAACACACTCGAGTGGATCCCCTACGCCGGATGGGCGACATGGTTGATCCAGGTGATGCCGATCTTCTTCTTCGTCGGCGGCTACGCGAACGCAAAGGCGATCGCATCGAGCACGACCAATCGGCGGAGCTGGCTCACCATCCGCTTCCGGAGGCTGTTCGCGCCGGCCGTGCCCGTCATCGTCGCGTGGTCGATCCTGGCCTTCGTCCTGCGCCGGTGGATCGATGCCGACCTCGTATACGCCGGGGTCCTCAACGCCACGCTTCCCCTGTGGTTCCTCGCCGTGTACCTGACCCTGGTGGCCATCGCTCCCCTGACGTTTGCGTGGTGGAACCGCTCGGGCCTCGCCTCCGTCTGGATTCTCATCATCTCAGCGATCGCGGTCGACGTGGCCTATCGCGTGCTCGACGTCCCGGGCATCGGATGGGTGAACCTCGTGCTGGTGTGGGGTGCCGTACATCAGATCGGGTACTGGTGGGCCGATCGTGAGGCCTCCCGCCTCCTCCCTTCGCCGATGCGGTCACTCATCGGCTCCGCCATTGCGCTGGGAGCATTGATCGTCGTGACGTGGACGGGGATGTACCCCGTCGCCATGATCACGATCCCCGGTGGCGGACCACAGAACATCACCCCTCCAACGTTCGCCGTGTTCCTCCTGGCGTGCGTCCAGATCGGTGTCATCCTCGCCTCGTCGGGCACGATCACACGGTGGGCATCCCGCAGGAGGAACTGGCGGTTCATCGTCGCCGTATCGGCATCGACAATGTCGATTTACGTCTGGCACCTCACTGCGCTGTCACTGGCGATCGCTGTGGGGATCTTCACGTTCGATGGAGCCGCCTTCTCCGTCGAACCGGGGACCGCCGAATGGTGGCTGACCAGGCCAGTCTTCTACGCGGTCCTGATCGCCGTGACCGGTGCGCTGGTCGCGGTGTTCGGCGTCTTCGAGCAGGACATCGACACCACGTCGCACCACCGCCCGATGCCGATTGTGATCGCCGGCATGACCGCGGCGATCGTCTCGCTCTCGGCCACGGCGTTCATCTACCTCGTCGACCGTGACGCCAACATCGCCTGGTGGATCCCCGCCGTCGCCGTCGCCGCCGCCTTCATCATCGGCGCGTACCCCGCAAGCTGGCGCCGCCACCGCCCCACCTGACCGTTCTAGGCTCTCGCACCATGGATCTCCCGGTCATGCCCCCGGTCAAGCCGATGCTGGCGAAGGCCGCACCCGAGCTCCCTACCGGCACGGTGTCCTACGAGCCGAAGTGGGACGGCTT
>DATHUV010000110.1:0-16218 GCA_035461905.1 Acidimicrobiia bacterium | reverse complement strand
CCCGTACCAGACGACGATGCCCACGATGACGTAGATGAAGATGTTCTGTATCCCGATACGGCGGGCGACGTAGATCGTCGCGAGCCCTGCCCCGGCGACGGCGAGCGCAACGAAGTCGAGCCTGGCCGTGTAGAACAGCGCGATCACCAGGATCGCCCCGACATCGTCCACGATCGCAAGCGCGAGCAGGAACAGCTTCGCACCGATCGAGACCCTCGTTCCGAGGAGGGCGACGACGCCGACCGAGAATGCGATGTCGGTGGCCATGGGGATTCCCCAGCCGCTGATCGCGTCGGGCTCGTTGCCGGCGACGAACGCCACGAAGATCAAGGCGGGAACCATCATGCCTCCGAGTGCCGCCATGACGGGGAGGGAGGCCTTCCTCAGCGAGTTGAGCTCGCCGACGACGAGTTCACGCTTGATCTCGAGTCCGACGACGAAGAAGAAGATCGCCATGAGGCCGTCGTTTATGAGGTGCTTGAACGTCTCATCGATGTGGACGATCCAGCCGCTGATCACGATGTGGGAATCGAACAGGTCGAAGTAGGCGTCCGAGAATGGGGAGTTCGCCCACACGAGTGCGACCAACGCCGCGACGAGCAGCACGATGCCGCCCGCCGCCTCGATGCGGGTGAACCTGATGACCGGCCGGATGAAGCGGGCAGGAAGCACCCGCGAGGAGTTGAGCCACGTCTCGTGGATCTTCTCCTGAGTAGGAGGAGCCATAGGCGCGCAAGACTAGCGACGTCGGCTGTCGTCCCGAATCCCACCAGCCGTACCATCGCTCCTCGGAGGAACCCTCGTGGCACTCGACATCATCAGGCTCGTTGCGGGTCTCATCATCTTGATCGTGGCGGCCGACCGCCTCGTGATTGCCGCAGTACGAGTGGCGAGGCTGCTCAACGTCTCCGTCGTGATAATCGGGGCCGTCATTGTCGGGTTCGGGACGAGCGTTCCGGAGTTCGTGGTGTCGGGGCTCGCCGCAAGCCAGGGAAACACCTCGCTTGCCATGAGCAATGTGGTCGCCTCGAACACGGCGAACGTCGGCATCGTCCTCGGTCTGTCGGCGTTGTTGGCGACGGTCTCGACCAAGCACCGGGTCATTCGCCGAGAGGGCCTGCTGATGTTCGTGAGTGTCGCCGTGCTCGCTGTGATGCTGGCGGGTAGCTACGCAGGACGCGTCGAGGGGTTCTTCCTCGTCGGGGGCATGGCGGTGGCGCTTGGCCTACTCGTCCGCTGGTCCCGTGACGACCCCGAAGCCGTCGGGGAAGGCATCGAGGGCATCGACACCGACGGAAGTAGCGTTGCGGTCGAGGTCATCTACGGGTCCGTCGCGCTCGTGGCGACCGTCGTCGCAGGTCAGCAGCTGCTGCTCGGTGTTGAGGGCATCGGGATGGAACTCGGGTTCTCCATGGTGTTCATGGGCATGATCACGGGGGTTGGCACGAGCCTTCCCGAGCTCTCCGCCGCGCTGGCTGGTGCGCGGCGCGGCCACTCAGACCTCGTCCTCGGCAACGTGCTCGGCTCGAACATCTTCAACTCGCTCGGCGTGGCAGGAGTGGCTGCCATCGTTGGACCGGGATCGATCATCGGGGTGTCGTGGATCCTGATCGGGCTGATGCTCACCGTTGCCGCCATCGCCGGAGTCTTCGCGTTCACCGGTCAGGTGATCACACGAATCGAAGGGTTGGTCCTCATCTCCATGTTCGTCCTCTACATATTCGCCTCGCTATGACACCGTCGAACGAGGCCGTCATCGCCGCACTCCGTCAACTCGTCGCGTTCACCCAGCTCGAGGACGGCCAGAGCCAGTCATTCCGGACCAGGGCGTACGAGAGGGCCATCGACGCGATCGCCTCGCGCAGCGAGGCCGTTGCGGGCCTCAGCCTCGGGGAGCTCACGGCGATCGAGGGAGTCGGTGACTCGACCGCACGCAAAATCATCGAGTTTCGCGAGAACGGCTCGATCGCCAAGGTAGAGCGACTCAAGGAGCGCTTTCCCGTCTCGATGCTCGAGCTGATGCGCATCCCGGGTCTCGGCCCGAAGACCGTCCTCGCCCTTCAGGCGCACCTCGGCGTCACCGACGTCGAAGGACTGCGGCATGCGATCGAGACAGAGCAGCTGCGCACCCTCCCGGGCCTCGGCTCGAAGTCCGAGGCCAAGATCGCTGAGGCGATCCAACTGCTCGGGATCCACTCGAACGAAACGCGCACCCCGATCTTCGATGCCATGCAGATCGCCCGGCGCGTGATCGCTGACCTGGAGGCGCTTGGTCTGTGCTCCGACATCGGTTACGCGGGGAGCCTCCGCAGACTCGAGGAGACGATCGGGGACATCGACATCCTTGCCGTGTCCGGTGAACCGCAGGCGGTCCTCGATGCCTTCGTTGCCCTCCCCGGGGTCACAACGGTCATGGGTGCCGGTTCGACGAAGGCATCCGTGGTCATGGATGACGTGATACAGGTCGACCTGAGGGTGGTCGACGAGGACTCGTTCGGAGCCGCTCTGGTGTACTTCACGGGTTCGAAGTCCCACAACATCGAGTTACGCCAGCGTGCCATGGCGCGTGAGTGGACCCTCAACGAGTACGCCCTGTCGGTCGTGGAGGACGACACCACAATTGCGTCCAGGACGGAGGAGGACGTCTACGCAGCCCTCGACCTGCCGTGGATCACACCGGAGGTGCGGGAGGGCGCTGGAGAGGTCTCGGCCGCAGTGAGTGGAGTGCTTCCTGCCCCCCTCGAGATCGCAGACCTCCGTGGCGACCTCCACGTTCACACGACATGGTCCGGCGATGGGCGCTCGAGCATGGGCGACATGCTCGATACCGTCGCCGCGACTGGCATGGAGTACGTCGCGTTGACGGACCACGCCGAGAATCTCAGGATGAACGGCCTGTCGAGGGAGCAGGTCCTCGAGGAGCTCGACGAGATCAGACGCCATCGGGACCGTCTACCTGATCTCACGATCCTCCACGGTGCGGAGCTCAACATCGGGCCGGACGGGTCGATCGACTACGACCCGGAGTTCCTCGAGACGTTCGAGTTCGGGGTCGCCTCGATCCATTCCCACTTCGACCTCTCGCAGGCCGATCAGACCAATCGTCTGCTCACCGCGATGGCGAATCCAGCGGTGAACGTCATCGGACACCCCTCGGGACGCAAGATCGGGCGGCGGCCCGGTGCCGTGTTCGATGCCGACGCAGTCTTCGAAGCGGCAGCCGAAACCGGTACGGCCATCGAGATCAACAGCCACCTCCACCGCTTGGATCTCGCGGCACCACTGATCCGGTCGGCACTCCGCCACAAGGACCTCATGTTCGCCGTCTCCACGGATGCACATCACGTATCCGAGCTAGGGAACATCCGATGGGGGGTCGCCCAGGCGAGGAAGGGCTGGGTGCCGAAGGACCGGGTCCTGAACTGCTTAACGATGGCTGAATTCAGGACCTTCGTGACGGCAAAGCGTGAACGCTGAGTCCCAGATCGGGTTCAATACACACATGGACGAAGCAACGCTCCTCGCGGCAGCACGGCGGCGCTCCGGGTGGGCCGGAGTCGCAGGCGTCGGCGTCGGCCTTGGCCTCACCGAGCTGTTCGCGGGACTCTGGGTGTCGGTGCCCTCGGCAATCTCGTCGATCGGCTCGTTCGTGATCGACATTTCACCGTCATGGCTCAAGAACTTCGCGATCTCTGCGTTCGGAACCGCTGACAAGGCGGTGCTCGCGATCGGCATCGTCGTGGTGTCGCTCCTGATTGGTTGGTTCGTCGGGAAGGCCTCGGCCACCAACCCGGCGCCGATGGTGGTCGCGTTCTCGATCGCAGGAGCCGTGGGTATCGCAGCCCAGCTGGCCGATCCGAACGCATCGACGGCCCCGGTGATCGCCTCCACCCTGATCGCCATGGGAGCGGGGCTCTTCACCTGGTACGGCATCGTGCAGTGGACAAGCTCGACGTCGTCTGACGTCGTCGACGACGTCCCGCACGACATGGGGCGTCGGAGACTGATGGTCGCCCTCGCCGGCGCGGCCACGGTATCCGTCGTCACGATCGCCATCGGCCGTTCCCGGCTCCGATCGCGTGCAGAGGCACAAAGGGCAGCACTCGTGCTTCCCACACCCGTCGAGCGTCAGGCGGCGCCGCGACCAGAGAACGACTTCGACCTGACGGGCCTCACACCGATCGTGATTTCGAATGCGACGTTCTACCGGATCGATACGGCCCTCGTCGTACCGAGCGTCGACCCCTCGGAGTGGTCACTGAGGGTCGTCGGCATGGTCGACCGCGAGGTCGAGCTGTCGTACGCCGACCTGGCGGCGATGCCGCTCGTCGAGCGCTACGTCACCCTCTCGTGCGTGTCGAACGAGGTTGGCGACCGATTGGTGGGGAACGCCCTGTGGACCGGTATCCCGCTTCGCGACATCCTCGACATGGCAGGGATCCGCGAAGGCGCCGACCAGATCGTCGGACGCTCGGTGGACGGGTGGACGGCGGGCTTCCCGACGGAGGCGGCCTTCGACGGGCGCGATGCGCTCGTGGCCATCGGGATGAACGGCGAAGTCCTTCCCGCCGTCCATGGCTTCCCAGCCCGATTGGTCGTGCCCGGCCTGTACGGCTACGTGTCCGCCACGAAGTGGCTCCAGGAGATCGAGCTGACGACGTGGGATGCCTTCGATGGCTACTGGATCAGCCGCAACTGGTCCAAGGAGGGCCCGATCAAGACCCAGTCCCGGATCGATCGTCCCCGTGGTAGGGAGGCCCTCCCGGCAGGGGAGTATGCGATGGCGGGCGTCGCGTGGGCACCCACGAAGGGCATCGACAGGGTCGAGGTCTCCATCGACGACGGTCCATGGATCGAAACGGAGCTTTCGGTACCCCTGTCCGGTGACGCGTGGGTGCAATGGAGGCGCGACGTCGATCTCGAGCCTGGCGACCACACGGTGCGGGTCCGTGCGACCGACGGAACGGGCTTCACACAGCCCGGCGATCCTGTACCTCCCCAGCCGGACGGGGCAGAGGGATGGAACACCGTCCGATTCACCGTCGACGCTTGAGGACCAGGGTTCCGGTACCACCGGTGTCCCACCCATCGTGTGAGCGTCAGGCGCTGAGCATCACGGTGTGAGGTTGAGGACAGCCGACGCATCGGCGTCGATGTCGCTTCGTTCCCACAGGAAGGGGACGGTCTCACCCGCGAGCCACAGCGGGATCATGTCGTCGTAGTGCGGATGGTCGGTGTGGCCGGATTGACCGGTGGCGTGAATCGCGACCGAGTTCGAGAAGTCACCGAGATCGACGAGCATTCGCAGCGACGGATGCCAGTCGACCTCGTAGCCCTCGGCGGCATCCCATCCCACGGCGTTGGGAACGGACTTCGATCCGCTCGCGGGATACGGTCCGCGGTTGAATCGATCCTCGATGAGTCCGATGCCCGAGTCGCCGAGCGTCTGATTGCGGAACGAGATCGTGTGGATGCTTCCCCAGTCCCAGGTCCCGACATCGTGTCCGAGGGTCGAAGCGAGCTCATCGACGGCGGCCTCGAACGCAGCGGCGAGGATCATGTCCCTCGTCTCGGCCTCACCCGTCGTCACGTCGTCCCAGAACGGGTCGTTCGGATCGTCGACGAGGTTTCGCACCACCTCGAACCAACGTTCCCCTCCCGCCGGCCGGAAGTCCTCGCTCACCTCGTCGTGGAACGTCAGGCGGAGGATGTGGCGCCACGTGGCATTCCAGATGGCTGCACCGGTGCTGCCAGCGAAGTTCTGGAGGTCCCATGAGACGAGGGCCTCGAGCACCTCGACTGCGGTGTCGTCGAGGGCCGACGTCGACGAGTCGACCGCCGCGACGACGAAGGGACGCAGGTAGGAGGCGCTCAGGTCGTAGCTGTCGTACTGAATGATCCGATGGGCATCGAGCGGAATGCCGAGGTTCGACGTCACGAGGTCGACGATCCTTCGGGCACGGTAGCCGCGGCTCCAGTCCTGTGTGATGAGGTACCCGTATGAATCGTCGATGACCGCGTTGTTCGCCGTGACGATCCACCCCGAATCGGGGTTGTAGCTCCATGGGAGGTCCTCGAACGGGATGAAACCGGACCATTCGTGGTCTCCGGTCCATCCGGGGACCGGGTAGGTGCCATCCCCGGACGTGCGAATCGGGACGTCCCCAGGCATCTGATACCCGATGTTCCCCTCCGTGTCGGCGTACAGCAGGTTCTGTGCGGGAACGTTGAACGACCTGGCGGCGTCGCGGAACTCCTCGAAGTTCGAAGCGACGTTGATCCCGAGGATCGGTCCTGCGATCGACGGGACATCATCGAGACCAGTCCATCGCAGGGCGATTGCGTACGGATCCGGCCGTTCTACGCCTGACACGCCGAAGTCTTCGAGCGGCCCGTATGAGTCGGAGATGATCGGCCCGTGGATGGTGGAACGAACGGTGACCTCGACCGAGTCGCCACCTCCGACCGAGATGGTCTCCGTGCGAACATCCATGTCGAGCCATTCCCCCCGATACTCGTACTGCATGGGATCGTCAGGGTTGATCTTCTCGATGTAGAGGTCTTGCACATCTGGGCCGGTGTTCGTGACACCCCAGGCGATGTGCGCGTTGTGGCCGATCACGACGCCGGGAACACCGGGGAATCCGAATCCGGCGACGTCGAACGGGCACTCGGGTCCGACCTCGCGACAGTGCAGGCCGACCTGATACCAGATCGACGGCATCTGGTTCGCGAGGTGGGGGTCGTTCGCCAGGAACGGTGCCCCGGTCGGCGTGTGCAGGCCCGACACCGCCCACGAGTTCGACCCGATGCCGGTGTCCGATCCTCCACCGGTCACCTCCTGGAGGGTGCGAACAGCGCCCAGCGCCGCTTCGAGGCCCGGCAGCGCGCCGTCAGGGATCGAGAGGACCGCTTCCCTGGCTGTCGCGGACCCCGTGGCGTCGGGGATGATGAAGGGGTGCCGATCTCCCGGGTACGGGGGGAACAGCTGGGCAACGCGCTCAGCAGGCATCGAACCGAGGGCCATGGCACGTTCGATCTCATTCTCCATGTTCCCGCCGAGATCCCACGACATCACCTTTCCCCACGCCAGGGATTGGGGCGCCGTCCAGGGTTCCGGGTCGTATCCACGGTTGAGCACGTCGATGATCGTGTACTCGAAGCCGAGCTCCGCAGGCGATCGTTGCGCGATGTACGCGTTGACACCGAGCGCATAGGCATCGAGGATCGACCTCACCTCATCCGTCTCGGCTGTGTACTGTCGCTCCGCAAGCGCCCCCCATCCGAGTGTCCGGAGGAACGTGTCCGTTTCCACCTGGCTCGAACCGAACATCTCCGCGAGCCTGCCGGAGGAGATGTGCCGCCAGAAGTCCATCTGGAAGAACCGGTCCTGGGCATGCACGAATCCCTGGGCGAGGAAGAGGTCCTCAACGGTGTCGGCGTAGATGTGGGGTACGCCCATCGAGTCCCTGATCACCTCGACCCCGGAGCTGAGGCCTTCGATCCGGATGGCGCCCTCGGTCTGGGGGAATGCCCTGCGCACCGAAAAGCGTGTGAACAGGACGAGGATGAGCATCGCCACGACCACGACCACGAACAGCCCCCACGCGACCCGCCGCGGCCATCGTCGACCCGTTGCCCTGACATCCTCGGTTAGGGGTGGCGCCGTGTGTGAACCCATGTGGAGCCAGCGTACCGGTCGCGTCGACACCGTGGCCGACGTATCCTCGGAGCATGGAGTCGAACGAATCGGACCTTGCAGAGCCCTTGACCCCGGAGATCGTGGATCCCGAGGATGACGCGCAAGCTCCGACCCAGCCCTCGGTCAGTGAGCCGTCGAAGTTGATCCGCATCGCCTCGATGACTCGGGCGATGCTCGATGAGGTCAGGGAGGCAGCCCTTGACGATGCCGGTCGAAAGAGGCTCGTGAGCATCTATCAGCGGTCCCTCGACGAGCTCAAGGACGTCCTATCCGATGACCTCGTCGACGAACTCGACGCGGTGTTCGTACCGATCACCGACAGGCCCTCGGAGGCGGAATTGAGGGTCGCCCAGGCGCAGCTCGTCGGCTGGCTCGAGGGTCTGTTCCATGGCATCCAGGCATCCCTCATCACCCAGCAGATGGCCGCGACGGCGCAGCTCGACCGGATGCGGCAGCGCAAGGCACTCGAACAGCAGGCATCAGCAGGCGACGGCAACGGCGTCTACCTCTAGTGCCCTGATACCTGATCGTCCCGGTAGGCTGATCGGATGCCGCTGTACTCGATCACGCCACCGCCCGTGATGGTCGATCCGATCATGGTCATGGGCCTCGCCGGGTGGGGGGATGCCGCGTCCGCTGCCTCCGACGCAGCCGATTGGCTCGCCGAGGACGGCCAGCCGGTTGTCACGTTCGATCCGGATGCGATCTTCGACTACCGGTCGAACCGTCCGGTGCTCCGCCTGTCCGCAGGAGAGGTGCGGTCCCTCACATGGCCCCGCATGGACATCGTCCACACCAGGCCCGGTGGGAAGGACGTCCTCGTGATGGTGGGAAGCGAGCCGGACTACGCATGGTCGTCGATCTCGGACGCCCTCGCCGACCTCGTTCAGCACCTGGGAGTCGTCAAACTCGTCACGCTCGGGTCGGTACCGGCACCCGTCCGGCATGCGATGGATGCGGCCGTGTTCTGCACCGCGTCGGACCCCCGACTGCTCCTCCCGGGGGACGAGATGCTCATGGACGACATCGTGGTGCCGGCGTCAGCGGGAACCGTGTTCCGAACGGCGATCGAGGATGTCGACGTACCAGCGATCGGGTATTGGGCCCAGGTGCCCCAGTACGTGGGGAGACCCTACAGCCCGGCCATTGTCACTCTGCTGGCAAGGACGTCCGAGCATCTCGGAGTGTCGTTCGATCTTTCGGAGCTCGCTGCTGACGCCGCAGTCCAGATCACGCGCCTCGACGACATCCTCGAACAGCGAGAGGATGCACGGGACTTCGTCGAAGGGCTCGAACTCAGCGTCGGGAACACTGCCACGTTCCCCGACGACCTTCCAACCGCGGATGAGCTGGCGGATGAAGTGACCCGGTTCCTGCGCGAGGCAGACAACGGCGAGAGCTGACGAGCTCCACGCGGCGGCCAGAAGTACGCGCCCGGACGGATCAGGTCGTCAGTTGCTGAGGATGCCGACGAACAGCGTGAGGACGATCAGGGCCGCTGTGACCGCGATCATTGCCCACACCGACCACGTCAGGCCCTTCACGGCAGAGATCTGATCGCGTATCGCGGCTGTCAACTGGGCGAGTTCGACGTCGGTCGACGTCGGGCCGGAGGTCGGTTGAACGACCGTCTGGCTGGCCTGCGGCCTCGGCGATGGGGGAGCGGCCTGCCTCCGGGCTGTGGGCTGGGAAGCGGGCGCAACCACGGGAGGCTTCGCCGGAAGGTCGAATGGCGCATCGACCGGGTCCGAACCCGAGGACCGGTCGGGAGCCATCGGTACCAGTGAGACTGCCTCGCCATCCGTCGGATGACCGAGGTACAGCGTCGTCGGTCCATCGATGGCAAGCGTCTGGATCCGCTTCCCGTCCTTGAAGGTCCCATTGCGGGAGCCTGCGTCCTCGATCTTCCAGGCGGAGCCATCGAAAGAGATGACGGCATGACGCCGGGAGATGCCTGGCCTGACGATCCGTACCGTCGCTGACGCGTCGGACCCGATGAGCGCCGTCGCGACATCGTCAACGACGTTCTCGTTGCCCTGGTGGATGACCTTCAAAGACACTCTCTACCCCGTTCGGAACAGGCATGAACACTGGCTCGACAAGCGTAACGGTACCCCGTCCGTGGTTCGAGCATTCGTGCGTCTGGTCAAGTCACCGCCGAGCATCTAGCCTTTGCAGCGACAACGACACAGGAGGTCCGTCGATGAAGGTCGGCGACGTGATGACGACCGAAGTGATGACGATCGGGCCGGATGCGGCGCTCAAGGAGGCCGCGACGATGATGGTCCGGGGAGGAATCAGCGGAATTCCCGTCGTCGACGACGATCGTCGGGTCATTGGCATCATCACCGAGGCGGATTTCGTCACCGCGGAGGCGAACCGATCTTGGGGCCGTCAGAGGCGAAGGCTGCTCGCGAGCGTGTTCGGTGAATCCGAGCCGATGCAGGCCCGAACCGTGTCCGACGCAATGACGAAGACGCCCCATACGATCGATCGTGGCTCCACGGTCACCGAGGCCGCCCGAAAGATGTCCGAGTTGGGGGTCAAACGTCTGCCGGTGGTGCTTCCGGACGGGAAACTCGAGGGCATCATCTCGAGGGCCGACGTCATGGCCGTGTTCGCTCGTCCGGATGATGCACTTCGCGACGAGGTCTACGAGGATGTCGCACTCGGGGTGCTCCAGCTCCACGATGCCGACATCAGGATCGAGGTCGTCGACGGGGCAGTGTCGATCAGTGGCTCCGTCCCAACCCTCACCGAGGCCAGGCTCCTGGAGGAACTGGCGAATCGTGTGGAAGGCGTCGTCTCGGTCACGTCGTCGGTCCAGTGGACGAGCGATGACACGAAGCAGGGTTTCGGATCGTCGGGTATGTGAGGACGAGAAACCGGGCATATCAACGGCATTGCGGGTTGCGACATCCGGAATAGGTGTCGGCCCCGAATCGTTGTGAAGGCCAAGGAGAGAGGAAACCCAACACGTGCTGACTTTGAGCGACCTGATGTGGGAGCCGGATGTCAACTGGCGGGGTGAAGCCGCCTGCTCAGGTGTGAACAGTGACATCTTCTTCCCGGTCTCCGAGGAGGATCCGGAAGCAACCGCTCAGGCCAAGTCGATTTGCGCTGAATGCCCGGTGCGCGAAGCCTGCCTCCAGTATGCGCTGGCGACCAACCAGTCCGCCGGTGTGTGGGGCGGTCTCGATGCCGCCGAGCGCAGGCGCCTCCGACGGAGGATCAGGGACCGCGACCGTCGCAAGGCCTCGTGAGCCCCAGGCTCGCCTGACTTGACGGATGCGACCAGACTGACGCCATGCATCGATGGCTGATCGCCGTGACCGTATTCGTCTCCGCCGCGGCGGTTCTCGTCCTCGAGATCGTCGCCGGCCGCATCCTCGCTCCCTATGTCGGTGTGAGCCTCCAGACCTTCACGGGGATCATCGGAACGATCCTCGCCGCAATCGCCCTCGGTGCCTGGGCAGGCGGGCGACTCGCTGACCGATACGATCCCGAGACTCTCCTCGGTCCCGCCGTGATGGCAGGAGCTGTCCTCGCAGTCCTCTCACCGGCCCTGGTCTACGTGGTCGGGCCCTCAGCAGCGGGTGAGTCGCCAGCAGCGATCATCTCGCTCGCAGCCATCGGCTTCTTCCTACCCGCG
Source organism: Acidimicrobiia bacterium (assembly GCA_035461905.1). GTDB lineage: Bacteria > Actinomycetota > Acidimicrobiia > Spongiisociales > UBA5794 > SZUA-442. The sequence continues at coordinate 4,864 of DATHUV010000110.1, read as the reverse complement.
GTCGTACTGTCGACCATCACACCGATCGCTGCGAAGCTCCTCCTCCACTCCCTCGACACGACGGGTGCAGTCGTGGGCCAGCTCTCGGCCATCGGAACGGCAGGCGCCATCTTCGGCACGTTCATCACAGGGTTCTTCCTCGTCGCGGCAATCCCGAGCCAACCGATCACATGGGTCGTCGGCGCCGTCCTCCTCGTCCTCGGAATCATCCTGACTCTGCCGATGGGCCGTGCGCCGATCATCGGCGCGATCGTCGTGTTCGCAGTCAGTGCCATGGGATCCGCGGCGATCGCAGCACCGTGCGACTACGAAACCGCCTATTCCTGTGCGCTCATCGTGGATCGGGACGAGGGCCCGGCGGTGAAGGCACTGATCCTCGACACCTTCGTCAACAGCGTCGTCGATGTCGAGGATCCCACGTACCTCAGCTCCCGTTATGCGCGGGTCATCGACGCAGTGATCATGTCCCGGCATCAGACGGGGCCGGCGGCCGTCGCCTACATCGGAGGAGGCGGCTACACCCTGCCCAGGTACTACGACGAAACAGCGGACGCATCGGCCGTCGTGATGGAGATCGACGGTGAACTTCCCGCGATCGCAGTCACCGAGCTCGGCCTCATCGAAGGCCCATGGCTCGAGACCCTCGTCGGTGATGCGCGATTGTCCTCTCGCACGCTGGACGATGGCACGTTCGACGCGATTGTCGGTGATGCTTTCAGCGGAAGGTCGGTCCCGTGGCATTTGACCACACGAGAGTTCGTCGCCGAACTCGCCTCGAAGCTCACGACCGACGGCCTGTATGTCCTCAACGTGATCGACCATCCTCCGCTCGAGTTCGTGAGGGCTGAGCTCGCAACGCTCGGCGCCGTCTTCGATCACGTCGCCGTGGTCGCACCGGAGGCGTACCTCGCGGGGGGCCGCGGAGGAAACTTCATCCTCGTCGGAAGCACCAGCCCGATCGACCATCGTCGCATCACGGAAACCGTCACGGACGGTGAGGTGGTCCTCGTCGACACCGATGCCCGAGCCTGGGCTGGACAGGCGCGCGTGCTGCGCGACGAGTTCGCCCCGACCGATCAGCTCCTGTCGCGACCCTGAGGGGCATCGAGGCGCATCACGACCTCCTCGATCTCGGTGTTGCGTGCAGTGGCGAACCCCCTGTCGGTGCCGACCCTGACGAATCCGCACCGTTCGAGGACGGTCAGTGACCCGATGTTGTCCGCTGCCGCACGTGCATGGAGCGGTCTCGTGACCTCGGCGTCGAGGAACGCTCGGAGTGCCGCCGTGGCGACCCCCCTGCCCCAAAGGTCACGATCGATCCAGTAGGTGATCTCCCTGTCGCCGAGCATGTCGAAGCTCGCGATGTGGCCCGCTACGGCCCCGTCGGTGACGATCGAGCGTGCGAGGACGGTCGCGTCGCCGAGGATGCGATTCCAATGGGCGTCGAATGCGGATCGATCGGTCGGGTCGGGTGGTGTGAACGCGGCCATCCAGACGGCTTCGGCGTCCTGCATGTGGGCGAAGAAGGTGTCGAGGTCCTCGACGACCACCCCCCGGAGGGTCGTCGTCGGAGTCCGGCTCATGACTCGGTGATGTCGATGCCGGTGATCCTCACCGGATCGTGCGGTCGATCCTGGGCACCCGTCGGAGCCTCGGCGATCGTGTCGACCACGTCCATGCCTTCCGTCACCTCGCCGAAGATCGAGTACTGGTTCGGCAATCCATAGTCGGCATGCATCACGAAGAACTGCGAGCCGTTCGTGTTCGGCCCGGCGTTCGCCATGGCGAGCGTACCCCTCGTGTACTTCGATCGCGAGTGGCCGAGCTCGTCCCTGAACTTGTACCCGGGACCGCCCGTTCCCGTTCCCGTGGGATCGCCGCCCTGGATCATGAACCCTTTGATCACGCGGTGGAAGATCACGTCGTCGTAGTAGCCATCGCGCGCGAGGAACACGAAGTTGTTGACCGTCTGGGGTGCATCGGAGCCGTAGAGGTCGACGGAGATGTCCCCGACGCTCGTGTGGATGACCGCCGAGTAGGCCTTGGCGAGGTCGATCGTGAGGTCAGGGGCGGAGGGGTACTGCTTGGCCACGGGGAGTCCTTCCTTGCTGGGTTCGCCGATGGTACCCGTGAAGGGTCGACCACTTCCCGTGCCTCGGACACCGGCGACCGTGCCTCACGTGCCGCCGCCTACGCGGTGGGGGTCCGTGGGTACCGTATCCTCGGGGTGTGACAGGAATCAGTGTTCATCGCCACCCGCAGGAGCCTTCGAAGTGATGGGAGTCCACTTCTCATGATCGAACTGCACGTGGCACCGGATGCCGGCGCACGCGCCGACGAGGTTCGCCGATCCCTCGACGATCTCGTCGTCGCCTATCGGTGGACGACCTCGGCCCCAGGAACGACGCCGGTCGACCTCCCCGCAATCAGGGACGGCGACCGGTGGATCGGAGCCAGCGACCTCGACGGCTACCTCGTTGAACTACGCCACTTCCTCGGGCAATGGAGGAAGTTCCAAGCCGACGCCTGCTACCTCGAGGATGATGGCTCGGTGTGCTGATGAGCACAGGTGTGACTCTCAGGTGAGGCGCGCCTCGAGCTCCCACACATCGACCGCTACCCCGTCGACGTCCTCGACGGTTGTGCGGACCGGGGTGAAGCCCCGGTGCCGGTAGAAGGCGAGCGCCCCCTCGTTGGTGATCTCCGTTCGCACCATCATCGTCGAGTGCCCGTTGGCCACTGCTCGGAGACGTGCGGCTTCAACGAGTGCCGCCCCCACGCCGCGACATTTCGCCGAGGGAGCCACGATGATGCCAGCGAGCTCGACAACCTCGTCGCCCATGGAACGTGTCGCGGCGAAACCAACCACACGATCACCCTCTCTCGCGAGGAACACATCGCGATCCGGATCCTCGAGGCGAGCAAGCATGGCGTCGCGCGCCGTCAGCTCCGTCATCACGGCGTCGGTGACCCCTGCGAATCCGGGAGCGTCGGGGCCAGCCTCCGTCCATACCTCATTTAGGAATCGAGCGAAGGCGTCGACATCGGCTGCGGTTGCCTCAGTGATGAGAACCGGGACACTCGAGTCCATGTTCTCGAGCCTATTCGAGGGCTGGGCGAGCGGCGGCTCTCAGCGGGAGAAGCCACCGCGTTTGCGGCGCTTCAATGCCTTCTCCTTGAAGGGAACCTCGTCGGAAGGGGGCTCCCAAGCGAAGAGGTCGGCGAGCCGCTCGTCGTTCGAGAACATCTTGATGATCGGGACGTTGAGGCCCGCTCTACGCTGGATCCCGAGGACCTCGTTGACCTGGTCCCATTCGACCATGGTCACGACGAGACCTTCCTCGCCGGCCCTGGCGGTTCGACCGCTCCGGTGGAGGTAGGTCTTGGGGTCGTCCGGTGGGTCGTAATGGACGACGACGTCTACGCCGTCGATGTGGAGCCCCCGGGCTGCGACGTTGGTCGCAACCAGAATCGCGATCTTCCCCTCCGTGAACCGAGCGAGCGATTCCTCGCGCTTGTTCTGGGGGAGGTCGCCGTGGATGGGCGCGCACGAGACGCCGAGCTCCTTGAGGTCGCGAGCGAGGCGGTCGGCGCCTGCCTTCGTCCTTGTGAAGGCGAGGACGCGGTCGTTGTGGCGGCTGATCTCCGCCAGCACCTTCGCTTTGTCCATGTAGTGGACCTTGAGGAAGCGGTGCTCCATCGTGTCGACCGTCTCGGTCGGCGAGTCGACCTCGAAGACCACGGGGTCCTTCATGTATCGCTCGATGATCTCGGTGACCTGCATGTCGAGGGTCGCCGAGAACAGGAACGTCTGTCGAATCTCGGGGAGCTGCGCCATGATCGCCCTGACCTGGGGCATGAAGCCCATGTCAGCCATCTGATCGGCTTCGTCGATGGTCACGATCGAGACGTCCCTCGGGTCGAGTGCCTTTCGCTCCATCAGGTCGAGGAGGCGGCCGGGCGTCGCGATCACGATGGCGGCTCCGGCCTTCAGTGCATCGACCTGGGTCGGCATCGACGCGCCACCGTAGACGGCGACGCATGTCTTGTTCCTGGCAGCGAGGAGCGGTTCGAGCGCCTTCGTCACCTGGACGGCGAGCTCGCGTGTCGGGACGAGGATCAGGCCATGTGGCCTACGCGGGGACGGGTCGCCGACCCGTTCGAGCATGGGGATGCCGAATGCCAGGGTCTTGCCGGAACCCGTCTTCGCCTTCCCCGTGATGTCGACGCCCGAGAGGGCGGTCGGGATGGTGAGGATCTGTATCGGGAAGGGACTTGTTATCCCATCCGCCTCGAGGACGGCGATGAGGTCGTCGGAGACCCCGAGATCGGTGAACGATGTAGGGGCCGTGACGGTGTCGGTAGGCGTGTGGGTGTCGGTGTGTGTCACGTATCGGTACGGACCAAGGGAAGAGGCAATGAGAGGGTCCGTTGAGGGAAAGGTAGCGCCGATCCTCAACGTACTGGGACAGGTTCGGTACCGTGGCCGCATGGACAGGCACCGCAACGCGACCGTTCGATGATGGCGGATTACCTCGACATCGGTCCCCTCGCCTCTCGGACGCTGTCGACCCTGATCGTCATCATCGTGGTGCTCGTGCTGCGCTACGTGGGCGCGATCCTGGTATCGAGGCGCGTCACCGACACCGAGTTGCAGTTCCGCGCCAAGAAGACGTTGACCTACGTCGCAACCGTCGTGGTCGTGGTGTCGCTGGTATTCATCTGGTTGCCGTTCGTGGACGATCTTGCGACGTTCCTCGGGCTGTTGTCGGCAGGTATCGCCATCGCCCTCGCCGATGTGTTCCTCAACCTCGCTGGGTGGGCATATGTCGTCTTCCGCAGGCCCTTCCGTGTCGGGGACCGC
>DATHUV010000109.1:0-2946 GCA_035461905.1 Acidimicrobiia bacterium | reverse complement strand
TCGATCCGGTCGGTCATCGATCGTGCGCTGGTGGCTTCGGTGACGGTTGCGGCGATCGTGGCGTCGTGCGCGATGTCGTACCGCCTCCCTGCGACGATCAAGGCGACGTCGATGCCCGCGCTGCTGAGGCCGCGACAGAGGGTGTCCCGGAGTTCCAGGATCCTCGGTGCCGACGTTGACGTGCTGATGTCCTCGTCGATGCTCTGGTCACGAGAGAGGAGGCTGACGGCGAGCCACCGAGCCGGGTAGTGGACGGTCAACGCCTCGTCGTTCCTGATGGCCTGCTCGAGTTGGGCAATCGCTTCCTCGATACGGGTTCCGTAGTCGACGTGAAGCATCATCTGACCGAGTCCGCGAGGGCGAGCGGGATGATGGCGTCGAGCACCCCACCGAGCCCCTTCCTTTGGCGCGCTGCTGTCGGGATGACCGGGACACCGAGACGGTCGGCCAGGACGTGCGCATCCACCTCGAGTCCACGGGACGTCGCCACGTCGACCATCGTGAGTGCGATGACGGCGGGTAAACCGACCTCGAGGACCTGGACAGCGAGGTACAGGTTCCGTTCGAGGTTCGTCGCGTCGACAACGATCACCACGGCATCCGGATCGCCCGATACGAGGTAGTTGCGGGTGATCTCCTCCTCGGGTGACGAGCCGTCGAGGCTGTACGTGCCGGGCAGGTCGACCAGACGGACTCGGGCGCCTGCCATGTCCACGTCGCCATGGGCCACCTCGACCGTCTTTCCCGGCCAGTTCGCTACATGCTGATGGAATCCCGTCAAGGCGTTGAAGATCGAAGACTTCCCGGTGTTGGGGTTCCCGACAAGAGCGACGAGCAAGTCGGGTGTGGGCTCCGGGGCGCTCATGGGTCAACGACGAGGATCGTGGAGGCCTCGGATCGGCGGATCGCTATTCGGCTTCCCCTCACGGCGTACTCCGTCGGATCACCGAGGGGAGCTCGACGCACGACGGTGATGGAAGCACCAGGCACGAGACCGAGGGAGATGAGCCGCCGCGCGGGCTTCCTGTCGGCATACCCGGCGATCGACACCGTCTCACCGATGACGGCATCGCCGAGTGTTCGGCCGAGCGCCTTAGGTTTAGGCATGACTCACCTTCTGAAGGACATTTCTTCAGGCGCGCCTAATTGTACACTCTCAGACTGAGGAATTCGCTGCCCGTTTGCCCCGGCAGAAGTCGAGGGGTCGCGGTCCGGTCACCCCTACGAGAGAAGGCTCCGTCCGGCTGAGCGAAGGGTGGCACACGCATCCGTGACACCGCCCGCCATCGAGGCCTCGGCCTTGCCGAGGTACGACCGCGGGTCGTACACCTTCTTGTCGCCGACCTCGCCGTCGACCTTCAGAACACCCTCGTAGTTGGTGAGCATGTGGTCGGCGATCGGACGAGTGAACGTGTACTGGTTGTCCGTGTCGATGTTCATCTTGATGACGCCGTAGTCGATGGCATCGTGGATGTCCTGGATCTCCGATCCGGATCCCCCGTGGAACACGTAGTCGAAGGAGGCATCGGCGCCATGGACCTCGGCGATTGCGGCCTGGCCGTCACGCAGGACGTCCGGGCGCAGTTTCACGTTGCCGGGCTTGTAGACACCGTGGACGTTGCCGAACGTCGCCGCAAGCATGTACCTGCCGTTCTCGCCCAGACCGAGGCGCTCGGCGGTGAGCAGGAGATCCTCGTTCGTCGTGTAGAGCTTCTCCGAAGGAGAGCCCTCGGCGGAAACGCCGTCCTCCTCGCCCCCGACAACGCCGACCTCGACCTCGAGGATCACGTCGAGCTGACGCATCTCCTCGAGCAACTGCTCGCTGATCGTGAGGTTGGCGTCGAGGTCTATCGCCGAACCGTCGAACATGTGGCTCTGGTAGAGGGGCATGAGACCCGCGGCCTTGCGTTCCCTCGTCACATCGAGAAGGGGGCGGATGAACGTGTCGACCTTGTCGGCTTGGCAGTGGTCGGTGTGGAGCGCGATCAGGACCGGGTACTCGTCAGCAAGGAGGTGGGCCATCTCGGCAAGCGCTTGGGCGCCGAGGGCCATCGACTTGACGTAGGAGCCGGATGCGAAGGAGCCGCCACCATGGCTCACCTGGATGATGCCATCCGAGGACGCTTCGGCGAACCCGCGCAGCGCTGCGTTGAGGGTCTCCGACGACGAGATGTTGATCGCCGGAAAGGCGAACCTACCCGCCTTCGCGGCATCGAGCATGGCGTTGTACTGGTCCGGTGTCGCGATAGGCATGGAGGTCTCCGTCAGTCGAGATGGGTGAGACGCCAACGCTACCCGACTTCGGTGTTGTCACGACGCCGAAGGCGATCAAGTCCTCCAGCGGAGATCCCGAAGTGGTCTCGCCACCGCCGTCGGTACAATCCCCGTGCTCCGGAGGGGTGACAGAGCGGACGAATGTGCCGGTCTCGAAAACCGGTGGGCCTTTCGGGGTCCCGAGGGTTCGAATCCCTCCCCCTCCGCAAACGCGAGCGTTGACTCGAGAGAGTCCGCGTGAGACGCGATCCGATACGTTTCGATGTGTCCCACTCAAGGTAGGCACCGAGCCGTGCCTTGGAAGGGTCACCGTGATGCCTGCGGCAAGACCTTTGGGTTCGAATCCCCCCCCTCCGCTGCTTCGTCCTCCCTTCAGGGGGGACGGGCGAACGAAGTGAGCCAGGGGGGTCCGCGAGCCTGCGAGCACGCAGTGAGAACCGGCCGGGCGTGAGTCTTCGGACAGGATCCCCCTGCATCGTCGCTTCGCTCCTCTTCCGTCCCCCTTCAAGAAAGGGGGACGAGATTGAGTAAGGCGTCGTCCTCCCTACAGATGCGGAGTCCGATCACTGCGTGATCGGCAGTCTCCTGCCTGAGAGCTGGGGTTCGAGCTCTCAGACGGTCAGCTCACGTGCGAGACATCGAGACTCTTGGGGGGGACGGGCGAACGAAGTG
>DATHUV010000108.1:0-10576 GCA_035461905.1 Acidimicrobiia bacterium | reverse complement strand
AGATTGTCCGCCGGCACCTCGTGGGTGCCGGCATGGGCGATGACCGCGTCGACGGCGGCGGAGACGTCACCGGTTGAGGTCTCGAACGATTGAGGGCCCCGGCGGTACTCGATGTTGGCCGTCGCGAATCCGGCGCGATGGAGCTCGACGGCGAGGGGATCCATGATGTCGCGCGCCCAGTTCGAGCGCCAGAAGCCGCCGTGGATGAGGATCACGACTCCGCGCGAGTTCGACGGTCCACGGAACTCGAACACGTGGTCCTCGTCCTCGCCGTAGCGTTCGATGGTCGGTGGCGAGGAAAGCGATGCCCAGAGGTGGTCGATCGCATTGAGATACCCGATCGTTCCTCGACCGACGATCACGAGGTCCGCCGCAGGGGCGGTCACCGACGTGCGACGCCACGGCTCTCGCTCGTGGATGTTCGAGATGTGCACCTCGACCGTCGGTTTGTCCACGGCGAGGATGGCGTCGTGGATGGCATACGACGTGTGGCTGAGGGCAGCCGGGTTGATGATGACGGCGTCGGACCGTCCGGCCTCGGCCTGGATGTAGTCGATGATGGCGCCCTCGTGGTTCGATTGGAACGACTCGATTCCGATCGACAGGGCCGAACAGCGTCGCCGCCACTGACCGGCGAGGTCGTCGAGGGTCTCGAGACCGTAGGTCTCGGGTTCCCGCGTACCCAGCAGGTTGAGGTTCGGGCCGTTGATGATGAGGAATCGCATGTGCCGAGTCTCGGGGGTCACCGACGCGTCTGCAAATGCGCAGGGTCGTGGTCGGGACGGAGGTGGCGAGCGAGGTCCAGCGTCGATGGATCCGGCACGGCCATCCGTGTGGCTCGGCCGCGTGCAAGTGCGGCGGTCAGTGCGTCAAGGACGTCGTCAACGGTGACGGATGCGACGTCGGCAAGCGAACCCGTCGCCGAGGGATCGATCCGGACGCCGAGGGCGTCGTAGATCGGTACGAGCACGGTGTTGATGTCGTCGGGATCCGCCACGACGATCATGCCGCCGATCTGTGCTGCGGATCGCGAGAGGCGCTGGCCCACCCCCATGACCTTGCGAGCGCCCAGGACGCTCACGCTGTACTCGCCGGCGCAGTACTCGTTCGGGATCTCACCGATCGCCGACGTGATGCCAAGCGACGCGAGGGCGCTCACCACGCCGTTGGCGAGCACACGGAACCGCTCGTGCATCGTTCTCGCCGGGTCCTCTGAAGGGATCGTCCATGCGAAGCGCACGATCGTGGGCGAGAACACGACCGCACGACCCCCGGCGATGCGGATGGTCGGGTCGTATCCGTGGCCCTCCGCGATGGTGACCGCCGTGTCGAAGCCCGCCGTGAGGGTGTCGTGCTTGCCGAACGCCGCGATGTGGTGTGGGGCGCCGACCTCGAGGGTCTCACCGAGCTCGCCCTCGTTGACCCGGTGGAGGATCGCCCTCGAAACGGCCGTGTCGAGAGGTCCATCGCCTGTGTGATGCTCGCGAAGTACATCGAGTGTGGAGGTCATCTCGGCAGGGTAGGTTGTGCCGGTTACGGGGGATCCGTGCCATCCTTCGATGGTGAAACGCACGATCACACTCACCGCCGTCCTGGTCGGCCTCACCCTCGGGGCTTGTGGGGATGCAGGGCTGCTCGATGGCGTAGGGGACCGCACTCGCGGCATCGTCGCGGGGAACACGACGACCACGACGACCCTCGTTGCGGTGGCGGCAGGCGGTGAGGACGAGGGACTCGTGCGTGCCGCAGATGTCCTCTGGTTCAACGACGACATCGAGCCGCAATTCACCGGCGAGCCGTCGGAGGTCGTGGCGGCGGTGTGGGAGAGGCAGCTCGGCAGTCGATTCGTCCAATCCGCTCGACGTGAGATCGCGAGCGCGCTTCCCGCTCTCATGTTCCCGTCCCTCGTTCCGCAACAGGTCCGATGGGTGACGAGCCAGCTGGTCTACAACTCCACGACCGGAACCCTCGACATCGACACCTCGGCGGCGTTCGGCCTGTGGACCGAGGAACCGTATCGATCGACATCCGCCCAGATCGGCGTTCTCCGTGTTGGCAGGGCGTCGGAGGATGTCCCAGCCGCACGTTCCGAGATCACCAGCGTGGTCGTGCCCGAAGGTGTGAGTGTCGGCTGGACCGAGTCCGGCCACCGCTACGAGCTGTTCTGCCGGTCAGAGGTCTCCGACGAGCTGTGCACCGAGACGGCCGAGTCGTCGGTCGCGCTTGCAGGCCTCGTTCCGCCAAGTCGCTGAGCTGGCGTCGAACTGGAACGGCCGAGTCGTCGGTCGCGCTTGTGGGCCTCGTTCCGCCAAGTCGCTGAGCTGCCTCGCACTGGAAGGACCGAGTCGTCGGTCGCGCTTGTAGGCCTCGTTCCGCCAAGTCGCTGAACGGGTCCTCGACCTGGGTTGCTGACCTGGCCTGCCGACCGTGGTTGCTGAACAGGTCGCTGAACAGCAAGAGGGCGCTCCCTATCGTGCGGGGATGCATCCCGGAAGCTTCGGCGCGTTCATGCGCCACGACGAGTCGGTGTCCCCTGACGTGGACAGGGTGCTGCTCTCGAGGGTGCTCGGCTATGCGCGCCCGTACCGTCGCCAGCTCGTGTACGTCCTCATGACCATCGTGGTCATCACGATCCTGTCCCTCGCCCCGCCACTGCTCATGCGAACACTCATCGACGACGCCATCCCGGCCGAGGATCTGGTGCTCGTGACATGGCTCGGAATCGCGATGGTGGCTGTGCCGCTCATCAACGGTGTGGTTGGCGTCTATCAGCGGCGCGCAACCGCCCAGATGGGTGAGGGCATCATCTACGACCTGCGGAGGGAGTTGTTCGACCACCTCCAGTCGATGTCGCTCGGTTTCTTCACGAACACGAAGACCGGCGAGCTCATGTCACGGCTGAACTCGGACGTCGTGGGGGCGCAACAGGCCGTCTCGAGCACCTTCGTCACCCTCGTATCGAACGTGTTCGCCGTAGTGGCGACGCTCTTCATCATGGTGAGGCTCGAGTGGCGCCTCACCCTGCTCGCGGTGTCCATCCTCCCGCTGTTCATCATCGCGTCCCGTCAGGTCGGCAAGCGCCTTCGCGTCGTTCGTCGAACCCAGATGGAGGCGAACGCCGACATGACGGGCATGATGCAAGAGACCCTGTCCGTGTCGGGCGCGTTGCTCGTGAAGCTGTTCGGAAGATCGACGTATGAGTCCGGTCAGTTCAGTACCCGTGCCGGGAAGGTCCGAAATCTCGGGATCACGCAGGCCGTCATCGGCCGCTGGTTCTTCATGGCCCTCGGCCTCGTGTCGGCCCTCGGCACCGCGGTGACGTTCTGGCTTGGCGCCGTCATGGTCATCAACGGCACGATCACGATCGGCACCATCGTCGCCCTCAGCGCATACCTCGCCGGCCTGTACGGCCCGCTCGCAGCCCTCGCGAATGCGAGGGTCGAGTTCACGACATCCCTCGTCTCGTTCGAACGGGTATTCGAGGTGCTCGACCTCCCTGTCGACGTTCCAGCTCCGACCAGTCCCGTCACGCTCGAGAGTGTCGAGGGTCGGGTCTGCTTCGATGGGGTCTGGTTCAGCTACGACACGACCCGGGACTCCGGCCTCGAGTCGGTGCGAAGATTCGGGTGGGGTGACAGCGGCGTCGCCGATGAGGCATCCATGCGCGCGTCGTCCGGTTGGGTGCTCGAGGACGTCAGCTTCACGATCGAGCCCGGAAGGACCGTGGCGCTCGTTGGTCCCTCCGGTTCCGGCAAGACCACGATCACGTACCTCGTTCCCCGGCTCTACGACGCGTCCCGGGGTGTCGTGAGCATCGACGGTGTCGATGTCCGGGACCTCGCACCCGACAGCATCGCTCGCGCCGTGGGCGTCGTGACGCAGGACACGTACCTGTTCCACGACACGATCGAGGCGAACCTGCAGTACGCCGATCCCAGCGCGACGACCGATCAGATCCTCGCAGCTGCGCAGGCCGCGAACATCCTCGAGTTCATCCAGAAGCTCCCGGAGGGGCTCGCCACCAGGGTGGGGGAGCGGGGATACCGGCTGTCAGGCGGAGAGAAGCAACGGATAGCGATCGCGCGTGTGATCCTCAAGAACCCGTCGATCCTCATCCTGGACGAGGCAACGTCACACCTCGATGCCCGCTCGGAAGCCCTCGTGCAGGACGCCCTCGAGGGCATCATGACCGATCGCACCTCCCTCGTGATCGCACACAGGCTCTCGACGGTCCTCAACGCCGACACCATCGTCGTCATCGACGGCGGCCGCGTTGTCGAGATCGGACACCATGATGAGCTTGTCACGTCGGGTGGCCTGTACTCGCACCTCTTCGAGACCCAGTTCCGAGCCGCGACGGTTCGCCCGTGACCCGCGAGCGTGCGCGCCGGGCACATCGGTTCGTGCCTTTGGGTGTCGTCGCGGCGCTCCTGACTGTCGCGTGCAGCGCGTCGCCCTCTCTCGAGGACTACATCGCCTCCATGGAGCGGCATACGGACGCGTATGTCGATGAGTCCCAGTCGCTTTCGTTCGAGTACCAGAGTGCGGTCGAGGACGGCGTTCGCCGGATCGTCGCGGAAGGTGGTGCCGATCCCACCGGTGAGGCCCTCATGCTCGTCACCAGCCAGACCGTGCAGTACCTCGCGCTCCTGGGTGATGCGATGGACCGCTATCACACGGCGATCGAGCCCCTCGTCCCGACGAAGGAGGTCGTCGCCGATCACGATGCGTACGCCGCAGCCGTCGGGTCCGTCGTCTCGTCGCTCCCCCCGACGAGGACGGCGGTCGAAGCGGCGACGTCGATCAGCGAGGTCCAGCTCGCGTTGGCCTCGTCGGGTTTCGCCGATGGGCAACTGCGTTGGACTGCGACTTGCTCCACCCTCGAGCAAACGGTCCGGGATCAGGGTCGCGGGATCGACCTGCGCTGTGTAGTGCCCGTGGCGGATCCATGACCGGACGACACGGCATGTGGGATGGCGAGGTGGACGCGATCGTCGATGTCCCCGTCAGTGGTGGTGAGAACGTGATGCTGCCTGTCATTCGCGCCGTGGTCCGGAAGGAGGGTGATCCGACGAGGGTCATCGTCCAACGGAGGGACAACGCCTCGGAGGTCGTGCGCGGGCTGTTTGAGATACCAGGTGGGCGTTGGCGGGCAGGTGAGCCGCCGGTGGATGCCATCAGCCGCGAGGTACTCGAGGAGACCGGTCTCACGGTCGTCCGTGTCCATGGCGTCACAGAGGATGCGATCGACGATCGCCGAACGATCGCATCGATTCGACCCCTGGTGGTCGTTGCCGGCGTTCACGGGGCGTTTCCCGCTGTCCACATCGTGGTGGTCGTCGACGCATTCGGGGAGCCACGGTCGACCCCAGGGGAATCATCCGATGTGCGATGGTGGTCGACCGAGGAGGTCAGGTCAGGAATCGGAGGTCCGACCGAGCTGTTCATCCCCTCCTCGAGAGCAGCGCTGAACGCCTTCCTCAGGTGGCATGACGACGGTGGGTCAATCCCCGCCGACTGAAGGACAGGAACCGGTCAGGTCCCCCCATCCACGACCGCGGCGGTGTCCGCGTCGATCTGGTCCAGCTCTACCGGACCCAGTGTCGGCTCACCAATGCGCCCGACATCGTCGAGCTGCTCGAAGCTCTCGACATGGCGCTTCGCCTGCGGGACGACCAGGACTGGCCGACCTGACTCGAGCATCACGCGGGCGGACACGCTCTCCCACGCGTCCCTGTCGAAGATCTGCTTCGTGGTGCCCAGCAGAACGACATCGGCACCGAGCTCGTCCGCCGCCGCGGAGATGGCCTTGGCCGGATCTGCACCTTCGAGCACACGCACCTCGCATGGGATCCGCGCCTGCTCGAGCGCCCTGCGAAGTGGCTCCGTGAGCCGCTTCCCGCGCTCATCGAGATACTGCGCTGCCAATGCGTCCTTGTCCGCGTGCGTGTCGTGGAGCGGATGCCATCCGTCGTCGTCGAGATCCTGGAGGAAGTCCCTGGGGACCTCGACCACGGTGACGACGGTTACGGAGCCGCTCCCACCCATGAGGTGACGTGCGAATCCGACGACGGGTTCCGGACTCAGTGCGCCTGCGGTCGCCACCAGGACGTGCATGGAAGGAGCTTAGGGATCTGACGTGAATGGCGCGCAGTGCTCGACGGCGAGATGATCCACCACCAGATGCCATTCACTCCGACTGCATTGCCTGGCGCAGTCATGCGTCACACATGGAGAGTCTTGGCGGGGGCCTCGTCGACGACGGACTTGAGGTTCGGGAAGCCCTCCTTCTCCCACAGTTCGAATGCCTCGTCGTTGGTCACGTCGCGGTCGCGCTCGGTCGCCAGGTCCAGCCTGAAGGCGAGGTAGTCGCAGTAGGCCTGGTACGGGTCCCGTCCCGGGAGGAGGTCCGAGATCCTGAGAATGAGCGGTTCGAACACCGATGCCCTCCATTGCATCGCCGCGACGGCCTTGCCGGTGGCTGACGACCGGCCGAACTTGGCCTCGTGGTATGCGAGGTCGGTGAGGATCACGCGGGCCTGGTTCTCGGAGATGTCGATACCGGTCATCTGACGCAACCGCTCCGAGTGATACTGGCGGCCACCGACCTTGACCCGGATCTTGACATTCGTGCCATTATCGACGGGGATGAGGTCGATGTCCTCGACCGCGAATCCCAACCCATGCAGTCGGTCGATCCGCTGTCGGATGCGGAAGTGATCGCCCGCGGTGACGATCAGGGATGTCGTGAGCTCGTGCCAAAGGCTGTGGTACCGCTGGGAGATCTCCTCGCCGAGAAATAGGTCGGCGTCGTCGAGGTCGGCGCCACGCTCCGCAGCGATGTCCGCCATCTCACCCGCGACGTTCAGCTCCATGATCGCGAGGTCCTCGAGACGTTGGCCAAGGGAGAGGTTCTCGTAGATGCGTGATGTCTCGGCATCGATCATCACGGCCTCAATCGACGATGCATCCCATCGGTAGAGGATGTTCGACAGGGAACAGTCCCCCCAGTAGAAGCCGGCGAGGTGGAGCTCCACGAGCAGCCCGGCGAACGCGTCGAGGAGGGCGTCCCTCCGGTGGCCGAATCCGATGCCCGAGAGCAGATCACGGTAGGGGAACGCATGGGAGACGTATCGGGTGATCACGGCGGCCGCCCATTCGCGATCCCTGGCCACCCACGGCCGCTCGACGTATCCGGCTGCTCGAGCCGTGTGCCGCGTGACCTCCTCCATCTGGCGCAGGATGTCGAACTCGTGGCGCGCGAGGTGGGGAGGCAGTTCCTTGATGACGTAGATGCCTTCGCGGTAGGCGACGAACACCACCTCGTGGCGGTGGATCCCCTCGGGCATCTCGACGAGACGATCCGTGGTCCATTTGTTGATCGGCTGGGACCAATCCAGGTCCACGAAGTCGGGATCCTCCGAGCGGGTGTGGATGTACGGTGTCTTCTTCATCGGTCGATGCCCTCGAGGAGTGATCGGAGGTGCTCGAGCCGCTCGTTGATCTCGTCGACCTCCGCTGCGTGCTCGGCCTCTATTCGCCGGTTGATGTCGTGCGAGTAGGCCCCCGGATCCTGGATGGTACGGCCGAGACGCTTCTCGGAGAACCCCTTCGTTATCGCCATACCAGCGATCTCGGAGCGCCGTCCCTCGAGCATCTCGATCTCGGTTCGGACGGATTCGGGATGTCGGAGGGCGTCAGCCATGTCCCTCGCACGGAGGCGGAGCTTGGCTCGTTCGGCGATGAGCTGCTCGAACGCTCGTGACCCCGGAGGGAGGTCATCGATCTGGTTGGAGATGCGGGTGATCTCCTCGAGGAGATCGTCGATCGAGCTCGTCATGGCGTCCGCTTTCTCTCCCTGGCGACGCCCCGTACGGTAAACCCCTTGTCGCAGGGTGTGAAGCCATGCTGTGCGAGCTCACTCGACGAGGTCCCCGTGGAGGACGTGGTGCTCTTCATCGGTGAGGACTTCGGTACGGCGATCGAGGGCGGCGTAGTCGTCGCGCCACCTATCGAGGAAGTCGGCATGGGCCTCGGCAGATACCCACCGGTCGATCGTGGCGTACTCGCCGGGGGTTGCACCTCGAACGAGTTCGGTACCCAGGTATCCGTCGCCGCGTCGGAACAGTTCTGCCCATTCACCGTCTGGTCCGTAGGCGCGCTCGAACTCGGCGATGTGCTCCGGCCGGATCCGGTAGCGCCACATCGTCAGGAAAGGAGCATCGTTCGGTTCGGTCATCGAGAGCGCCCTCCCCTCACAGGCGTGGGACGTACGGTGAACCCTTTGTAGCCAGCCGTGAAGCCGTGCTCGGTGAGCTTGACCGAGAGGCGATGACTCGCGGTCTCGTCGCCGTCGATCCGCGAGATCGACGCCTTGCCATGACGCCGTGCGAGCATCTCGATTCCGGCGCTGATGGCGTCGTCGGCGTCGCTGAACGTGGCGATGTTCCGGCCTGAGGGATCCATCCACGCGACCATCGAACCATCGACCCATGCGATGGATGCGCCAGCGCGACGCTCCGGCCTTCCCTCGGTTTCGGGCCACGGGACTGAAGCGCCATAGGCGTTTGCGGGATCGGTCGACGCGATCACCGTGTCGGGAACAGGGGTTCCCATCCGAAGACGCTCGATCGCGCCGGGAGTGGCGAACTGTGCGCCTCCCATGCCCTCGACGAAGTACCCACGCCGGACGCTCCCGATGTCCTCGAGGGACGACAGGGCGCGATAGATACCGGTGAATCCGCCAGGGACTCCCTCGCCCATGACTGCGTCCCTGGTGACGATCCCGTGCCGATCGAGGAGCATGTGGGAGGTCGCAAGGGCGCGCTCTTCGGGCGTGGCCTCCGCGAGACGAAGGCGGCTCGTCAGATACCAGCGACCCGACCCGTGCGGAGGGACGGTGACGAGGGTCGGCCGACGCGCCTTGCGCTGTCGGCGAGAGGTGAACGCACGCAGCGGGGCGAGCGAGTCGTTGGTGACATGGCGCGACCACACGAGATCCCAAAGGGCGTCCGCGAGGTCCATTGGGTCGCCACCACCGGTCGTCGCGTAAATCTCGTCGAAGAAGCTCGCACCATGGCGATCGAGGTGCTCCATGATGCCTGTGTGCATGGCCGTGTCCTGTGGGTCCTCGACGGGCCCCGGTGCGAGGATGTGCGAGGTCGCTCTCGAGGCGATCGCGATCCGGCCGTCCCTGGGGCCGACAGGCTCGATCCCGAACCAGACGACCTCTCCGGATGCGAGGAGGTCGTCGATGCCGCGGCCTCTCGCTGGGTCGAGGCTGCGCGCGGCAAGGATGTCGGACTCGAACACGCTTGCAGGGACGGGGGCACCCGAGAGCTTTGCCAGGACATCATGGAGGTCCATCGCCTGGCTCGAACCTGCGCCAGTCGCCCCGACGCCGTGCCACGAGGGGAGGAAGGACGAGTACACACCCGTGTCGACGGCTTCGACCTGCTGCCTCAGTGCCGCAAGCGAACGGCGGCGGAGCCGCCTGAGTACTTCGGTCGACACCCACTCCTGCTGCGTGCCGCCCGGCCGGTACGCACCGGGGCGCACCTTGTCCTCGGTCGCGAGGCGCGTCAGGACCTCGAGCACAGTCGCCCTGCCCAGGCCCGTCCCGGATGCCGCATCCTCGAGCGTGAAAGGTCCATGAGTTCGTGCGTATCGGCCGACCACGTCCCCGAGGGGGTCCTCGACCGGGGTGAGGAGATCGCTCGGGACCCCACGCGGGGGCTGCATCCCGACAGAGTCCCTCATGCGCGCGACGTCCTCGGCCGCCAGCCATACCTCGGAGCGATCGAGGCTTCCCCTATAGGCCCTTCCGGATCCCGCGAGTTCGCTGAGCCACGCCTCCGCGTCCGACCGGTCGACGAGACGTGCCCGGATGTCATCGATGCCGAGTGGTCCCAGGTCACGCAGCAGGTCGGCCAACCCATCGGCTGAGCGCACCCTGCGATCCTCGGACAGATGCTGGAGGTCGGCCTCGACCTCGTCGACGACGGATGGGTCGAGCAACTCGCGGAACTCGGGTTCGCCGAGGAGCTCTGCGAGCAGCGACCTGTCCAGCATCAACGCCGTGGCCCTCCGCTCGGCGACCGGGGCGTCGTACTCGTACATGAACGAAGCGACGAAGTCGAACATGAGGGATGTCGCGAACGGCGAGGGCCCATCCGTGTCGATGTCGATGATGCGAGTCGTCCGCCGTTGGACCTCGGTGAGCAAGGAGATCAATGCCGGCACGTCGAAGTGGTCCTGGAGCACCTCCCTGTACGTCTCGAGCATCACAGGGAAGGAGCCGAACCCTCGGGTCACCTCGAGGAGGTTCGCCGCTTTGCGCCGCTGTAGCCACAGAGGGGTGCGTGTGCCCGGTCGCCGGCGGGGGAGGAGCAGCGCCCGTGCGGCCGACTCCCGAAACCGGGAGGTGAACAGCGCAGTGTCGCCGACCTCGTCGATGACCGCTTCCTCGGCCTCGGTGGGATCCACGTGGATGATGGCGGTGTCCGGTGGAGTGTCGACATCGGGGAACCGGAGGATGATGCCGTCGTCGGACCACAGAACGTCGACCGCCCCGCCT
>DATHUV010000107.1:0-2553 GCA_035461905.1 Acidimicrobiia bacterium | reverse complement strand
TCGGCGACCCGCTGGTCTGAGTCCACCGCGGCCATGCTGCGTCGCCCACCGGTCGGGCTGGCACCACCGGCGGGTATGTCACAGGATTCCCTGCCCGAAGCATCGAGCCGCCGATGCCAGGGTCGGTAGGGTGGTGGGATGAAATCGGTTCACCTCATCGACGGGACCTACGAGCTGTTCCGTGCCCACTTCGGCGCTCCTCCCCGCCAGACACCCCAGGGCTGGGAGATCGGCGCGGTCCACGGGCTCTTGTCGTCCACGATCCGCTTGCTGGACGAGCCAGGGGTCACGCACGTCGGTGCGGCGTTCGACACCGTGATCGAGTCCTTCCGCAACGACATGTTCGTCGGGTACAAGACGGGCGAGGGCACGCCTCCGGAACTCCACGCCCAGTTCCCTGTCGCGGAGCGTGCTTTGGAGGCGCTCGGTGTGACCGTGTGGTCGATGATCGAGCAGGAGGCGGACGACGGGCTCGCCACCGCCGCCATCAAGTTCGCACCGGATGTCGATCGCGTCGTGATCCTCAGCCCCGACAAGGACATGGCCCAGCTCTACGGTGATTCGAGGATCATCGGTTTCGACCGCCGCAATGAGGTCTTCATCGACGCCGACGCGGTACGCCTCAAGTTCGGGGTGGACCCGGACTCGATCCCCGACTACCTCGCGCTCGTAGGCGATACCGCAGACGGCATTCCTGGCCTTCCGGGCTGGGGAGCGAAGTCCTCCGCGACGGTTCTTGCCCGGTACGGCCACCTGGAGCAGATTCCGGCTTCGGAGGCGGACTGGGACGTCACGGTGCGCGGCGCAGGCAAGCTCGCCGAGACCTTGCGGTCCTCGATGGACGCCGCCCTCCTCTTCCGGGATCTGGCGACTCTTCGTACGGATGCCGAGATACCCCAGACCCTCGACGACCTCGAGTGGCGAGGCGCCGACCGGCAGGCCTTCGAGGCCATATGCGATGAGCTCGGGTTCGGAGGAATTCGGAGCCGTCCGTCTCGTTGGCGTGGCGAGCCTCCGTCGGGGGCCACCACGACCACCCCGATCTGAACGCGAAGAGGGAGGGCCATGAGGCCCTCCCTCTCGATCGACCGACGTTCCTGGTCAGCTGACCGGGTCGAGATCCATCGGATCGGCGACCTGCTCCTGGAACACGAACTCCGGGTACGCCTCGCCACCGTGCTCGGAGCGGTCGAGACCCTCCCGCTCCTCATCTGCGCCCACGCGCATGCCGACGGTCAGGTCGATGAGCTTGAACACGATGTACGACGTGCCGAACGCCCACGCAGCGATCGCAGCGGCGCCGATCAGCTGGGTGCCGATCGATGCGTCGCCGGAGAACAGTGCGACGGCAAGGACGCCCCACAGCCCCGCGGCACCGTGGACGGAAACGGCTCCAACCGGGTCGTCGACACCGATGCGCTCGAGCAGGATGACCGAAAACACCATGATGACGCCTGCGATCAGCCCCGTGAGGACGGACAAGCCGAACGAGATGCTCGCGGTGCCCGCGGTGATCCCGACGAGGCCGGCGAGGACACCGTTGAGGGTGAAGCCAACATCGGGCTTCCCGACCACGATCCAGGCGGTGATCATCGCTCCGAGGGCGCCTGCACATGCTGCGAGCGTCGTCGTCACGGCGGGGAAGGCGATGTCCTGGCCGACCGCCGCGAGCGTCGATCCGGCGTTGAAGCCGTACCAGCCGAACCAGAGGATGAAGACACCGAGGGCACCGAGGGTCACGGAGTGGCCCGGGATCGCCCTTGGCTTCCCGTTCTCGTCGTACTTTCCGATTCTCGGCCCGACGACCACCGCTCCTGCGAGGGCGCACACACCACCGAGCATGTGGACGACGCCGGAGCCTGCGAAGTCGAAGAAGCCGAGTTCGGCCAACCATCCGCCGCCCCACACCCAGTGCGTGACGATCGGGTAGATGAGGCCGGTGATGAACGGCGTGTACATGAGGTAGGACGTGAACTTGACCCTGCCGGCGATCGCCCCCGAGATGATCGTCGCCGCGGTCGCCGCAAACACGACCTGGAAGAACCACTCACCCGCACGTTCGGCATCGTTGAAGAACCAGACTTCGCCATAGGCCAGGAAGCCGCCGAGGGACGAGCCTCCATAGGCGAGGGCGAACCCGAACGCCCAGTACACGACTCCTCCGACCGAGAAGTCCATGACGTTCTTCATGATGATGTTCCCGGCGTTCTTGGCCCTGGTGAATCCTGCCTCGACGAGGGCGAATCCCGCCTGCATGAACATGACGAGTGCTCCCGCGAGGAGGAGCCACACCGCGTCGACGGCTATGCCGACGTCCGCGATCGAGGCCTCCTGGGCCATGGCGCCTCCTGCGAGCGGGCCGAAGACGAACAAGGCGATCAGCGCTGTCGCCGTGATGATTCTGCGTTTCATGGAATGCCTCCCGAACGGTCTGTTCTCGTGATCCAGGATGCGGGGACGCTACGGGCACCGGGTTTCGCGGCCGTTACCCGTGCGTTACGGCCTCTCGACAGGTTTGTTTCGGGTCGGTTACGTGGAGTTCGGTGCCTGGGA
>DATHUV010000106.1:0-2893 GCA_035461905.1 Acidimicrobiia bacterium | reverse complement strand
GGTCAGGCAGGGATCGACGGTCCTGATCCAGGTTTCGAGCGGAATTGCACCCGAGGTCACGATGATCGACCTCCGGGGACTCACGCCGGCGCTCGTGAACGAGCGCCTCGCCGAGTTCTCCGATGAGCAAGGCCTCACGGTCACATGGTCGTTCACTGACATCGTCACGACGAATCCCGCCCAGCACGGAAGGGTCGTGACCTCCACACCCGCACCGGGCGCACCCATCGGCCAGAACCAGGCGATCGAGGTCAGGATCGGACGCGCCCCGTAGCGCCCCGCCTCGCCGCACGTCCAGAAGAGGTTCGAGCACGGCCACGGCGTCGCTCCTCGCTACCCTCGCCTCATGTCTCACGTCGTGGACCGATCGCCGCTTGCCCGACTGTGGATCTACGCGGCGGGGTACCGCAGGCGCATCATCCTGGCCTCGGTCTGGTCCTTCCTCAACAAGGCTGTGGACCTCGCTCCACCATTCCTCATCGGCATGGCCGTCGACGTCGTCGCGAACGGGAGCGATTCCCTGCTCGGATCGCTCGGTGTCGAGGACCCCAAGACCCAGATCCTCGTGATCGCCGTGCTGACGTTCGTCATCTGGAGCCTCGAGTCGATCTTCGAGTACCTCATGGGCGTGGAGTGGCGCAACCTCGCCCAGTCGATCCAGCACGATCTGCGTATCGACACGTATGACCACGTCCAGGGACTCGATGTCGCATTCTTCGAGGAACGCACGAGCGGCGACCTCATGGCGGTTCTCAACGACGACGTGAACCAACTCGAGCGCTTCCTCGACATCGGTGCGAACGAGGTCATCCAGTTGCTGACCACCGTGGTTCTCATCGGTGCGGCCTTCTTCCTGATCGCACCGTCGGTTGCGTGGTTGGCCTTCCTCCCGGTACCGGCGATCCTTTGGGGATCGCTGCTGTTCCAGCGCCGGATCGAGCCACGGTACGCACTCGTACGCGAGGAGGCCGCTTCGATCAACTCCCAGCTCGCGAACAACATCGGAGGGATCTCGACCATCAAGGCCTTCACGGCTGAGGACCGTGAAGTGGAGCGGATCGCCGCAGCATCGTCGGGGTATCGAGAGGCGAACCGGGCGGCCATCAAACTCTCCTCGGCCTTCACGCCGCTCATCCGCGTCGCGATCCTGGTCGGATTCACCGCGACGCTGGTGTGGGGCGGATTCCTCGCGATCGACGGAACGCTGAACATCGGGTTGTACTCGGTGATGGTCTTCCTCACCCAGCGCCTCCTCTGGCCGCTCACGCGCCTCGGACAGACCGTCGACCTCTACCAACGCGCGATGGCATCAACGAATCGGATCCTCGACGTCCTCGATTCGGAACGGACCATCCACGATGGGCCACGCCAGATCGATCACGCCGCCGCCAAGGGGCGAATCCAGTTCACAAACGTCGGGTTCGCGTACGACGAGGGGTTCGCCGTCCTCCATGGCGTAGATCTCGTCATAGAGCCCTCCGAGACCACGGCATTCGTGGGCTCGACGGGATCAGGCAAGACGACGCTCGTGAAGCTGCTCCTGCGCTTCTACGACTGCGATGAAGGGTCCATCACGCTCGACGGCATCGATCTCAGGGACATGGCCCAGTCGGACCTCCGAAAGGCGATGGCCCTGGTTTCCCAGGACGTGTTCCTCTTCCACGGAACGGTGGCAGACAACATCGCGTACGGAAGGCCCGATGCGTCGATGGACGAAATCGTGGCATCGGCGATGCTGGCAGAGGCGCACGAGTTCATCGAGGCGCTACCCCTCGGGTACTCGACCATCGTCGGTGAGCGAGGGCAGAAGCTCTCCGGCGGCCAGCGCCAGCGCCTGTCGATCGCCAGGGCACTGCTGACGGACTCCCCCGTCCTCATCCTCGACGAGGCGACATCGGCTGTCGACAACGAGACGGAGGCTGCGATCCAACGATCGCTCGCCCGTGTGAGCCACAACCGAACGATGGTGGTCATCGCGCACCGCCTCTCGACGATCCGACACGCCGACCGTATCCACGTCATCGACGGTGGTCGGGTAGCCGAATCCGGGACGCACGAACAGCTGATCGATCACGAGGGGATCTACCGGACCCTCTGGACCGTCCAGACCGGCGAGGCGGTCCACTGACGCGACCCACGTGTGGGGCGACCCGGATCTTTCGCGACCTTTCCACAATGCTATTGATGTCAGATGATGATATGTGGTACTTCTTTTCCATGCACCACGCATCTGCTCCGTCGACGCTCGATCCGACTCACGGGAAGGTCGGTCCTCCCTGTCCCGATGAGCCCTCGCCCGGATCGGGCGCGACGGATCGCAGCCCCAGACCGACGGTGATCGAGCGCCCCACCATCACGCCGCGCCTCCTTCCCGGCACGGCGCACGGTTTCCCCGTCACCCATCCCTACGTCAGAAGGTTCTGGATACCCATCCTCGGTCCGGGGGCGGTCGCTGACCTGTGCCGACTCGCCACCGCCGCGCAACGCGGCCGCCCCCTCAGGCGCCCCGTCCATCTCGTCGACCTCGCCCACCGCGGCCTCGTCGCCTTCGGAGCCCAAGGAGAGGTGTCCGTTGCAGCGACGGTGAGACCTCTGACCCGCCAGGAGGTCCTCAGGCTGCCGCCACGCCTACGGATCGAGCATCAGGCTCAGACTGCGAAACGGTCCCCCGCCATCGGCCATCCCCCTAGCCTGCTCGGGTGTCCATCGAGGTCCTCCCCACAGATGTCGACCTGAGTCGGTATGTCATGATCCTCGACGTGCGGCCGCCGACGATCAGGGCTCGCTCGATACCCGGTTCGACGAACGTTCCCCTCGACCTCTTGCTTGCGGACCCCGACACCCACGTCCCCGATCGGAACGGATCGGTCCTCGTTGTGTGCGACATGGGCAT
>DATHUV010000105.1:0-5905 GCA_035461905.1 Acidimicrobiia bacterium | reverse complement strand
GATGATCGCGATGTCGCCGGTCATGTGCTCTACAGCGGTTCGGATCGCCTTGCCTTTCCCCATGTTCTTCGGCTGTGCGATCACTTTGATCCTGGGGTCGGCATCAGCCAGCTCATGGAGGATCTTCAGGGAGCTGTCGCTCGAGCAGTCGTCCACACATACCAACTCGATCCCGAGATCGATCGGCGAGGAGAGCACGCGATCCACAATGGTCCGCAACGTGCGGGCCTCGTTGTACACGGGCATCAGTACTGAGAGGGTGGTCATGCGCTTGACGGGCAAAGAGTATCGGCTTGCCGGCTCGCTACTTCAGCAACTCCTACGGCCTCGACCCGGCCGCCGGCTCGTTGGTATTCCAAGCGAGTCGTCGAGCGGGACTCGTCGGAGACGGGCATCGGTACGGGGGGGAGCATCATGGCTGGATCGATCCGGTGGCGAGCGCCCCCGGTGTCTCTACTCTCTCGGGTGGACCCGACACACCGTCCACCCAAGTCGAGCTCAGGCCCCGACTCTTCCACGTCAGCAAGGACATCCACCAGGCGACGAGTAGGAACATCCTCACTGCTAGAGACACGACCCCCGATTCCACGATGACGAATGCGTAGGCCAACGTTGGGGCGATCCAAAGGGCCCAACCGGCCATTCCCAGAATGCGGGCTCGCTTGTCATCGGAGAGCAGCAAAGATCCCAGAGCCGGCAACAGGATCACGTCGTAGCTGATCCATGACAAGGGGATGGCGAGCAACGAGGTCACGATCCACGGCAGCGGGTCCGCCAGGGCGCGCGAGCGATGAACCTTGACCAACACTCCTGACAGGGCTCCGAGAACGACAAGCACCACGATCTGGGCGACGCCATGGTGAAGCCCTGCCTCTACGGCCGCCTTGACGAGCGAGCCGTTGGCTAGAAGGCCGGTCCACGTCACGGAGGCCTCGGTCAACACGCTCAGCGCACCTTCAAAACCAACGCCCGGCAGGGCTAGTCCACCGAGATTCAGCAAGAGCACGGTGAAGAAGGTGACGGCCGCGGGAACGTATCTCCGCCGGAGCAGGAGGGGTATGACCAGGAGGAGAGGGAATACCTTCAATACTCCGGCCAGGCCGATGAGTATCCCGCCCAGGATCCCTTTCTTGCGGCTGGTCATCGCCCATCCAAAGATGGTGAGCGCCGCAACCACAGCTGCCTGACCGGCGAAGCGAAGTGCTACGAACGAAGGAGCTGCGACCAAGCTGAGGAGGACCAATGCAGCGCGGTCGGTCTTGGACGCTCTCCGAAACAGCGGGGCCATGATGAGCGCACCGCTGGCTACCGTCAGGAATGTGGAGACGGCGAAGAGCTGGTCGAACGAGAACGCAAGAAGTGGGATCGACACCAGGATGGCCCCGGGCGTCCTCGGGTGGGCCCCGGGCTCGGAGGCTCCCGGGGCGGCATGCACCAGGATCGAAACATCAAGCTCCCTGGCCAGGTCGAGTACCCCTGAGTATGCATCGCTTGTCAGGGCCGCATTCGCACTGATCCAGTCGTACTTGATGTCGGCATCCGCCGGGTCGAGGGAAATGAGCGTCACGACGGCCAGGGCAACTGCGCCGCATGCCGTGGCGACGATCAGGGCATTGCCCCAGTACTTCGGGTTACTCATTGGCCGCGTGGTCGACGAGTCGTAGCCCGGAGCCCACTGTCCTGTATCTGGCGCCGCAAGCGGAGCAGATGTTCCCGTCGGATATGTCTCCACGACAAGTGCACACCCATCCGCGCTGTCGGGCAGGATTACCCAGGACTAGGGCGTGGTTCGGGACATCTCGAGTCACCACCGACCCGGCGCCGACCATGCAGTAGGACCCGAGCCTGATGCCGGCGAGGATCGTGGAGTTGGCACCGATGCTGGCCCCGGGGTCGACGACCGTGCGTGAGAGTTGCTCTGGTCCAAACGGCAGGTAGGCGCGCGGTCTGTCATCGTTGGTGAAGACGACATTGGGCCCGACGAAGACGTCAGAACCGATCGTCACTCCTTCCCAGACGAGTGACGAATTCTTCACAGTCACCCGGTCGCCCAAGACGGCTCCCGCCTCGATGAAAGCGTGGTCCCCGATCTTGCAGTCCCTACCGACGACGGCTCCTTCCATGATGTGAGCGAAGGCCCATACCCGGGTGCCGTCGCCGACTTGTCTCGACTCCACGAGCGCGGTGGGGTGAATGAATCCGCTAGGCATGACTCACTCCGATGTGGCCTGCAAAGCTCGACTGAGCGACTCGACAACCGACGCTTGCTGCTCGGCCGTTATCCCGGGGTACATGGGCAAAGAGAGCATCTCCCTTGCTGCGGACTCGGTGACGGGAAAGTCGCCGGGCCGATGCCCGAGCGAGGCGAGTGCGCCCTGCAGGTGCATGGGTATCGGATAGTGAACTCCGACCCCTATTCCATCCCGGTGCATCTCGGCGAGAACGCGGTCGCGGTGCGGAATCCGCACCACGTACAGATGCCACGCATGTTGATTGTCTTCGAGGGTGCGGGGGCGCCCGACTCGTCCCAGCTCCTCGAGCAACTCGTGATAGCGCTCCGCCGCCTCCTGACGAAGCTTGTTCCACTCGGTTAGCCGGGCGAGCTTGGCCGTGAGCACCACCGCCTGAAGTGTGTCGAGACGGGAGTTGAATCCGACGTCCGGATGGTGGTATTTGCGAGGCGAGCCCCAGTTGCCGAGGTTGCGGACTCGCTGTGTCAGCTCCTCGTCGTTGGTCAGAACCGCGCCGGCATCACCGTAGGCCCCGATGTTCTTGCCTGGGTAGAAGCTCGTCGCTGCAATGTGCCCTAGCGATCCGGCCGGACGGCCGCGACGCATCGCTCCCTGTGCCTGGGCCGCGTCTTCGACGATGAACGAGTCGCCGACCATCTCAGACAGCGCCTCGACGGGAGCGGTCTGACCGAAGAGATGCACTGGCATGATCGCCTTGACCTCTGGCCCGACGGCCCGCTCGACCTCGTCTAGATCAAGCAGATACGTCTCCGGATCGCAGTCCACGAGCGTGACCTCGGCCCCTGCCCGCAGGACTGCGAGGGCACTCGCGATGAAGCTGTTGGCCGGAACGATCACCTGATCGCCTCGACCCACCCCGAGAGCTCGAAGTGCAAGTTCGATTGCATCGGTGCCACTGGCAACGCCGATGCAATGCTCGACCTCGCAAAAACCTGCGAATGCGTTTTCGAATTCCGTGACTTCGGGGCCCTGGATGAATCGCGTCGATCGCATCACCTCCTCGATGCGCGGCGTCACCTCATCGGCGATCTGCTGGTGTTGCCACGCGAGATCGACCAAGGGCACTCTCATGCGACCTTTTCCACTGCCTGTGCGGCCCCATCGTCGGCCATGGAACGGTCGATGGCCTCCAGCACCGCCACGACGTCGGCACCCGCCCATCCGTCGGCAGTCACTGTTGTCCGATCTCCCCGCACTCGCGCCAGAAAAGAGTCGCATTCGGCTCTAAGGGGCTCGCCGGTGGTCACGTGGGGAATCAGCACCTGCCCCTCCCTGATCTGCGATCTGAACCCGGCAAATGTATCCGTGATTTCGGATTCGGCCCCTACCACACCCTTGTCATAGAGACGCAGAGGCTCATTGATGTTCATGTCGTCGACCGTAAGCATCCGGTCGGCCCCGATCACCGAGATCACCCGGCGCTTACGGGGGTTGAGCCATGAAGCTTCGACATGGACGATGATGTCGCCTGGGTACCGGAGCGTGGCAAAGACGACATCGTGCACACCCGCGTTGAGCCAGCTGCCGCCTGAGGCGGAAACGGACAGAGGCTGCTCACCGATCCAGTAATTTGCGATGGAGACGTCGTGGCTGGCCAGGTCCCATGCCGCGTTGACATCCACGCGCACCGGTCCGAGGTTCGTTCTGGTCATCGATGCATACTTGAGACGACCCAGATGACCCCCGTCGATGTACTGCTTGGCCGCGCGCACGGCAGGATTGAACAAGAACACGTGGCCGACCATGAGCACCAAGCCCCGCTCGTCCGCGAGCCGGCACAGCGAAGCCGCCGCGGCAAGCGAGTTGGTAATGGGCTTTTCGACGAGAACGTGCTTGCCGGCGGTGAGAGCCATTTGAGCTAGCGAGTGATGAGTAGACGTCGGAGTCGCGATCACGACTGCATCCACACTCTCGTCGGCCAGAACGTCTTCGATTTCGGCACTGATGCCTACAGACGGGAATCGCTCCCCTATGGCCTTGCGGCGGATCTCATCCTGGTCGACCACCCACAAGGTCTGGCTCGACAAGTGATCGTTGAAGTTCCTGATCAGATGGGGCCCCCAATGCCCGGCACCAATCACGGCGACGCCGATCATCATCTTTGCTTCACTCTCCATCATTTTTTGATCCCGAGTGCCAAGAACACCAGGGGCCGGAGGATCGACCACCATCCCAGGATCGGCTTCATCTTTGTTTGCCCGAGGTGCCTCGGCGGGTACTTCTTGGTCACGCCAACCTCGGTAACCCGGTATCCGAGCTTGGCCGCCTTGTAGAGCAGGTACACCTCCAGTTCGTACTCGTCCAGCCACTCTTGATAGAGGGCTAGGCCCGGATCGGCAAGCATCGAGGTCCTGGCTGCCCTGAACCCGTTTGTGGTATCGGTCAGCCGGGTGCGTGAGATGAGGCGAAAGATCAGGGGATGAATGCGAGTTGCCAGGCGCCGATACAGCGGCATCTCGCCGAGGTCGTCAGATCCTGACAGCCAACGCGATCCCTGCACGAGATCTGCGACATCGTCAACGATCGGGTCGAGCAGAAGAGGGATTTCTTCTGGAGAGTCCTTGTTGTTCCCCGCCATCACCACCGCTACGTCGAAGCCGTGTTCGATGGCGAACTCGTAGCCTTTCCGTATGGCGGCTCCGACCCCCTGCGTCTGCCCCAACTCGATGACCGTGGCACCTAGGGATCGTGCAACGTCCTGCGAACCGTCGGTGGACCCGTCATCGACGACAACGATCTCGTCGACCACGTCTCGGGGCACTCGTTCGATGACCTGAGCGATTTTCTTACACTCGTCGAGGACCGGCGCTATCGCCACGACGCTGATGTCTCGGTACATGGTGGCCTCTGGTCGGGCGCCGCAACCCGGGACGACAAGGGCTCTGCTCACGAGAGTCAACCATCCGAGGTCTTGCGGAGGGTGGAAATGACCTCTCGGCCCTCGGCCCGGTGCGGAGAGGGTCGAGCCTCAGCCCGCCTCGGCGACCTCGCGTAGCTCTCGCTTCAATTCGTTGACCTCGTCGCGGAGTCGGGCGGCGTATTCGAAACGGAGCTCCTTGGCTGCCTCGTGCATCTCCTCCTCGAGACTCATGATCAGTCTGGTCAAGTCGTCGCCTTCGAGGTCGATGGGCCGTCTCGGCTCGACCTCACGTCGTCTTCTATCCCCCTTGGGTACCTCGGACTGAACCAACTCCAGAATGTCGGACACCCGCTTCCGCACAGTTTGGGGATCGATGCCGTGCTCGGCGTTCCATTCGGTCTGGGCCCGGCGTCGCCGGTTGGTTTCGTTGATCGCCCGTTTCATCGACTCGGTGACATTGTCGGCGTACATGACCACTTGACCGTCGACGTTTCTCGCCGCCCGCCCGATGATCTGGATCAACGAGGTCTCGGAGCGGAGGAAACCCTCCTTGTCGGCGTCGAGGATCGCCACCAGCGAGACCTCGGGCAGATCGAGGCCTTCGCGCAGCAGGTTGATCCCCACCAAGACGTCGAAGTCGCCGAGACGGAGTTCCCGCATGATCTGGACACGCTCCAAGGTGTCGATCTCCGAATGCATGTACCTGGCCCTGACGCCCATCTCGAGCAGGTAGTCGGTGAGATCCTCGGCCATCTTCTTGGTCAGTGTGGTGACCAGCACCCGCTGCTCCCGC
>DATHUV010000104.1:0-6013 GCA_035461905.1 Acidimicrobiia bacterium | reverse complement strand
GTGGCGGGCGATGACCGCACTCATTACGTCAGGAAACTCGTCCCACAGGCGCGTCGATCCCTCCATGTCGGTGAAAAGGAAGGTGATGGTCCCCGTCGGCGGAGCAGCGGTCAACATCTCGTGAGCCTACCCGTGCACCATCAAGGCGCCCGGGTCGAATGCCCACGGTTCGAGGTGTTGGAGTTGGCGATAGGCGCCGGTTATAGCCAGGCGAGGTAGTCGGCGCCCTCTTCTGCGATGTGCTTCACGTAGCAGGATGCGTTGTTGGTCATGTTGTCACGGTATCGCACGGGTATGACAAGAAAGCACGAAGTAGTACCGGTTGGCATTGATGACATCGTTCCCATCGTTCGGCTCCCTGGATCCCGCATCGGTATCGTGGAGTGCACACCACAGGCGGGCCACCACGCCCCACAACAGATCGGAGTCGCCGGTGAATCCCAACGTCGATGCCTACATCGACCGATCCGAGAAGTGGCCTGACGAGATGACGGCGCTTCGGCCGATCCTGCTCGGCCGTGGCCTCACCGAGGAGATCAAGTGGCGACAGCCGTGCTACACCCACGGCGGGAAGAACATCGTCATCATCCAGGAGATGAACGA
Source organism: Acidimicrobiia bacterium (assembly GCA_035461905.1). Classification (GTDB taxonomy): domain Bacteria; phylum Actinomycetota; class Acidimicrobiia; order Spongiisociales; family UBA5794; genus SZUA-442. Next base: position 5,410 of record DATHUV010000104.1, on the reverse strand, counting down.
GTTCCTCTCCCTCATGTTCTTCAAGGGCGCCCTGCTCGAGGATCCGGAAGGCGTTCTCAGGGATCAAGGGCCGAACTCGCGATCGGCCCGACGCATGGAGTTCACCTCGGTCGAGGATGTGGCCAGGCTCACCGACACCATCGGGTCTTACATCGAGGAGGCCATCGACGTCGAGGAGGCAGGCCTGCAGGTGGATCCCGCACCTGAGCTCGAGCTGGTGCAGGAGCTCCAGGATCGGTTCGACCACGACCAAGCACTCAAGACTGCCTTCGAGGCGCTCACCCCCGGTCGGCAAAGGGAGTACAACCTGTACTTCGCGGGTGCCAAGCAAGCCGCGACCCGCAGTGCCAGGGTTGAGAAGTCCGCAGAGAGGATCCTTGCGGGTAAGGGCCTCCGGGATCGGTGATCCCTCCTCGACCATCGCCCCACGTGGTGCGGTCGGAGAGGCGAGGTCCTCGTGCGGGTCTCAGGCGTCGAGGGCCGTGCGAGCCAGGAGGACCGCTGCGTCGATGTCGAGGGCGGCTCCCTCTGCGGTCAATCGTCGGTAGCGCTCGGTTCCCAGCGCGTCGGCCACCGTGCGCCGAGCCCGTTCCTGGTCTTCCACATCGGCCGGCTGCGCCAGCACTCCCATCGTGAGAAAGAGCGCATCGGCGAAGCCCACGAGCTGCGCCCCCGTGTCAGCTCTTCCACGGATCGTCAGCTGCTCGGCGATCATCAGGAGCGCATGTGCGGTCTGCTGATCGAAGTCGATCGACACAGACAGGTCGAGGGATTCTCGGAGGAGCCGTTCGGCGGTCGCGTCGTCGCCGAGGTGGTGGGCGATGATGCCGAGGTTGTGGAGCACCATGGCGACCCGCCGCTGTTCCCCCGTCCGGCGTGACAGTGCGAGCGCTTCCTCCTGGATCGTGCGCGCCGATTCGTAGTTCCCTGCGCCGCGCTCCAACTCCCCCCACATGTTGAGAGCCTGCGCCACGATCTCGAGGGCACCGGCTCGCCGTGCGAGCTCGAGTCCTTCGTGCAGGGCCTCGCGGGCCCGGGGGACGGCATGGAGCTCGTGTGCACCCGCCAACCACACGAGCGCGAGCGCGCGGTGGACGTCGTCGCCGGCCTCACCGTACAGCTCGATAGCCCGCTGGATCAGGTCCTCGGCGTCATCCCGATAGACACCGTAGGCGTGGAACCCGGCGGTCAGGTACACACCCGCTCGTAGTCCGGCGTCCTCATTCGACAGCTGTCCGACGGCGAGGTCCGCCCACCGACCCATCTCGCGATACCGACCCTGGTAGAACCAGAAGTCCCGCAGACCGGCAACGGTTCGCAACCCCACGTCCAGTTCGCCGTCCGTGAAGCTCCAGGTGAGGGCGGCGCGCAGATTCGACGACTCGTCGTCGAGGGTCGCGACCCACGCTGTCTGTCCGCTCCCTCGTAGCTCCGCTTCGGCCCGTTCGGCCAGATCCGCGAAGTACCGCGCATGACGCTGCCTCACGGCGAACGCCTCGTCGCTCGAGCCCAGGGCGTCGGCAGCGAAGGACCGGATCGACTCCAGCATTCCGAACCGCAAATCCCGGGAACGACCCTGCCGCCTGAACACCAGGCTTTTGTCGGCGAGCGCCTCGACCGCCTCGATCGGCGTGAAGTCGAGCCCCTCGAGGCATACCGCTTCGAGCGCAGGGAGGGAGAAACCCCCTGAGAAGGCGCCCAGGCGCCGGAGCAGCGCCTGTTCGGCCGGTCGGAGGAGGTCGTAGCTCCACCTGACGGTGGCTGTCAGCGTCCGGTGCCGGGCCGGCGCGTCGACAGGGCCGTGTCCGAGCACATCGAGGTCCCGCTCGAGCATCGACGCGATCTCACCAGGCGGGAGCAGCCGGACGTGCGCCGCGGCGAGCTCGATGGCGAGGGGGAGGCCGTCGAGGAGCCGACAGATGGCCGCCACGTCACCTGCGTTCGCATCGTCGATCGCGAACGAGGGGTCGGCGGCTCGTGCGCGCTGGACGAACAGGTCGACCGATGCGTACGCCAACATCTCATCGGCAGGCATCGGGGTCGGCGGTGGCACGTCGAGGGGGGCGACCGGGACATTGCGTTCGGCCCGCAGATGCAGGAACTCACGGCTCGTGACGATGATCGACACCGTCGCGACCTCGTCGACGATCCGCCCGATGGGGATGGCTGCGTCCACGATCTGCTCCGTGTTGTCCAGGATGAGGAGGCATCGGCGGGCAGAGAGATGATCGATGAGGATGCCGAGCGGGTCATCGGAACGACCCGTCGTCCCGAGCGCCTCCGCTATGGCAGGGACGATCGATCCCGGCTCACGGACATGTGTCAGGTCGATGAAATGGACCTCGTCGAACTCGTCGGCAAGCTCGGCGCCAGCCTGCACGGCGAGCCTTGTCTTGCCCGCGCCTCCCGGGCCGGTGAGGGTGACCAGGGGAGTGCTGCGGACGAGCCCGACCACCTCGTCGATGGCGTCGCGCCGTCCGATGAGCGGCGTGGTCTGGATCGGCAGAGTCGTTCGCCTGATGTCGAGCGTCTTGAGTGGGGGGAACGCCTCTTCGCCTCCTCCCAGCTGATAGATGTGTTCGGGTTCGAGGAGGTCCCGAAGGCGGTGGACTCCAAGGTCTCGCATCGGTATCGGCGTGTTCCGCACCAACTGGCGCGTTGCCTCCGAGATCAGCACCTGCCCGCCGTGCCCCGCACCCATCAGGCGGGCAACGCGGTTGAGCGTCGGTCCGAAGTAGTCGTTGTCCGTGTTGTCCGCCGGACCCGTGTGCACGGCGCACCTGACCCGCAGTGGGGCCACACTCTCGGGCCATGCCTCGGCCGACATCCGTTCCTGGAGGCGGAGCGACGCATCGATGGCGGCACCGGGTTGGGCGAAGGCTGCGCAGCACCCATCGCCGGTCGACTTGAAGACGACCCCGCCGAAACCGGTCACGACGTCGTCCGTGATCTCGTCGTGGCGTCGCAGGGCCTCCGCCATCGACACCGGGTCACGCTCCCATCGGGCCGTGCTGCCTTCGATGTCGGTGAACAGGAAGGTGACGACACCCGTCGGCTGGGCCGGCTGGTCCTTGGCGCGAGCGCTCAGGGGTTCCATGCTTCTATCTGGCGCCTGACCTCTGCCGCATCGAACCAGGCGTTCTCGAAGCAGATGAGCCCGTCGCGAATCTCGAAGACGTGCAGGATGCGGATCTCCACGGGTGCACCCCCGCCTTCGATCCCGGCCCAGACACCCTCCACGTGCCCGGTGATGATCGACTCGTCGACGACGTACCGGCCGTCCTCGCCGCTGAAGCGCTTGACCGATCGAAGGTGCACATCGGGGATGGCGTCGATGATCCCCGAGTACACGTTCCCGACTTCCTCTTTGCCGTGGAATGGCGAGTCGGGATGCGTGATGTCATCCCACACGATGTCATCGGTATAGGTGGCGAGGGTGCCCTCCACGTCATGTGCGTTCTCGGCGGCGAAGTGGCGGTCGATGATGTCGATGGCGAACCTCCCTGACGCCGCCGAGCGTACACAACACCGTCGGAGCGCGTGTGTCGCGCTCCCGCATTGATCCTCGTGCATTGCGCTGGGCAGTCGTCGAACCGGAGCCCGACGCCGACCGCAATCGATTGGCTAAGCGCTCTCAGTCAGAGTGGGGAGCCCCGGCAATCGTCAGATCGGGGTGCCGGAGACCCTCGAGGTGGTGCAGAGCCGGGCGCCGCACTTGAGGGAATCACGAGAGAGTCCGTCCCATTCGGCCCTCTTGTAGTGCCCGGAGAGTGCATGTATTATGCATGCATGGCAAATGTGCAGGTACGCGACGTACCCGAGGAAGTCCACGAGGCACTGGTGCGGCAGGCCGAATTGGCCGGCCAGTCACTCCAGCAGTACCTGGCGGCCAAGCTGGCCCTGATCGCCAGCACTCCGACCATCGATGAGCTTCTCGACCGAGTCGAGAACCGAAGCAAGGGACGCCTGAGCGGAGAGGACGCTGTCGCAGCGCTCGAATCTGAACGTGCTCGTCGCTGACGCTTCAGTCATTGCCCCGGTGGTTGCCGATGGGGGGCCCGACGGTGGCCGTTTCCGGCAACGGCTGGCTGGTGAGCAGATAGCCGCACCGGATCTGCTTCATGTTGAAGTCCTGTCGGTGATCCGGCGCCAGCTCCACATCGGGACCGTTGACGCCACCCAAGCCGATCAGGCGGTGGCGGATCTTCTTGATCTTCCCATGACCGTGTATCCCACTGCGCCGCTGCTTCCTCGCTGCTGGCAGCTGCGTGACAACCTCACTGCCTACGACGCCTGCTACATCGCCCTCGCAGAGATTCTCGACTGCAGCCTCCTCACCGCCGACACACGCCTCTCGCGGGCACCCGGAATCAGATGCCCGGTCGAAGTGGTCTGACGGCGAGAACGAGCACACGCTGAAGCTGAGGCCATATGCCTAGTTCCCAACTCTGGAATTCGATATGATCGTTCCATGGGTTCCGACGCCCGGTCTGTGATCAAAGGGAGCTCCACGCCGATCGGATGGCGCCGCTTCGGCTACGTCGTCACGATCGTCATCAACGTCGTCGTGTTGTATATCGCGAGCAACATCGTGGCGTGGGGATGGTTCCCGTGGCTCACGGCCGACTTCGACGAGGTCCTGCCGTACATCAGCATCGCGATCCTCGCATCGATCCTCGTGAACGCGATCTACATCCTGTACGACGGCGCCTGGTTCAAGGCGATCGGTGAGACCATCAGCCTGGTGCTGACCCTGATTGCCAACGTTCAGCTGCTCCGCGTCTTCCCGTTCGACTTCTCCGCGTATCAGTGGAACTGGGATGCGACCACACGCATGGTCCTGATCGTGGCCACGATCGGGATGATCGCCGGGATCATCGCCCAGCTCGTGACGCTCGTCCGAGCAATCGTCGTCGGAACCGACGCATCGCATCCTGCTTCGTGACCCCGGGATAGGGGGGTCCTGAACTGGCGGTGGTTTCCCCGGGACGGCGGTCTCTTCAGTTGCTGAGAGCCCTGTGCCGTCATTCGGCCGAGGCGGTCGTGCGAACGAGACGTTACGGAGCCAAGCGTCGAACCTCTTCCTCCCTCTCGTCGGGCCTCGTACGGTGTCGCCATGTCTGAACACCGCGACGACCTCAAACGTGATGAGCTGATCGTTGCCGTGAGTCGAGCCCTCGACGAGGTTCGCGCGACCATCGCATCAGGTGAACCCGACTGGGACTGACCCGCTCCATGCCCTCCTTCCCTATGAACACTGCCACGGCTTCATGTGGATGACCCGCGCCAACTGGAACGGCGCCACCATCGAGCAGTACAAACACGGCATCACCCGCCGCTACCTCATGCTCAGCCACGACGGGCGAGCCTTCCTGTACCGAGCGAGACGATATGCGGAGATTCCGACTCA
>DATHUV010000103.1:0-7762 GCA_035461905.1 Acidimicrobiia bacterium | reverse complement strand
GAGAACCAGAGGGCAACTCGACATGAGCTCGCCCATCCTCGTCATACCAGGCACGACACTCGAGGATCGCGCCCCATCTCCGCGGTCGTTTGGCGCTCACCAGCTTCCCAGTTTCGGTGTCCCGGAGAGCCCATTGACGATCTCCGATCAGACCGCCGGGACCGATCTGTGCTTCCGCGAGCTTCTCCCCCGACATCGATTTCACCGGGTACCGGTAGATCGAAGCAACCGAGCCTATGGCTGACATCTTCCCCCGAGCAGTCTCCAGCTCGATCCTATCGAGATCCCCGGTCTGGGGCAGGGCGTCAGCGATCTGGCGCGTCGTTGACTGCGCTCCATCCGGCATTCGGCACTATCCGCGTCCGACAGCGTCTCAGGCGACGGCGAGCTCTTCGGACAAACGCAGACCCGTCCGCTCGACGTGTCGCTTCGCCTCTTCATCCGACCCGCTCGCGAGAGTTCCGTGACGACGGGACGATCTACGATCCGGGGATGCGTATCCGGATCGCGACACATCAAGACGTCGGGGACATCGTCGCCTTCACCACGGGCACCTTCGAGTGGGGAGACTACGTACCCGAGATGATCGGTGAGTGGGTCGATGCGGATGACGGTGTCGTCATGGTCGCCGTCGACGACGCGGACCGACCGATCGCCATGGCGCGCGCGGTGTTCCTGACGGCAACCGAAGTCTGGTCCCACGCGGCGCGCGTCCATCCGGACCACAGGGGAAGGGGCATCGCAGGCGACCTCGCCGATGCGCTCATGGTGTGGACGTCGGATCACGGCGGGGCGATCATGCGGCTCCTCATCGAGGACGACAACCTCGCGTCCGTCCGGCACATCACGAAGAAGGGCTTCACCAGGGCAGTGTCGGTCGTGCGTGCGACCCGCCCGGTGGGTGCCGCCTCCCCGAACCCCGAGGGGAACGGGGGCCTGCGCCATCCCTCTCCCCTCCGTGCGCGTCCTGGCAATTCCCACGACCTCGTACTCGTTCGTTCCTCATGGTCGACGTCGCAGGTGGGGCGCTCGCTGCGCGGGCTCGTCGCCTCAGGCTGGTCCTTCCACCGTCTCAGGGACGAGGACATCGCAGCCGCTGCAGCGACGGCGAACCTGTGGGAGGTCGGCAACTCGTGGGTGATCACGGAATCCATCGCACCAACATTCGCCGTCCGCCTCATCGACACCGACGAGGACGAGGCGCACGATGTGATCAGGGCACTCATCGACACTGCGAACAACCGGGGCGCCGAACTGATCACGATGTGGCTCGCGGACACCGATTGGATGGTGCAGGCCGCACGACGCACCGGCTGCGACGTCACGGGCCACGGCATCTGGGAGCGCCCGATCTGATCGGACTCAGCGAGTACGCAGGGCGGCTGCGTAGAGCTCGACAGGATGGACGATGTCGAAACCCTCATCGAGAAAGCGCCGCAGCTGCATCTCGCATCCCGCGTTCGCCACCGCGACGATCCCGGCGGCGGTGTCCTCGACTGCCGCCGCCTTTCTCCGTCCGAGTGTTGCACCCGTGTCGGGATGGTCGAGCTGGTACAGCCCTGCCGCGCCGCAGCACAGGCCTCCGCGGTCTGCGTCCACGACCGTGAAGCCTGCAGCCTCGATGATCCGCCGCGGCTGATCCGTGATCCGCTGGCCATGCTCGAGGTGGCAAGGGTCCACAATTGCGACCGTCTTCCCGGTCGGCTCAAGGGTCGGCAGGTCGCCAGCCGCGATCGCCGATGCGATCAGCTCGGTGATGTCGTAGGTGCAAGCGGCGATTGCGGCACCGGCTTCGCCGTGTCGACCGTAGCCCTTGAGATGGGCGCCACATCCTGCGACATCGACCGCGATGACATCGCTTCCGGTGAGTGCCTCGATGTTGCGGGCGGCGTATCGACGGGCGTCGTGACCGAGCCCGGCATGGGCGGCGAGGGCCCCACAACAGGTCTGGTCCGGCGGCGCATCCACTCGATAGCCGGCGGCGCCGAGCACCTCGACGGTTGCCTGATGGACTCCCGTGAACCACACATCGGCGACGCATCCCGTGAACAGCGTGACGGTGCGGGTGCCAGAACCCCAGGAGCCACCCCGGAAGGATGGGGGGCGGAGGGGTATGGGTCGGAGTCCCCTTGCCTGTTCTCCGATCCGGGGGATGCGCCTGAGCAACCGCATGCGCTGGAGGAGTGCTGCACCGATGCTTGCGAGTCTCATGATCACCGACCATCCGAGGATGCGTCCGATGGCGAGGCGCTCCATCCGCCTCCCTCGGTGCCTGACCTGTTGGACGGCCTCCTCGCGTGCGGCCTCGATTATGTCCCCGTACGGAACAAGCGAGGGGCACGCCGTCTCGCACGCCCGACATTGGAGGCAGAAGGAGGTGATCTCGTCGAAGCGACCGTCCACCGGGATCACCCCTCCGGCCACCGCAGCGATCGCGGTCAGCCTGCCGCGAGGGGACGCCGACTCGTCCCCCGTCAGGCGGAACGTCGGACACACCGGGAGACACAGCCCGCAGGTGACGCACGCATCGAGGTCGACCTGGAGCGGTGGCCAGTCTGTCACCCAGGTCACGTCGTACCCCCCGGAAGCATGCCTTCGGAAAGGATGCCGTGCGGGTCGAAGAGCGACCGCAACCGGGTCTCGATGTCCATGGCGCTAGGCACAGCGCCCCAGCGGTCCGGCATGGGGTCGGGACTGGGCATGTCGGCGACACGCCATCGCTCGATGACGACGATCCCACCGATGGAGCGGATCTGGGCACGCATCTCGTCGATGTCCCCGGCGTCTGCCTTCGTGAATCCGACATCGACGATGCCAACACCGTGCTGGGCGATGAACCGCTCGGCCTTCCACGATCCAACTGCCGAGACCGCCCTCGACGTCGATCGGGCCGGCACCCGGACCGACACGACGACGCCTTCCGATAGCGGCTCCGGCCAGTGGAGGCCATCTGTGGATCGGTTTCCGACGATCTGCTCGGCGTGGGTGATGGAAGCGGGAGCACCCTCGACGTACACCAATGATCCCTCCTGGGTCTCGAGGATTGCGGACGGCCTGTGCAGCCCGCTGAGGACTGCCGCCGGATCGTCGGACGGGATCGTCGCCGTTGCCCTCGGCGTCGGCCAGAGTTTAACGCTCACCTCCGTGATGAGGCCGAGTGCACCGTGGCTTCCCGTCACCAGGCGCGCCAAGTCGTATCCCGTGACGTTCTTCACGAGCTGCCCGCCTCCCCTGACGACCTCGCCGTATCCGGTGACGAGGGTGACACCGATGACGCGATCGCGAGTCGGCCCGTACCTGAGCCTCCGGTAACCCGAGGAGCCGGAGGCCACGACGCCGCCCACCGTTCGGCTGGGGGTCGTTTCCGGCAGGACAGCGGACTGTGCAGACTCATGAAGGGTCGCTTCGAGGTCGCCGAGGGTCGTACCCGTCCTCAACGTGGCTGTCAGGTCGTCCGGCTTGTGGTCGACGACGCCCGTCAAGCGACGGGTCGAGATGAGGCACCGACTCGGCGGAAGCGGTAGGTCGCCGCCGGCCCCGTTTCCCACGAAGCTCGTCGGGATGCGTGCCGACATGACGTACCGGATCATCTCGCATGCCTGCTCGGTCGAGGCCGGGGCGAGCAGGACTCGATCGGTCCGCCCACCGGTCTTCACCACCGCATCGGGGAAACGGTCGACCAGCGCTTCCACGACGGCATCGGACACGGCATCGGGTCTCATGGCAGTCGTGTCCCCGAGGCATCGAAGCACCGAGATCCGGTCGGCAGCACCTTCCCTGGATTCATGACCCCATCAGGATCGAATGCCTCCCTGATCCGGGCTTGGGCGTCGAGATCCAGATCCGAGAAGACGAGCCGCATGAGGTCACGCTTCTCGACCCCCACACCGTGCTCACCCGTGAGCGATCCACCCGCCTCGATGGACGCCACCACCATCTCCGTTGCGGCCTCGTGGACCCGCGCCAGCATGCCGGGCACCCGTGCATCGAAGGCGACGAGCGGATGGAGGTTGCCGTCACCGGCGTGGAAGACGTTCAGCATCGAGAGGCCCCATCGGTCGCCGATCTCGTAGATCCGTTCGAGAACCTCGACGAGGGCCGTGCGCGGCACGACGGTGTCGTGCAGGTAGTAGTCGGGCGCCATCTGGGCGACGGCACCGAACGCCGACTTCCGACCCTTCCACAGCAGTGCACGCTCGTCGGCGTCAGCGGCGATCCGAACCGTCGTCGCGCCCTGCTCAGCAGCCATGCCCGCGATGATGTCCGCCTCCTCGGCGACAGCGGCGGGTACGCCGGTGACCTCGACAAGGAGCACGGCCTCCGCGTCGAGCGGGTACCCGGCATACACGAATCGCTCGACCGCGGCAACCATCGCCCGGTCCATCATCTCGAGCGCGGCGGGCACGATCCCTCCCGCGATGATCGCCCCGACGGTCGCTGCGGCCGAAGTGACAGAGGGGAACCCGATGAGGATCGTCGCGACGTCCGGCGGGTCGTCGGTGAGCTTGACGAGCACACGGGTGACGATCCCGAGTGTTCCCTCCGACCCGACGACGACGGCCCGAAGGTCGAGGCCGGGCGGGTCGGGCATCTCCCCTCCCACCGTGACAACATCACCAGAGGCGGTGACGAACTCCACAGCGAGCACATGCGCTGCCGTGGATCCATCGGCAAGGCAATGGGGCCCTCCGGCGTTCGTCCCCACGTTCCCACCGATCGTGCATGCCTGCTGCGAGGAGGGATCGGGGGCGAAATGGAGTCCGTGCGACGTGACCGCGTGCGTCAGGTCGAGGTTGATCACGCCGGGCCCTACCCACGCTGTTCGTCCGACCGGGTCGATGTCGTGAATGTCGTCGAGTCGGGTCAGGACGACGAGTACGCCGGGAACGACGGATACGGCACCGCCGGCGAGACCCGTTCCCGCTCCCCGTGGGACGATCGGGACACCGTGGCTCGCCGCGATCCGAACGAGGGCTGCGACTTCCTGGGTCGTTTCCGGGAGGGTGACAGCCAGGACGGTCCCGGATCGAACGCCCGCGTCCTTTGCGTACACAGCGAGATCGAGGGGATGATGATGGACACGATCAGGCCCGAGCAACCGTTCGAGATCGGAGACGAGGGACATGACGCAACGGTACATCGGCCGGTGTCGCTCATCCCCGCCCTAGGCGTCGGAACGACCCCAACCCCCACCGCCGGGGGTGAGCACGAGGAGCCTGTCACCGGCTGCGACATCGAAGGTGCACTTCGATGGGAGTCGCTCCGCGGTGCCATCACCCCGCCGCAGCCAATCCTCACCGGGTGCCCCTGACTCCCCACCGGCGACCCCCCACGGTGCGGTGAGGCGCCTCTCGCCCATGAGCGACACGACGGCGTCCTCACCGAACGTGATCTCGCGCTCGATGCCCTCTCCACCGACGAAGACACCATCGCCACCGCTTCCCCTCCGGAGTCGATACCGGGTGATCGCGAAGGGGTAGTGGATCGCGAGGGACGTGATCGGGGTGTTCTTCGTGTTCGTCATCCCGGTCTGGATTCCGGACTGGCCGTCACGCCCGGGGCGCGCCCCCTGGCCTCCGGCGACGGTCTCGTAGTACGCGAAGTGGTCGTTCCCGATGAGGACGTTGTTCATCGTTCCCTGGCTGGCGGCCGGTATCCGGTCGGGTGCGATCATCGCGAGCGCACCCAGCAGGACATCGGCTATGCGCTGCGAGGTCTCGACATTTCCCGCCGCGACCGCGACCGGCGCCAACGCATCGACGAGCGAACCCGGACGCGTGATGAGGTGGAGGGGCCTGTGCGCGCCTCCGGTGGCGGGGATCGTGGGGTCCGTCGCGACACGCGCTGCGTAGGCCAGACACGATCCCGTCACAGCTCGCACCGCGTTGATGTTGCCGGCGATCTGGTCACAGGTGTCGCCGAAGTCGGCCACGAGATCGCTCCCCGAGATCGTCACCGACACCGTGATCGGGAGGAGCTCCTCCCTCCATTCCATGTGGTCGGTGAACGACACGGTCCCGTCAGGGAGGGCTTCGATCGCGTGTGCCATGCGGCGTTCCCCGTAGTCGCCGAGGGCGAGCGACATCGCCGTGAACGCGTCTGGCCCGATGCGGTCCACGAGCGCCGCGAGCCTCAGCGCCCCTGCTTCGTTCGCGCCGAGTTGGGCGCTGAGGTCTCCGCGTCGCTCCGCAGGTGTGCGGGTTGCTGTGAGGAATGGCACGAGGAACGCGTCCGTCCACACACCGTCAACGACGGCGACCATCGGTGGAACGACGATGCCCTCCTGGGTCACCTCAGTCGCATGTGCGGGCATGGACCCGGGAGCCTCACCGCCGACATCCGCGTGGTGTGCACGGTTCCCCACCCACCCGACGAGTCGCGTTCCGACGTGGACGGGACGAACCAGGGTCAGGTCGTTGAGGTGGGTCCCCCCTGCGAACGGGTCGTTCACGGCGAACTGGTGACCCGGTGCAGGGTCCGCCCCGAACCGGTCGATGACCGCCGCGACCGATGCGGGCATCGACCCGAGGTGGACCGGAATGTGCTCGGCCTGTGCCAGCATCTCACCGTCAGGGGTGAACACCGCCGCTGAGCAATCGAGCCGCTCCTTGATGTTCGGTGAGAACGATGTGTTGCGCAGGACGATCCCCATGTCCTCGGCGATGCGGGCCAGCTGATGGCGCGCAACCTCGAGGGCGATCGTGTCGATGCTCAACGGTCGGCACCCATCGCCGCGAGCATTCGCCTGGCGATGTCACGCTCGATGTCGTCGGGCACGGGCTGCGCCCCGGCGACAAGTCCACCGTGGGATGCCGCCATCGCGACACGTTCGAGCGAGAGTGCTTGGAGCAGGAACCCGAGATCCATGGCCTCGATCGAGTTGCCTTTCGGTTCGCGCCCTGCGAGGTTCATCATCCGGCCCTCGGCGAGGAGGATCACATGCCGCCCATCGGGAAGGTCGATGCGCTCGATCGCCTCGTCGAGCACGGTTCGACCCGCCGCCCGGGCGTACAGGCCTGGCACGTCGATCTCGAGAGGAAAGTGCCCCGCATTGGCCAGAACGGCACCATCGAGGAGGACATCGAACACCGGATCGGTCACGACACCGGGTTGGCCGGTCGCGGTGATGACCACCTCCGCCCAAGCCGCGAGATCGCCGATCGTGCCCACGCGGTAGCCGTCCCATGCGGCCTCGAATGCCTTGAGCTCGTCGATCTCGACGACCGCCACCTTTCCGCCGAGCGAGCGCAGGTACTGCGCGATCCCACGCCCGCACCAGCCGTAGCCGACCACGAGGAACCGGCGGCCGGGGATGCGCAGGTTCGTGATGCGCATCAGGCTCTCCGCGACCGACTGCCCAACCGCATGCTTGTTCTCTCCGATGGCCTTCAGCAATGAGTCGTTGATGACAACGACGGGAAACGGGATCCGACCGGCGAGCTCTGTGCGGAGGCGCATCCCGCCGCTCGTCGTTTCCTCCGTACCACCGACGATGCCCGTTCCCCCTGTCGCGTCGCCACGAGCCACGGCGGAGGGGTCGACACGTCTCGCGGCGAGTGCCGCGAGATCGGCACCGTTGTCGAGGAGGATGGTTGGTCCGGCCGCATCAACCGCAGCGAGGTTCGCGTGGTGCTCCTCGAGGGTGTCGGCTCGCCTACCGTGAATGATCATGCCGAGACCCCGAAGGTGAGCGACCACGTCGTCCTGCGTGGAACCGTGATTGCCGGTCGCAACAATCTCGGCTCCCCCTGCATGCAGGGTC
>DATHUV010000102.1:0-13443 GCA_035461905.1 Acidimicrobiia bacterium | reverse complement strand
CACCGTGATGACGACCGTCGTCAAAACCACGACCAACGTCGACGAGATCGACGGGATGACGATCCTCCAGAACACCTGGAGCTCGTTGGCACCGTCGATGCGTCCTGCCTCGATGATCTCCTCGGGAACCGACTTGATGCCTGCTGAGAGGATCACCATGGCGAAACCAACCTGGAGCCATACCAGGATCACCATGAGGAAGAAGTTGTTCCAGGGTTCCATCAAGAGCCACGTCTGTGGCTCGCCCCCGAGGGTGGTCCATATCCCGTTGAGCACGCCTATCTGGTCGCCGAATCCCTCAGGCCGGAAGCTGTAGACAAAGCGCCACACGATGGACGCACCCACGAACGAGATGGCCATCGGCATGAAGATGAACGACTTCGAGAACGCCTCGCTCTTGGGTCCGAGCTTGTCGGCGAGGACCGCGAACCCGAGCCCGATGATCACAGCGAGAGCGGGTACGAAGATCACCCAAAGGACCGAGTTGCGCAATGCCGTAATCGTGGCGGTGTCGGTGAAGATCTCGACGTAGTTGTCGAGGCCGACGAACCCTTGCCCATCGGCGTCCTGGAAGCTCAGCTTGAACGTCACGATGGTCGGGTAGACGAGGAACACCGTGAGCAGCACGAGAGCAGGACCCACGAACACGAACGGTCGGACATAGAGCTGGTACTTCTCGGGAAGGCGATTGACGACCCAGTCCATCCCGTAGAACAGTGCGAAGACGCCGAGGACCCCGATGATGAGCGCCATGATGACGACGACGAGGCGGTTGGCATCTCGGTCCAGCAGAACGGTGCCGGCGAAGTACAGGACTCCGAAGGCGACCACCGGCACGACCAGCGACACCCCGATCCGTAACAGCTGCGTCAGGAAGGTGGGTCCGGGCCCCTCGTCCTTCGGAAGGGTGGGTTGCGATTCGACGACACCCAATGCCTGTTCATCAATGTCCGGCATAGTCCTCCGTCCCGTTCACTCGCGTCGACTCTAGCGGACGCGAGAGGGGCGGCCCAAGTTGGACCGCCCCTCTCCTGTCGTCGTTTGTCGTCTCCGTTTACGGCCAGCTCGTCTCGACGGCGTTGAGCACATCATCGGTCGACGCGCCACGGCTCCACTCGACCATGCCGGTCCAGAACGAGCCCTGACCCACTGCCGGAGGCATGAGGTCGGAAGCGTCGAACACGAAGCCGTTTCCAGCGAGCGCCGCAGCGACCGCACCGGCCTGCAGCTTCACGGTGTCCGTGACGTAGCAGTCGTTCGGTGTGTCGGCATTCGCCGAGATCCGCTCGATGCCGGGGACTCCGGCGCCGGACGCCTGGATGCACTGCAGGGGAACCTGCGAGTACGCCAGGAGCGCAGCTGCAACCTCGGGCCGGTTGTTGAAGACCATTCCGAGCTCACCGCCACCCATCGCGGCAGGCGGAAGGCTGGTGTCGATTGCCGGGAAGTTGAAGAACGCCGCATCCACTCCGAGCTCCGTTCCCTCTGGGAAGAAGTTCGAGATGAACGATGCCTGGCGATGCATCAAGCAGCTCGGCGGATCGTTGAACATCGGGTTCGGTGCGTCGCGGAAGTCGATGGCGGCAACGCCCTCGGGTCCGCCGAGCACGAAGCCCTCACCGAACATGATCTCGGCGAAGGTGTCGAACGCGTTCTTGACTGCGGGATCCGTGAACGGGATCTCATGGTTCGCCCACTGGTTGTAGACGTCCGCACCTGCGGTGCGGATCATGATGTCCTCGATCCAGTCGGTTCCCGGCCAGCCGGTCGCAGCGTCGCTACCGAAGCCGATGCACCACGGTGTCGAACCGTCGGCGACCATCTGGCTCGACAGTGCCACGAGCTCATCCCAGGTCTCGGGGATCGCGTAGCCCGCAGAGTCGAACGCCGGCTTGTTGTACCAAACGATGCTCTTGTAGTTCGCATTCGTCGGAATCGAGTAGTACTTGCCGTCGGCACACTTGCCGAGGTCCATGAAGTACTGGCCATGAGCGGCGATCAGCGCGTCCACGTCCATACCCATGTCCTCGAGTGCGACGATCTCGCCGGCATCGGCGAACGTGCAGATCGATCCCGGCTGCGGCGTGATCGCTATGTCGGGCGGGTTACCGCCGTCGACGCGAATACGCAACTGTGCCTCGAAGTCGTCAGAGCCCTCATAGGTGACCGTGCCACCGGTGGCCTCGTTGTAGACATCGAAGGTCGCCTGGATCGACGCACCCTCGTCACCTGTCGGTGCCGCGAAGACGGACACCTGCGTGCCCGACACGTCGACGTCGGTGTACTCGTTTCCGGGTTCTTCTCCGCCGCCGCCGGCGGTGGTGGTCGTCGTGTCATCGCTGTCGCCGCCACAGGCAGCGACGATCATGGCGAACGCGACAAGCAGCAGTAGCCACTTTGTTCTTTTCATCTTTCCTCCATCAGAAGAGGGTTGTTCGACCCCGGGAGGCGCCCAGGATCATGGGCCAAGCCTAATACCTCATCCCGGGGGTGTGCGACCTGTGGTGACATTCGCGGGTTCGTCGCCCAATGGCCGGTCGACCATCCCGTCGAGATTGCCTGAGGGATAGGACCTGAACACCTACGAGAAGTCGGCCGTCGACTGATAACCTGACGGCATCCGGAGAGGTGGCCGAGCGGTCGAAGGCGCTCGCCTGCTAAGCGAGTAGGGGGTGTAAGCCTCCTCGAGGGTTCAAATCCCTCCCTCTCCGCAACGACGAAAGGCACCCTGTTGGGTGCCTTTCTCGCGTTGATTCGAGCTTGTCCCGGTTTGAGCGCATCGCCAGCGTTCGGTGCCGTGTCTACGGTGAGGTTGGCACCGGTGCTTGCATTGGAAGGATTCACCGTGGCGTCTGCGGCGAGACTTTGGGGTTCAAATCCCTCCATCTCCGCCATCGTCCTCCCTTCAAGATCGGAGTCCGATCACTTCGTGATCGGCAGTCTTTCACCTGCGAGCCGGGGTTTAGCGTCTGAGACGGTCAGTTCACGTGGGAGACTTCGAGACTCTTGGGGGGACGGGCGAACGTAGTGAGCCAGGGGGGGGCGCGCGAGCCTGTGAGCACGCAGTGGGATCCGGCCGAGCCGCGGTCTTCGGATCGTGATCCCCCTGCATCGCTTCGCTCTGCCGTCCCCCTTGAAAAGGGGGACGAGAGTGGTTGGGGTTCGTCCTCCATTCAGGATCGGTCCGATCACTTCGTGATCGGCAGTTTCCTGTCTGCGAGCTGGGTTTCGCGGCCAAAGTCGAAAGGTCCTCCCTTTAGGGGGGACGGGCGAACAAAGTGAGCCAGGGGGGTTTGTGAGCCTGCGAGCACTTGAGTGGGTTCCGGCCGGGGTGTGGGTCTTCGGATAGTGATCCCCCTGCATCGCTTCGCTCTGCCGTCCCCCTTGAAAGGGGGACGAGAGTGGTTGGGGTTCGTCCCCTTTCAGGATCGGAGTTCGCTCACCGTGTGATCGCTTTGCTCCTCTGCCGTCCCCTTCCTGCTCGGTTGCTGGGGAATCCCCTGCATCGTCGCTGCGCTCCTCTGCCGTCCCCTTTCCCTCCTCGGCTCGGTATGGCGATTGTGAGGTCAAGATGCTGAGGAATCCCGCTGAATCGTCGCTGCGCTCCTCTGCCGTCCCCCTTTCCTCGTCGGCTGGGTCCGGAGTTGTGAGATTCGGTTGCTGGGGAATCCCCCTGCATCGCTTCGCTCTGCCGTCCCCCTTGAAAGGGGGACGGGGGGGACGAGGGGGATGGGGGCTTGACAGGTATATGAGTCGGGTTGTATAAAGTTATATGTAGAGGTTCAACGCATCCGGTGGGGTGCCGGATGGACGACGACCAATAAGGAGGAAACGTGACTCGTTTCGTGGATCCCTTTGATGAGATGGACCGCATGATGTCGGCCATGGGTTCGACGTGGCGCGGGGGGCGGATGCCGCTCGACGCGTTCGAGAAGGACGGCGTCTACACGCTGCGCTTCGACCTTCCCGGAGTCGCTTCTGAAGACCTCGACATCACGGTCGAGAACAAGGTGTTGACCGTACGCGCACAGCGGACGTTCGAGGACACGGTCGGGGCGAACTGGATGCTCCGGGAGCGTCCGACTGGCATCCACAGCCGCTCGGTGCGGCTCGGGGACCGGCTCGACGCCGGCGAGGTCTCGGCGTCGTACGACAACGGCGTGCTGACGATCGTGATCCCGATCAAGGAAGAGGCCAAGCCTCAGAAGATCAGTGTCGAGGTCAGCTCGACTCCCGAGGCCATCGAGGCAAGCTCCTCGTAACCGACGGAAGAGCGACCGAAGGAGGGGGTGTCCAGGTAGGGCGCCCCCTTCGACGCGTCATCCCACCCGCACATTGCTTCATCCGCGTGGGTCCCTGACTTCGTAATCGTGATGTCCGCGCACCTGCGGACCACTCAGAAAGGGAAACCCATGAAGAAGCGATTCTCACTCATCGCTCTCATCGCAGTATTCGCACTCGTCGTTGCTGCGTGTTCGAGCGACTCGGAAGAGACGACCACCACAACTGAAGCCATGGAAGAGACCACATCGGTCCTCGACCTCGCGGTGGAAGCCGGTCAGTTCTCAACACTCGTAGCCGCCATCGAAGCTGCCGGTCTTGCCGACACGCTCGAGGGCGAAGGTCCGTTCACGGTGCTCGCGCCGACCGACGCTGCGTTCGAAGCTGCGTTCGAGGCTCTCGGCATCACGGCAGAGGAACTCCTCGCTGACACCGAAACCCTGACGCAGATCCTTCTGTACCACGTGCTCGGACAAGAGGCTGACAGCCAGCTCGTCGCGACCCTCGATGGTCAGAGCGTGGCAACGGTCCAGGGCGAGGAGATCAACGTCTCCGTCGACAGCGGCACGATCTCGGTCAACGAGGCGCAGGTCGTCTCGGCTGACCTGATGGCCGACAACGGCATCGTCCACGTGATCAACGCAGTCCTCCTCCCTCCGACGATCGCTGAGGCGCTTGGCGTCGCAGCTCCCGAAGAGACCACGACGACCGCTCCTGAGGAGACCACGACCACCACGACCATGGCAGAGCCGACCATCGCGGACATCGTTGTCGAGCTCGCGTCGGCCGATCCTGCCGAGTTCACGATCCTTCTCGCCGCCGTCCAGGCTGCCGATCCCGCCGTGCTCGCAGCGCTGAGCGATCCCGCTCAGGAGCTGACAGTGTTCGCTCCGACCGACGCTGCGTTCGCAGCTGCGCTCGAAGCGCTCGGGCTGACCGCAGAGGAGCTCCTTGCGAGCCCCGACCTGACGAACATCCTGCTCTACCACGTGGCGCCAGGCGTGTTCCTCGCAGCCGACGTCGTCGCTGCTGCACCGATCGATGCACTGCCGACGCTGCTCGAAGGCTCGACGCTCGCGGTCGCAGTTGTGGACGGGTCCGTCGTCATCAACGAGTCGGCGACCGTCGTCCAGGCGGATGTGGTTGCGAGCAATGGCGTGATCCACGTCATCGACGCTGTCCTCCTCCCGTAGCACCCACCGTGGTACCGGCAGGCTCGCTGCCGCACGGTCCGACAGAGGGTCCGATACTCCGGTATCGGACCCTCTCGCGTCGTGGCTCACACGCCGAATCGGCGTCCGTCGTCGACGTCGAGATCGCGGCCGTCTCGATAGAATCCGAGCACACGAAAACGGAGATGAACGTGACCGAACAGACATGGCTCAAGTGGGGGGCACTCGCCCTCGGCGCGGCCGGAGCATTGCTCCTGATCGGGGTCGCTCTGGCCTCGAGCGGTGAGCTCGAAGGCCGCACCTGGGTGGTCAGCGAACTCGTCGTCGATGGAAGCGCCGTTGCCCCCGTCGAGGGGACCGTTATCACGGCGAAGTTCGAGGACGGTGGAGTCTCGGGGATAGCGAGCTGCAACAACTACTTCGGCTCGTACACGGTCGATGGAGATTCGCTGACGTTCGGACCCCTCGGCTCCACGCTCATGGCCTGTGAAGGCTTGGTCCAGGACCAGGAGACCGCATACCTGACCCTCCTGTCCCAGGTCGATGCGTACGCGGTCGATGGCGACACGCTCACGCTCCGATCCGGCGGTACGGACGTCATCACCTTCGTGGAGGCGGATGCGTCGAACTAGCGGTCCGCCGTTCCACCCCCGAGCCGGGACTGGTCCCACTGGGGACTAGGTTGGGTTGGGTGGAAGGGATGGCGACATGACTTCGGTGCGGTGGGGGATTCTGAGCACGGCGGACATCGGTATGGCGAAGGTCACACCGGCGATCCAGAGGGCTGCGAACTGCGATGTCGTCGCGATCGCGTCACGCGACCTCGATCGAGCAAAGGGTGCCGCGAAGCGCCTCGGCATCCCTGCCGCATGCGGCAGCTACGAGGAGCTCCTGGAACGAGCCGACATCGACGCGGTGTACATACCCCTGCCGAACGATATGCACGCGGAGTGGACACTCAAGGCAGCCGCGGCTGGCAAGCACATCCTGTGTGAGAAGCCCCTTGCCATGTCGAGTGCACAAGCGGACGAGATGGTCCTGGGGTGCGAGGCGGCAGGCGTCAAGCTGCAGGAGGCGTTCATGTACCGCCACCATCCGACGTGGGTGGAGGCGATACGCCTCGTGAGGGACGGAGCCCTCGGGGACGTCCAGGCCGTGCAGAGCTGGTTCAGTTACTTCAACGATGATCCGACGGACATCCGGAACCGGGTCGCGAACGGTGGCGGTGCGATGATGGACATCGGCTGCTATCCGGTCAACCTCTCCCGCCTCGTCTTCGACGGTGAGCCGACCGCCGTTCATTCGGTGGTTCGGCGGGATCCGACGATGGGTATCGACATCGCCACATCGGCGATCCTCGAGTTCCCCGGAGGAAAGCAGGCGACGTTCACGTGCACGATTCGTGCGGAGTCCGACCAGCGCGTGTCGATCGTCGGCACCAGCGGGCGGATCGACATCGAGATCCCCTTCAACATCCCGCCGACGGGGACGACGCGCATCTTCGTGACACACGGTGATGAGGAGCGGACCATCGAGTTCCCCCCAGCCGACCAGTACACCATCCAGGCAGAGCTCTTCGCCGCCTCGATCCTGGATGATCGACCCGTGCCCGTGGCACCGACCGACGCGGTCGCCAACATGACCGTGATCGAAGAGGTGCTCTCGGGCGGATGAAGATGAACCTACCGACCGAGGAGGTCGACCGATGAGGAACCTGAATGGACATGTCGTAGCGATCACCGGCGCAAGCGCAGGCATCGGGGCTGCCACGGCCCGAGCCCTGGTGGCTGAGGGGGCAGGGGTCGTCCTCGGCGCCCGCCGCGTCGATCGGCTGAGGGAGCTGGCCGATGAGCTCGGTTCCGGCGTCACCGTCGTGGAGATGGACGTTCGCGTTCCCGGGGATTCCCGGCGACTCGTCGACGCCGCCCTCGAGGAGCGGGGGCGCCTGAACGCACTCATCGTGAACGCCGGCATCGGGGCGTACGGGGGGATCATGGACCTCACGGACGAGAAGCTCGCCGACATGATGGACACCAATGTCGCAGGCACCGTGTGGCCGATCCGCGCAGCCGTCCCGCATTTCATCAGTGAGGGGGCAGGAGACATCGTGATCGTGGCGTCCGTAGCAGGCCTGCGAGGAGCGGGTGACGAAGCGGTCTACGCGGCGACCAAGTTCGCCCAGGTCGGTCTCGCCGGTGGCCTCGACCGCGAGCTGCGGGCCAAGGGCATCCGCGTGAGCACACTCGCACCCGGGGGGACCGCAACCGAGTTTGCGATGGGTGCGGGGCGGACGCCGGACATGCCGGGACTCGAAGCCATGATGCGTCCCGAGGACGTCGCGGCCGCGGTCGTGACGGTGCTCAAGCAGCCGACGTCGATGCGGACCCTGTTGTGGTCGATGCGGAGCACCGAAGAGGCAGACTGAGAGGTCTCAGCGGAGATCCTCGAGGTCGGACTCGGTGACCTCGTCCGAGGACTTGCCCATGATGATCATGGCGAGGACCTGATCTTTCGTGACCTCGGACTTGTTGACGATGCCGACGAGCTGTCCGGTGTGCATCACGGCGATCCGGTCTGAGAGGTCGAAGACGTCGTGGATGTCATGGCTGATCAGGAAGATCCCGATGCCCTCCGATTTCAGCTGCCTGATCAGCCGACCTACCTGCGCCGTCTCCGCAGGCCCGAGGGCGGCCGTCGGCTCGTCCATGATGATGATCCTGGCGTTGAAGTAGACGGCCTTGGCGATAGCGATCGACTGCCGCTGGCCACCCGAGAGTGACTCGACAGGCACGCGGAAGTTGAGGAACCTCGGGTTCAGTCGGGCCATGACCTTGCGGAAGGCGTCCTCCATGGCGGAATCGTCGAGCGTT
Source organism: Acidimicrobiia bacterium (assembly GCA_035461905.1). GTDB lineage: Bacteria > Actinomycetota > Acidimicrobiia > Spongiisociales > UBA5794 > SZUA-442. The sequence continues at coordinate 5,120 of DATHUV010000102.1, read as the reverse complement.
CCCCACTTCGTCATCATTTCGCGTCCGAGGAACATGTTCGACGGTGCGTTCTGGTTCTCGGCCAGCGCGAGCGTCTGGTAGATGGTCTCGATACCGAGCGCCTTCGCGTCGCGAGGATTGGAGATCGCGGCGGGTTGCCCGTCGATGAGGATCTCACCCGAGTCGCCGGGATGCGCACCGGAAAGGCACCGAATGAGGGTCGTCTTTCCTGCGCCGTTGCCGCCGACGATGGCCACCACTTCGCCCGCGAAAAGGTCGATGCTGGCATCCTCGACCGCGTGGACACCACCGAATGCGACATTCATGTGCTTCATCTCGACGAGCGGTGTCTTCGTTTCCACGGTGGTCATCGCTCAGCCCGCCTCCGGTAGTACGTGTCGAGGGCGACTGCAGCAACCAGGACGATGCCGACGACGATGTCCTGAAGGGGCGCGTCGAGCCCGAGGAGGACCATCCCAGAGACCAGGGACTGCATGACGAACGCACCAAGAATGGCGCCGGGGATCGTTCCCACCCCACCGCTCAGTGACGTTCCGCCTATGACGGCGGCAGCGATGACATACAGTTCGGCAAGCTGGCCCAACCCGCTCGTCGCTGCATTGAGGCGGGCGACCTGAACCGCGGCTGCCACGCCGACGAGCAACCCCATGAGCGTGAACGTCTTGACGATCGTCCAGCGCGTCTTGATGCCGGCAAGGACCGCTGCATCGGGGTTGCCGCCGATGGCATACGAGTAGCGACCGTATCGGGTCCGCGTGCTCACGAGGTGCATCAGGATCACGATGACGATCATGACGAGCACAGGGGTCGCAAGGCCGAGGGAGATCTTCAGGCCGCCCGGCGGCCAGGCGATGCCGTTCTCCTCGGCGTATCGGCGTGCGAGCGCCTCGGGCATGGGGTATGAATTGATCACAGCCGCCGCGGCGAGGATGACACCGATCACCACGGTTCCGATCGTGATCTCGGCCCACATCGGCCGCGGTGTGAGCCCATAGGCTCGTTGATTGCGACGCCGCCGCCACATGAGGATCGCGACGACGACACATCCGACGAGTGCGAGGATCCAGGTCCACGTCCCACCGATCGTTCCGCGGGAGCCTCCTCCGAGGAGCTGGAAGGTCGGATCCATGGGAGCGATCGTGCGGCCACTCGCCATCCACCACGCGAGACCACGCCACACCAGCAACCCACCCAATGTCACGATGAACGCGGGCACACCGACGTACGCAACCACGACCCCTTGGAACGCACCTATGGCAGCGCCGAGTGCGAGGCCGGCCACGAGGGCGATGATCCAGATCATCGGGTGACCCCGACCCAGCCAATCAGGCAGGATCTCGGCCTGAAGGAGCGCCATCGCCATACCGACGGCTGCCAGCATCGAGCCAACGGACAGGTCGATGTTTCGGGTCACGATGACCAGAACCATGCCCGTCGCCATGATCGCAACGACCGACGTCTGCACGGTCAGGTTCCAGAGGTTCCTGGCGGTGAGGAACGTCCCGCCGGAGAGGTAGTTGACCACGACCCAGATGATGATCAGGGCTCCGAACATCCCGAGGAGGCGGGTGTCGACCTCGGCCGCCCTCACGAGCCCTCGTAGGCCGCCCGAGCCATCAGTCCCCGAGGGGGCACCCGGCTCGACCGGGCTTCCCATGCCGGTGTCGATCTCGTGGATATCAGCCGAATCGGTCACAAGTCCATACGTTAGATCATTCGAGAGCGTGAGGTGATCCGAACGCGAGAGTCGCGCCCCCGAATTCGTGGACGCGACTCTCGAGTATCGAGTTGTCGGTCAGGTCAGTCGCAGGCTGCGACCGTCCCTGCCGGAACTCCCTGACATGCAGCTTCCTTGGTGATCCATCCCGCCTCGATGACGACGTTCAGGTTCTCCCGTGTGATCGGGTTCGGGGCCAACAGGATGGAGTTCATCATGTTGCCTTCCGGTGTCTCGAACACGATTGCGCCCTCGATGTCGGTCATCGCCGTACCAGAGGCAAGCGCGATTGCGGCCTCACCGGCTGCGGTGCCGAGGAGGCGAGCGTCCTTCCACACCGACACGGTCTGGGTTCCGAGCGCAACACGGTTGAGGGCTGGCCCGTCACCGTCCTGTCCCGAGACCGGAACCTGTCCGTCGAGGCCCTGCGCCGCGAGTGCGGCGATCACGCCTCCGGCCATGCCGTCGTTCGATGCGACGACCGCGTCGACATCGTTGTTGTTCTGGGTCAGGAACTGCTCCATGTTGGTCTGCGCGACTTCCGGCGCCCAGTTGTCCGTGTAGGACTCGCCGACGATGACGATGTCACCGGCGTCGATGGCAGCTTGGAGGATCTCCTGCTGACCACCACGCAGGAAGTCTGCGTTGGCGTCGGCAGCGTTGCCCTTGATCATCACGTAGTTACCCGCAGGTACGAGCTCGAGGATCGCCCTCGCCTGCATCCTGCCAACCTCGACATTGTCGAAGGTGATGTAGAACGCACCCTCGTCCTCAATGAGGCGGTCATACGCGATCACTGGGATGCCCTGCTCGAGCGCGCTCGCTACGGCGGGCTTGATGGCCGTGCCGTCCTGGGCGAGGATGATCAAGGCGTCAGCGCCCTGGGAGATCAGGTTCCCCACGTCGGTGAGCTGCTGTGCTTCCGACGAACCAGCGTCCGTCGAGATGTAGGTTCCGCCGCCAGCCTCGATGGCTGCCTTGATGGCCGGTTCATCCCACAGTGCCCAGCGCTCTTCGTTGTAGTTGTTCCACGAAACGCCGATGATGAGTTCTTCGTCACCGCCGCCGCCGTTACCGGCAGTCGTTGTCGTTGTGTCGCCCGAATCGTCGCTACATGCAGCGACGATCATTGCGAATGCAGCCAGGAGCACAAACAGTTTTGTGCTTCGCTTCATTTCGTCCTCCGATTGTCTGTTAGGACCGCTGATCGCGGTCCAGGAGCAGGTAGGCGGAAACACCCCCTGCTTCACCTCTCCATGGTACGCCGGACGCGGATGCCATGCCACTCAACTAAGGAATTCTTGCGCCGAGGATCGCTATCGTTTCGAGCGATCAGGAGGCATCAGATCATCCCCCACCGGCCATCCGGGACCGCGCTGCGGGCATCGTTCGTCGCTCTCGCCGTCGCTGTCGCATTGGTTGCATGCACGGAAGCGGGACCGTCGTGCTCACCGGGGCCCGAGCATCCTGAATGGTCGACCGCGCGCCAATGGAACGAGGTACTGCTCGATGGCATCCGACGCGACCTCCCCGCACCCACCGTGCACGCGAGGAACCTCTACCACGTCTCGGCGGCGATGTGGGATGCGTGGGCCGCGTACGACTCCCAAGCCCAAGGGGTCTACTTCACGGAGAAGGTCGACGCGTCGGATATTGGCGTCGCAAGGGCCGAGGCCATCAGCTACGCCGCATACCGAGTACTCGAGGCACGGTACCTCGACTCCATAGGAGCAACCGAGACCATCCCCGAATTCGATGCGCTGATGGCGTCGATGTGCCTCGACATCGACGTGACAATGACCGAGGGAGACACGCCGGCGGCTGTCGGGAACCGGATCGCCGCCACGATCCTCGCCATCGGCAGGGAGGATGGATCGAACGAAGCTGAGGGTTATGCCTCAGAGTCGTACGAGCCGGTGAATCCTCCCCTGATCGTGCGAGCCTCGGGGACGGAGATGGTGGACCCGAACCGCTGGCAACCCCTGCAGATCGAAGGGATGATGTCCCAGAACGGCATCGTGCTGGCCGACGGCGTCCAGGAAGCCATCGACCCCCATTGGGGTCATGTCGTGAGCTTCGCGCTTCCCGATGCCGGCGAGACCGGTGTGCCGATCGATCCGGGGCCTCCACCAGCCCTGGGCGATCCCTCCTCGGACTGGGAGTTCAAGGAGTCGGCTCTCGATGTGATCCGCTACAGCGGCATGCTCGACCCCGGCGCCGGTGAGATGATCGATGCGTCACCTGGGTCGATCGGTGGGAACCCGATCGGCACCAACGACGGCACCGGCCATCCGCTGAACCCGGTCACGGGCGAGCCGTACGAACCCTATGTCATCGCCCATGGTGACTTCGGTCGGGTGGTGGCCGAGTACTGGGCGGATGGTCCCAAGTCGGAGACGCCGCCCGGCCATTGGAACAAGCTCGCCAACGATGTCTCTGACAGGTTGGGTGACGAACTGCGGATCGCGGGCGAGGGCGATCCGGTGGATCGGCTGGAGTGGGACGTCAAGATGTACCTCGCACTCAATGGGGCCAACCATGACGCAGCGATCGCAGCGTGGGGGTTGAAGGGGTACTACGACTCCGCGCGGCCGATCTCGATGATCCGGTGGATGGGCGGCCTCGGCCAGTCCAGCGATCCCGACGGACCGGCCTACCACCCCGACGGTCTGCCACTAGCGGATGGCATCGTTGAGGTCGTGACCGCGTTGACCTCGACCATCGGCGGACGTCATGAACACCTCGAAGGCCACGAAGGAGAGGTCGCTGTCTTCGCGTACCGGGGCGGACCCGCTGACCGCGAGGCGGAGACCGGCGGTGTCGGCTGGATCCTCGCCGTCGATTGGGTTCCCTATCAAGCCCCGACGTTCGTGACCCCTTCGTTCCCCGGATATGTGTCCGGACACAGCACGTTCAGTCGCGCCTCTGCCGAAGTCCTCACCGCGTTCACCGGCGACGCCTACTTCCCGGAAGGCCTGGGAACGCAGGTCTACGAGGCCGGCGGGCTCCACTTCGAACAGGGACCCGATGACAGGGTCACGCTCCAGTGGGCGACGTATCGGGATGCGGCGGATCAGGCGGGCATCTCGCGCATCTATGGAGGCATCCACGTCCGCGCCGACGACTTCGAGGGTCGACGCATGGGCGAGCAGATCGGCCGTGGCGCATGGGAGAAGGCACTGGAGTACTTCGATCCCGCGGGAGCGGGTTGACGTGGCACGGGCCGGGCTCGCGAGTCGAGTCGCAGCAGGGATCGTGGTCATGGGGTTGATCGTCACCGCCGTGATCATCGTCGCGTTGGCTCAGCGGGTTCCCGCATCTCCCACAGAAGCCCTGGGCGCGCCCCGCATGATCGAGGAGACGTCGAGCTCAGGTGTCACGCACTCCTACGAGGGCGACTGGA
>DATHUV010000101.1:0-13112 GCA_035461905.1 Acidimicrobiia bacterium | reverse complement strand
AACTCGATCGAATCGATGGACTCACTCGACTCAACGGACTCCATGAACTCGATCGAATCGATGGACTCACTCGACTCAACGGACTCCATGAACTCGATCGAATCGATGGACTCACTCGACTCAACGGACTCCATGGACTCGATGGACTCGGTCGACTCGATGGACTCGGACGACTCCCTCGACTCCGACTGACCAGTGAGACGCAGTGGCCCGATGGGATCAACCCCGGATCCCATCGGGCCGACCGCCCTACAGTCCATCTCATGACACCGGAGAGCACGGCATCGGCAGCTGCGGCTGCAACGCCACGGGGCCCCCGAAGGGGGGCCTCATCGGTGCGCGTTCGGATCCTCGGGTGGTACGTCGTGCTCCTCGGCGTTTCCCTCATCGCCGCCCTGCTCATTCAGCGCACCTTCCTGCTCGCGCAGGCTGTCAATAACGCTGAGAGCGCCCTCGACCAGGAGGTCGCCGAGCTCCGACAGCTCGCCTCCGGAATGAACCCGTCGACCGGGGAACCGTTCGGAACGGATGTCTCGGCGATCTTCGACACGTTCTTCTCCCGCAACGTCCCACTCGCCGGGGAGGGCGTTGTGACGTTCGTCGCGGGTGAGGCGTACAAGACGGACGTGGTCGGTAGCCAACTGGCGGTACTGGACAGGGCCACGACCTGGGCAGGCCTCACGGAAAGCAATAGAGGAGCCTTCCACGACGACACGCTCGGTGAGATCCGATACATCGCCGTTCCCGTGGGTACCCAGGATGAACCACAGGGTGTCTTCGTCGTTGCCGTCCTCACCGCCGACAGGTTGAGCGAGATCAATCAGGTGGTGAGGCTCGGCGCGCTCGTGTACGGGTCGATCTTCCTCCTCGCCTCCGTCATGGCATGGGTCGCCGCCGGGAGGATCCTGCACCCGCTGCGGGAACTCACGGACACGGCCCGGTCGATCAACGAGACCGACATCTCACGACGCATCGCTGTCGAGGGCGACGATGAGATCGCTGAACTGGGGCGGACCTTCAACTCCATGCTCGACCGGCTCGGCGGCTCCTTCGCGACACAACGCAGGTTCATAGATGACGCAAGTCACGAGTTGCGAACGCCGATCACGGTGATCAGGGGCAATCTCGAGGTAATGGGGGATCAACCCGAGGACCGGCGCGAGACGCTTGCGATCGTGACGGACGAACTCGACCGGATGGCCAGGATCGTGGACGATCTTCTCGACCTCGCGAAGGCCGAACAGCCCGACTTCATCCAGCGAGGCCCGGTGGACCTCGGCGAGCTGACACATGAGCTCGCCGCAAAGGCGGCGACGCTCGACGACCGTCCGTGGACGGTCGAGGCCGCCGAGTACGTCGTGATCGACGCCGACCGCCACCGACTCAACCAAGCGATGATGAACCTCCTCAGGAACGCTGCCGTGCACACCCCCTCCGGTACACCGGTGTACCTCGGGAGCAGGATCTCGAACCACAGGGTCGAGTTGTGGGTCCGCGACGAGGGTCCGGGTGTGCCCGAGGCCGACAGACAGAGGATCTTCGACCGGTTCGCACGTGCCGAACGGCACCGAACCGAGGGAGCAGGCCTCGGGCTCGCCATCGTTGCGGCGATCGCTGATGGCCACGGGGGAAGCGTTCGCCTCGATCCCGCGGACCCATCAGGGTGTGTCTTCACGATCTCCCTGCCGATGGAATCGACCGGGGACAAGTCATCGTGAGCAGGATCCTCATCGCCGAGGACGAACCAGGGATCGCCGCATTCCTCGAGAAGGGCTTGCGCTCGGAGGGCTATGTGACGACGGTGGTATCCGACGGAATCTACGCATCTGCCGCTGCCCGAGACGAGGACTTCGACCTGCTGATTCTTGACCTCGGACTGCCCGGTATGGACGGCAGCGACGTTCTCGCCGAGATCCGGCGACGGGGCGAGCGCCTGCCTGTCATCATCCTCACCGCAAGGAGCGGTGTGCACGACACGATCGCCGGACTCGAAGGTGGCGCCGACGACTATGTCACGAAGCCGTTCGCCTTTCAGGAGGTTCTCGCGCGCATTCGGGCACGCCTTCGTGACAGCGCGAGTACCGACGCAACGACGATCACGTCCGGATCGGTATCCCTCGATCTGAGGACACGCCGGCTGCGGGTCGATGGACGGGACGTCGAGCTGTCGGCCAGGGAGTTCGCACTCGCCGAGACGCTCATGCGCCATCCCGACCAGGTGCTCTCACGCGAGCAGCTGCTCTCACACGTGTGGGGGTATGACTTCGACCCCGGCAGCAACGTGGTCGACGTGTACATCGGCTATCTCCGTCGCAAGCTCGGCAAGGATGCCATCGAAACCGTTCGGGGGATGGGCTACCGATTCGTTCCGCGGCCCGACTGACTGCTGGGCGTCGGGCACCGACGAAATGGATGGGCTAGAAGCCCAGCCGGTCGAGCATGTCGTCCCTGCGCTGCCAATCCTTCTCGACCCGAACCCTCAGGTCGAGGAACACCTTCGTCGCGAAGACACGCTCGAGATCGACCCGTGCGGCGGCCCCGACGTCGCGGATCAGCGTTCCTCCCTTGCCTATCACCATACCCTTTTGGGATTCACGCTCGACGTAGACCGTCGCGGCGATGCGCAGCACATCGTTGTCCATGGTCTCCATCTCGTCGACGACCACGGCTAGCGAGTGGGGAAGCTCTTCGCGGAGTCGGGCGAGGTACTTCTCTCGTACGAGCTCGGCTGCGAGGAAGTGCTCGGGCTGGTCCGAGATCGCGTCAGTGGGAAAGAAGAAGGGCCCAGCAGGGAGGAGTCCGACGATCTCATCCGTGAGGGCATCGAGCCCGTCCCCTCTCAGCGCGGACACCGGTACGTACGCGGCGAAGTCGTACGAGGCCAGCTCGGCGAGCTGGGTCAGGATGGCCTCCTTGGCGGCGATGTCCACCTTGTTGACGGCGACGACGACAGGTGTCCCAGCCCCGTGGATCCGATCGGCGATCATGCGGTCACCCGGACCGACGGCCTGGCGCCCGTCGATGACGAACACCGCAAGGTCTGCTTCGTCGAGCGATCCATACACGAGCGTGTTGAGCCTCTCGCCAAGGGTCGTCCTCGGGCGGTGCACCCCGGGCGTGTCGACGAGAACGATCTGGGCGCCACGTTCCTCGAGTGTGACGACGCCCCGTATGGTGTTGCGCGTCGTCTGTGGCTTGTGCGACGTGATCGCGACCTTCTCCCCCACCAATGCGTTCACGAGGGTCGACTTTCCGACGTTGGGACGGCCGACGACGGCAACGAAGCCCGACCTCGTCTCGAAATGGGTCACGCCCGACCGATCCGAACCTTCGACACACGGCGACCCTGGACCGACGTCGCGACGAAGGCGAGGCCCTCATAGTCGAAGCGCTCGCCCTCCTCGGGCACCCGTCCTGCCAGTTCGAGTACGAGCCCGCCGACGGTATCCCACTCGGCGGACGGCAGGATGGCTCCGACGAGATCCGCGAGCTGATCGACATCGAGGCGTGCGTCGACGATCCACTCTCCGTCGACTTCGACGATCATCGGCTCCTCATCGTCGTACTCGTCTGCGATCTCCCCGACAATCTCTTCGACGAGGTCCTCGATCGTCACGATCCCTGCCGTACCGCCGAATTCATCGACGACGATGGCGAGATGCTGCTGCTTGCGCTGCATCTCGCGCAGGAGATCCGGGATCGGCTTCGTCTCCGGTACGAAGTAGGCCTCATGGCAGAGTTCCCCGGCCGTGCGAGCAGGCGCCTCCCTGTCGAGCAGTTCCAACAGGTCCCTTCCAAAGATCACCCCGATGATGTGATCGATGGAGTCACCCGTCACGGGTATCCGAGAGCGTCCGCTCGACAGCACGAGATCCACGGCATCGTCTGTCGAGGCATCGCCGCTGATGGTGATCATGTCAGTGCGTGGCACCATGACCTCGCGCACGATCGTGTCGGCGAACTCGATGACCGAACGGATGAGGGCGCGTTCGTCCGCTTCGGCCTGCTCGTCGGGCTCGTCGAGGTCCTGCTCCTCTGGATCATTGATCAGGTCACCCGCTGCTGCACCGACGACGTAGGCGACATGGAGCAGGCCGACGAGGCGATACGCGAGCCTGCCGGGCCTCGTTCGTCCGACCCACCGTGGCACGATGTCGACGAGCACAACGAGCGCGATCGCCATCGCGACGAGGGCGATCGCAAGCGGCGGACCCGAAAGGGTGTCGGTGAGAGCCCAGGTGAGGGGGATCACTGCGAGCACGGTCAGGAACGTGACGGTGGTGCCGAGCGAGGCCTGGAGGTTCGTGCGGTCGTCGAGGAGGGATGCCGCTCGCTCTGCCCCTGGCACACCTTCTGAGTGCGCTCGGAGGGCGTCGGCCCGCGGAGTCCTGACGAGGCTGGACGTTCCTGCGCGGATGACGGCTGCGAGCACGAGGACGACAACGGACCCGACCGCAACTGCGATGATCATCGCCGATGCCTACCGATCGTTGCGAGGTGGGTTGCTTCTCTTGATTCCATGGCGCGTGCTTCCCCATCAGTTTGGTGATCCCATCCCAGAATGTGCAACACGCCGTGGCACACCATCAGATATAGCTCGTCGTCCACCGTCACTCCGTACTCGTCTGCGTGGGCAGCGACGACCTCGGGACAGATGAAGATGTCGCCGAGGTCGAGGGCCGGTCCCCCCTCGACCGCCATCGGGGGAGCGCCCGGCGATGCATCCTCGATGGGGAATGACAGGACATCAGTCGGCCCCCTCGAGCCCATGAAACGCTCGTTGAGTTCGGCGATCCGGTCGGCGGACACGAACGAGATCGTGAGCCTCGCCCCCGGATCCACTCCCTCGCCTGCGAGAACGGCGTCGGCAAACGACTCGATGGCCGAAGTATCCACATCGATGCCGTGTGACCCCTCGACCTCGACCGTCATGAACCCTCGGCCGACATCAGTTGCTCCGCCGTCGGGAAGTCCGGGTACTCGACACGTGCGTGATAGTACGCAGCAAGACCTGACACGACCTCCGATTTGATCGTGGTCAGCTCCCCGAACGTCAGCGATGCTTCGTCGAACTGACCGTCGTCGAGCTTCTCCGTCACGATGTCGTCGACGAGCTTCGTGAGACCGAGCTCCGTGGGCTGCTCTTGCTGTGCATATGCCCTTGCCGCGGCCTCCGTGGCGTCGGAGATCATCACGATGGCCATCTCCTTGCGCTTCGGCTTCACGCCATGATGCCGGAACGACGCTGCATCGACGTCCGGATCCTGGGTCAGCGCCTTGTGGTAGAAGTACCGCATGAGGCTGGTGCCGTGGTGCATCCGGATGCCGTCCGCGACATCGTCAGGTATTCGATATTGCTTTGCGAGGTCCAATCCGTCACTGACGTGCCTGCGAATGATCGATGCGCTCTCGATTGGCGTGAGCTCGTCATGGGGGTTGTAGCCGAGCTGGTTTTCGACGAAGTACTGCGGGTGCTCGGTCTTGCCGAGGTCGTGGTACCAGGCCGCGGCCTGGGCGAGGAGTGGGTCGGCACCGATCGAGCGAGCCGCCCTTCCCGCGAGCGACCCGACGAGCATCGAGTGGTTGAAGGTCCCCGGAGCCTTCTCCTCGAGCGCCTGGAGCGCAGGATGATTCCGATCCAGGAGGTCCAGCAGCGACATGGTCGTCGTCACCCCGAAGGACGTCTCGAGGAATGACACGACGCCTTGCGCCAAGAAGCCTCCGATGACCGCTCCGACGAACGCCCACAAGCCGGCGAGCCACGGCGAGCTGCCGTCCGTCCCGTACCTGAACAGGAACTCCAGCCCGGCCGCTGCAGGTGCGACAACCGCGGCGGACCCCACGACCGAGAGGCGGAGTTGGGATCTCGTCGACACCGAAGACACGAATGCGATGGGTACTGCGGTCGCAAAGGCCGCGAACACGGTGAACGTGATGTCGGTGGTCGCAATGGCTGTGAAACCGGCCATCGGGATGGCGAAGAGGAGTGCCGTCCGATGATCGAAGAGGATCGCGGCCATCACGCCGATCGCAACGGCAGGGAGCACATACCCGATCGCGTGGTTGTCCGCGCTCGTGAGCAATCCCGGTATCCGCGCCGCCACTGCTGAGAGGCTCAGGATGATCCCGAGAAGGATCACGTCGCGCGTCCGCTCGACGCTGGCCGGTGCGATCCGATAGAGCAGGAAGGCGAACAGGAGGATGCTGATCGCTGCGAAGAATGCCAATGCCCAACCCGGCGCGACGAGGATGATGTCGGGCTGGTACAGGCCGAGTTCGACGATCGCGGCGACCTGGACACTGGTCAGGATCTCCCCCTGTCGGGCGATGGGATCCCCAAAGGAGAACTGGGTCGTCTGGTCAGGGACGGCGTCCCGCGCTGCCTGCTTCTCGATCTCCCACTGGGCGTTGTCGATCCGCTCGTTCGCCTGGAGCTGCTGTGCGACCAGCGTGGCAATGGCCGTGTGGGTCGTCTCGACGTCGTCCTCGGGGATGCCGGCGATCGCCATCGGCGGCCTCGTCGACGGGTTGAGGAACCGTTGCTTGACATCGTTGAGTTCGTTCTCCCGGATCCCGCCGTCGAGCTCGTCCCTCGCCCACCCCAGCGAGGTGTTCTGCATGTCGGGGAACACGCTCGTGGTGCCGTCGGCGACGCGGTCGAGGTCCTTCTCGTGGAGGAGGACGAAGTCCGTGAGGATCCCCTGCCCGAGAACCGCATGGCGCTCCGTAAGCAGGGCGATTTGCTCCGTCACCTCCCTGCGCGGGAGGTCCGCGCTGTCAGGCACGGTGGTCGTCGTCGTCTCGGGCACCGACGTCGTCGAGGAACCCGCAAGGACGAACACGAAGACGGTGACCCCGGTACCGACCTCTGTCTCGGTGCCCGCAACCGGGTTCTGCTGAGCCACGAAGCCGTTCTGGGCCTCATCGGTCGTCTCCACGTTCCCGCCGAAGACCGTGACGAGCCCTGCCGTCTCGGCCACCCCCTCGGCTTCCGCGAGGGGGACGCCGATCAGGTTCGGGACCGTCGTCATCTCGGGCTCCGGTGCAGGGAGCGTCGCTCCCGCAGTGAGATCGGCGAAGAACGTGTTGATGTCGTTGATGACCTGCTGGGACGTCGTCGTGTTGATGTCGTACACGGCAGGTACGTTGTTCGCGGCGGCCGTGCGTTCGAGGATGGTCTTGTCCGGATCGGGGAACGCTGACGTCGTTCGATTCGCGACGAAGTCCTGCGGTGCGGGTTCCCCGACGGCGATCTCCGGGGGCACGTCCGTCGTGTCCGTGTATCCGATGAGCAGAACCGACGTCGCGAAGATGATGACAAGCCCGACAATTCCGAGGTGCACCGCGACGCGGTTGTGTTGCATCCACGCGGTCATGTCTTCGCCTTCTGATCCGACTCGTACTTCGCATACGCATCCACGATGGCGGCGACGATGCGATGCCGGACGACGTCGGCTCCGGTGAGCTCGACGAAGTCGATGCCGTCGAGGAGGTGCAGCACGTTGCGCACGACGGTGAGGCCCGACGGCTTCCCGATTCCGAGATCCATCTGCGTCACATCCCCGGTGATCACCATCTTCGAGTTGAAGCCGAGCCTCGTCAGGAACATCTTCATCTGTTCGGGCGTGGTGTTCTGCGCTTCGTCGAGGACAACGAACGCGTCGTTGAGGGTTCGGCCGCGCATGTAGGCCAATGGGGCGATCTCGATCGTTCCCTGCTCCATGAGCCGGATCGTCTCCTCCGGCCCGAGCATCTCATACAACGCGTCATACAGCGGCCGAAGATATGGATCCACCTTCGCCGCGAGATCACCGGGGAGGAAGCCCAACCTCTCCCCCGCCTCCACGGCCGGGCGCGAGAGGATGATCCGGCGTACCGAGCCCGACACGAGCGCCTCGACGGCGCATGCCATCGCGAGGTAGGTCTTCCCCGTACCTGCAGGGCCGATGCCGAAGACGAGGGTGTTCTCACGGATCGCGTCGACGTATCCCTTTTGTCCCAGCGTCTTGGCCCGCACGACCTTTCCGCGGCCCACGGAGATTGCGTCGGTGAAGACACCAGACGGCTTCGGGACGTCCGCCTTGACCATTGCGATGACCCTGTCGACGCGGTCACCATCGAGGCTTTGCCCCTCTTGGACGAGCACGAGGAGCTCCTCGAGCACCGTGTGGGCGAGGGCCACTTCCTTGTCGTCACCGGCGATGTCGATCTCATTCCCACGGGCGATCAGGCGCGCGCCGGGGAACGCGTCCTCGACGCGTTTGAGATGCACATCCCTGTTGCCCAATAGTTCAACCATCAGGTGATTGGAAGGGATGCGCACCCGAGAGTCAGTATCCGGCGGGTAGGTCACGACCTGGTTCCTCGGTTGACTGGCAGCGTGCTGATTGGGTGGCACAGCAAGAGACGCGAGTATAGGGACGGACCCCCGCAAGGACCCGAACATCTCGGTGTCGTCGTCGACAGGCGACGGGGAAGCGCGTTGGGCTGACGCTCAGCGCACGGGCACCAACCCGACCCAAGCCGGCTTCAGGCCCTTTCGCGCTCGAGCGACGAGGCCAGGTCTTGATCGGAGACATCTAGCATCAACGCCAGCATGGCGACGTCCGCGGCGCGGATCGTGAGCACCTTGCCGTTGAAGTCCTGTCGCTGGACCTGGATTCGCTTGAGGAACCGGTCTACGACCTCCCCCACCTCCGGACTGAGGGAGTCGACCTTCGACAGGTCGATCGCGACGCCGCCGGACGCATGCGCAGGTGGTGCGTACGTGTCCTCTTCGGGAAGCAGTTGACTCATCGGGACGTCGTAGCAGCTCGCCAGGCGCCGGAGGCGTGGAAGGGAGAGGCTGCGCTCACCCCGTTCATATGCACCGAGGACGGCGGCCTTGAACTCGCCCCCCGTGGCACGGTGGACGTCCTGGAGCGACATGCCCCTCTGGACGCGAATTTGTCGCAGGCGCTCGCCCACTCGCTCGCTGTAATCCACTGATGCCCTCCGCCTACCGAGCGCGCATAGCCGAACACGCACGGTGTATACAAGAGGCTAGCGTATTCGTGGATGGGATGCGAGTAATCAGCAGCGAATCACCGCCGCGGCGGCGATGGCAGCGGTGTCGGTACGCAGGATCGATGGGCCGAGGTTGGCGTGGATCGTGAAATGCTCGAGCTCGCTCGGGCTGAATCCGCCTTCCGGCCCGACGGCCACGACGACCCGGTCCGACGTCGCGACGTCGACGAGTCGCTCGGCGCCGTCGGCGGATGCTGCGATGCCATCATCCAGATCGGTGAGGGCAACCTCCTCGATCGCAATGAGGTGCGAGCCTCGGCTCTGCTCGAAGGCGCCGATCGCCCAGGAGGCGGCGCGATCGGCGTTCGGGGGTCGAACCTGGCCTCGCTCCGTCCTCATCCATGAGAGGCGCGACACGCGCAGCTCCTGGAGCTTCTCCACGATGAGTCGCTGCCGGTCCTTGGCCCGGGGCGGCGCAACGGCGATCGTCAGATGTGGCGTGAGCTCTTCGACGATCGACTCATCGCCCCGCTCGACCGCCAGCCCTCGCCATGTTCCGGTCCCGATCGCTCCCTTCCCATCACCGTATGTGACGACGGCGCCCTCCGGAAGCCGAAGGACCCTTGTCAGGTGGGATCGGGTGGATTCGGGGACCTGGATGAGCGCATCGGACCATGCACCGGGGATATACAGGTGCGGCTGATGCCTCATCTCCTGAACAGGCCACGCTTCCTCGTGGAAGGTTGCTCCCCACGGAGCTCCCCATAGGTGCGCAACACATCCTCCTGCTCGTCGTCGAGGTCGGTCGGGACCGCCACCTCGATGTGCACCAGCAAGTCTCCACGACCGCGGCGCTGGAGGTGGGGAACGCCCTTCTTCCCCAGGCGGTAGACGGTCTCGGGCTGTGTGCCTCTGGGGATGTCGATCGTCTCGGTTTCACCGCCGAGCAGCGGGATCTCGATCTCGGTGCCGAACGCCGCCTCGGTGAACCCGATGCGGACCCGGTGATGGAGGTCGTCCCCAACACGCTGGAACCGAGCGTCCTCCCTGACCCTGACCTCGACGTACACATCCCCTGCGGGGGCGTTGCGCTGTCCAGATCCGCCCTTGCCGGTGAGTCGCAGGCGGGTCCCGGTGTCGACGCCGGGGGGAACCTCCACGGTGAGCGTCCGCTCCCCGCGGTGCCTGCCCTGGCCGGAGCACGTCGCACACGGATGGTCGATGCGCTTGCCCGTGCCGGAGCAGTCGGGGCACTCGGCGACGGTCATCATCGTGCCGAGTAGCGTCTGGCGTGCGGCTTGGACGCGTCCCTGGCCATTGCAGGTCGAGCACGTCACGGGATCGTGGCCGGGTTCGGAGCCTGACCCATCACAGGTATCGCATCGGACGGGGGCCGTGAACGACACCTCCCTTTCGAGACCGAACGCCGCCTCGTCGAGGTCGAGATCGAGACGCACCGCAACGTCCTGGCCGCGATCGGGTCCACGGCTTGCACCGCCGAATCCGCCGAAACCCCCTCCGCCGAAGAACTGTTGGAGGATGTCCTCGAGGCCTCCGAACTGGCTGAAGAGGTCCTGACCCCCGAAGGTCTCGCCTCGATCGTATCGTGCGCGCTTCTGCGGGTCTGAGAGCACCTCATACGCCTCGGCGATCTCCCGGAACCGGTGCTCGGCTTCTGCGTCCCCCGGGTTCGCGTCGGGGTGGGTCTCGCGGGCGAGGCGACGAAACGCCTTCTTGATCTCATCGGGCGCCGCGTCGCGAGCCACGCCGAGCACCGCGTAGTAGTCCGTCACTTGCCCGCTCCGAAGCGGTCCTCGAGCCGTTCCGTGACGCCCTCGACGACGCGGATCGTCCGCTTGTAGTTCATGCGCATCGGACCGATGACCCCCACGTGCCCTGTGGCACCGGACGAGGTCTCATAGGTCGTGGTGACAACGGCGAGGTCGCCGCCCGTTCCGATGTCGGACCCGAACCGGACGTGCGTCCCCTCGGGGTCGTCCGCAAGGAGCGAGATCAGCGAAGCTTCCTCCTCGAGGAGGCCGAGGAGGTTCTGGACCATCGTGAGATCGTTCCAGAGGGAGGCCATCCGACTCGTGCCACTCACGTAGATCTCCTGGTCGGACCGAGTGGCCTTCAACTGATCCTCGACGGGGAGGACCACGCGCTTGACTGCGGCGGGAAGGTCGCTTCGCCTGAGGCCGTCATCCTGTGGCGCATCGAGTGTCCTGCCCTCGAAGGCCGCAGCGAGCAGACGTTCCGCCGACTCGATGGTGTCCTCGTCGACAACCCCTCCGACATCGACGAAGTCCTGATGGACACGACCGTTCGCGGCGACCGCGACGACGAGCACGATCGAACCTCCGAGTGGGACGAGCCGAATGTCCTTGATCGTGTCGGTCGACATGGCGGGTCCGACGACGACCGAGGGGTAGGAGGTGAGCTCATTCACGAACAGGGATGTGTCCTTCAACACCTCCGAGATCTGCCGGTGGACCTCCTGGAAGAACTCATCGATGCGTTCTCTCGTTGCCTCCCGCAGTCGGGACGGAGCGAGGTGGTCGACGTAGAAGCGGTAGCCCTGATCGGTTGGCAGCCTGCCTGCAGACGTGTGGGGCTGGCTGACGAAGCCGTAGGACTCGAGACGAGCGAGGTCGTTGCGGATCGTCGCGGACGACACGCGGATGCCGATCCGTCCGAGGACCGCCTGTGAGCTCACAGGTTCACCCGTTCGGATGTACTCCTCCACGAGCGCCTTGAGTACCTTGGACTTGCGGTCGTCGAGCATGGTCGAAAGTTAGCAATCGGCAGTGGTGACTGATAACGCCTCTCGCGCCACCATGTCCGCTCGGAGCGGGTCGAGGACCACGACCCTGTCGTCGTGCACGGCCATGACCCCAGCTTCGATGAGGCGCAAAGCCTGATCTGATGCGACGAATCTCGCTGCGAAGCCCGACATTGGCGTCCCAGCAGCGAGGCGCAGCCCGAGCATGAGCCGATCGCGTTCCTGGTCGGCGCCGTCGAGGCGCTCCGACCCGATTCGCGGTCTCGCACCGCCTTCGACGGACTCGAGGTACCGGTCGAGACGTCGGTGGTTGCGTGATCGAAGGCCCCACCGGTGGTCATGGGCGCCGAGGCCGAAGGCGATGTACTCGCCATGGGCCCAGGTCGAGAGGTTGTACCTGCAGGCATGACCTGGCCGTGCATGGTTCGAGACCTCATATCGGTCGATGCCCTCGGTCCCGGCGAGCCGCGTGAACAGCTCGTATCGGTCGGCCTGCGCGTCGTCGTCCGGTGCCGTTTCCGGTGTCGTCATGAGGCGTGCGAACACCGTTCCCGGTTCGACGGTCAGGGCATAGGTGCTGACGTGGTCGATGGGGAGTGACAGGATCTGCCCGACCGTTCGCGCCCACTCATCGGACGACTCCGCCGGATGACCGAGGATGAGGTCCACGCTCACCGATCGGAACCCTGCGCTTCTCGCTCTGTGGACGGCGTGCGTGACCTGATCGGCGGCATGGAGCCGACCAAGGGCACCCAGGACATTGTCACTCATCGACTGGGCGCCGATCGAGACGCGATCGACCCCCGCTGCGACAAGCCCGTCGGCGAGCGAGTCGGTCCAGTCCTCCGGGTTGACTTCGATCGACACCTCGACGTCCTCCGTCACCCCGAATCGGTTGCGGAGCTCGGAGACGATGGTCGAGATGTGCTCGGGTGCGATCGCAGACGGGGTTCCGCCGCCGAAGTTGATGGCACCGAGCGGGCCAAACGGCGACTCCATGGCGATCTCGGCGATCACGGCGTCCACGTATCGACGGTGGGATCGATCGTCGAGGACCCCTTCGACCACGGCGAAGTCACAGTACGGGCACCTTCGCCTACAGAAGGGGATGTGAACATATGCCGACTTCACGTCGTGCGCGGCGTCGGCGAGCCCGGGGTCGTCCGCCCGGACCGGAGGAACCGTCACGGGGATGTCACTCGTCGCCGATTCGGAGCGCGGCCACGAAGGCCTCCTGCGGGACCTCGACCGAACCCACCATCTTCATCCGTTTCTTGCCCTCCTTCTGGCGCTCGAGAAGCTTGCGCTTCCTCGTGATGTCACC
>DATHUV010000100.1:0-1934 GCA_035461905.1 Acidimicrobiia bacterium | reverse complement strand
CCGAGGATTTCCTGGCCGCAGCACACGAGTCGTGGGACACCGCAGTCGAGCTCGGGACCAAGCACGGCTACCGCAACGCCCAGGCGACCGTGTTGGCGCCGACGGGCACCATCGGGCTCCTGATGGACTGTGACACGACGGGGGTGGAGCCCGACTTCGCCCTGGTGAAGTTCAAGAAGCTCGCCGGAGGCGGGTACTTCAAGATCGCCAACCAGTCGATCGCCCCTGCCCTTGCGAAGCTCGGATACACACCGAACCAGATCAAGGAGACCATCGAGTACGTCGTCGGCACGATGAGCCTCGAGAACTCCCCCCACATCAACACGCGGACGCTCCTCGCCAAGGGCTTCTCCAAGACGGACATCGCCAAGGTCGAGGCGACGCTCCCCGGCGTGTTCGAGATCGGCTTCGCGTTCAACCAGTGGACGCTCGGCATCGAGACGATGGAGCGGCTCGGCTTCACCAGGGACCAGTACGACGGTCCGGGGTTCAACATGCTCAAGGCCCTGGGGTTCTCGAACCACGAGATCTCGGAGGCGAACGATGCGATCTGTGGCCGACAGACCATCGAGGGAGCCCCTGCGCTCGCCGACGAGCACCTCCCCGTGTTCGACACGGCCAACCGGAACGGGAAGATCGGCGAGAGGTTCATCCACCACACCGGCCACATCAGGATGATGGCTGCCGCCCAGCCGTTCATCTCGGGCGCGATCTCGAAGACGATCAACATGCCGAACGAGGCGACCGTCGAGGAGATCGAGGAGTCCTACCAGATGTCGTGGGAGCTGGGCCTCAAGGCGATGGCGCTGTACCGGGACGGCTCCAAAGCGTCACAGCCCCTGTCATCGACGTCGGACGGCGGATCCTCGGACGAGGAGGACGACGAGATCAGCGCGGCGATCGAGCGGGAAATGGATGTCTTCTCGGGTGTGTACACGCCCGGAATCTCGCCGACCGCAGCGTATGCGAGCCTGCCCCGGCCACGATTCATGCTGCCTGCACGCCGAGCCGGCTATACACAGGAGGCCCGAATCGGGGGGCACAAGGTGTTCCTGCGCACGGGCGAGTACGAGGACGGCACCCTCGGTGAGGTGTTCCTCGACCTCGCAAAGGAGGGCGCGACCCTGCGCGGCATCCTCGGGTGCTTCGCCATTGCCGTGAGCAAGGGGCTCCAGTACGGCGTCCCCCTCGAGGAGTACGTCGACACGTTCACCTTCCAGACGTTCGAGCCACGCGGGATGGTCGAGGGCCATCCGAACATCAAGATGGCGAACTCCATCGTCGACTACGTGTTCAGGGCCCTCGGGGTCGAGTACCTCCATCGGGACGAGCTCGCCCAGGTGCCACCGGACCGTTCGAACAGCGACCTGCCCGAGCCCCCACGGGGCATCGCCGTCGACGCGGGACTCCAGCTCGACCTCACCGAGGCATCGATGGAGGTCGACATCGATGACCAGGTGAAGGCTGCCGCTTTCGTCGACACGGAGACGCACTCGTCGAACGGGCACGCCGCGGCGTCACCGGCCACGAACGGCGCGACGAACGGCTCATCGAACGGGAACGGGGCGCGGTCCCAGGCCGCCGCCCAACCGTCCCGGTCCGCCGTGGCGACGGTCGATCCGCTGGCCGGGGTTCACTCGGCACAGGAGGTACAGACGGCTGCGATCCAAGCGGTCCTGGCAGACAAGATGGGCGACGCGCCGCTGTGCGACACGTGCGGCCACATCACGGTCCGCAACGGCTCGTGCTACCGCTGCCTCAACTGCGGCGAATCGAAGGGTTGCAGCTGATCGGCAATTTCCTTGCGACACTGGGCTGATTCGTTGAGGATCGTCGGCAGCGTCTTGACCGGTGACGGGAACGGATAGAACCGACCGGAGGCGGGGCACCCGAGCGGTGCCCCGCCTCCGAACCATCAGGGAACGTATTGCTGG
>DATHUV010000099.1:0-4293 GCA_035461905.1 Acidimicrobiia bacterium | reverse complement strand
GGGAAGTCAAACCGCTCGTCGACGACGACAGCGGTGTCGCGCAACGGCGACGTCGTCGGCACGAAGTCGAGGAACGAGAACTGTGTGGCGAGGTTCGTCATGCCGAAGGCCCCGACGCCGGTGAGCACGAGCGCCACGACGAGTGTCGGGACGGCGAACGAGCGAGGAAGGATGGCGGCTCGACCGATGGCTCGGGGAAGCGCACGCGCATCGCCACCCTCCAGGCCGTCGGTGTCGAGGCGGCCGTTGCGCTCCGCACGTCGATCGAGGAGCTCGCGAACGGCCGGGACGAAGGTCAGCATCAGGAGGAAGGACGCACCGATACCGAAGGCCGCGAGCTCACCGAACTCCGCAAGAGCGGGGATCTCGTTGACGACGTTGGTGAGGAACCCGACTGCGGTCGTCAGGGTCGCCAGCACGAGGGCGATGCCGACCGTTCGGATGGCGATGGAGATCGAGTCGTCGACGGACCTCCCCCCATGGAGTTCCTGGCGGTACCTGGTGTTCATGTGGATCGAGTAGTCCACACCGAGCCCGATCAGGAGGATCGGAAGGATCTGGACGAGCTGGGATTGGTCCTCGAATCGGAGGAAGCCGTATCCGTTGACCCACTGGATCGCCAGGCCGATCGTGAGGAACGTGAACAGCGTGTCCGCCGTCGTGCGCCTGAGCCTGCGTGGACTTCCGAAGGTCCACAGCAAGAAGGCGGCTGCGTAGAGGATCAGAGCGACGAGCACGATCGTGACGAGTTCCACGTCTCCCCAGCTGGCCGGGAGCGAGTCCGGGAACACCTGCGCCAGACCGGGCACGATCGCCACTGCTGAACCGATGATCATCAGCCCGAGGCCTGCGAAGAAGAGCGTCCGGTCCCGGACGTCGGACGGCCTCACGAGGAAGATGATGCCGAGGACGAGGAGGATGATGAGTGCCGCCGAAAGCAACAGGCGTGCGACCTCCGTCTGGAAGTCGTCGCCCGACGCGAAGATCAGCTCGACCGAGAAGGCCTCTTCGGTGATCGACGCAGGCCTTGCCGCGTCGTCGACCGCCGTTGCGACGATCAGCGCGCGATCGGCGAGGATGTCGAAGTCGTCACTCGCTGCGTACGCAATCGACGTCAGACCGAGCTCCGCGGTCCCGGCGTCGAGGTCGGCATCGTCCGAGACGAGACCGACGAGGAACTGGCGGAATTCCGCAGGGGTGCCTTCGAGTCCCGCGACGTACAGCGCCTTGACCTCCTCGTCCGATGTGGGCATCGGGGCTCCTGCCGCAAGTGCGAACTGGACGGGGCTCATGTAGGAAAGGACCGCAGGGTTGTTCGGCAGGTCCACGAGGAGGTCCGCGGCTTCGCCGGAGCGGAGGCTCTCATCGAGTGCGATGGCAGCGACCAGACCGTCCAGGGTGATGACGTCACCCGTCGTGCTGGAAGTGACCACCTGCATCCGGCTCACGGCACCGAATCGCTGGCTGATCTCGGCTGATGCAGTCAACTCGGGTGCCTCAGGGGCGAACGATTCGTTCTGGTCCTCAGCAGGGACGAACTGGCCCCCGAAAGCGCCAAGCACCAAGCTGATCACGACGGTCACGGCGATGACGGCCCACGGCGCTTTGCGCACGACAGCGGCAAACCCGTTCACGATGGTCTTCACGAGATCCTCCAGGGAGCAGCATGGGGATGGGGTCCCCCGACAGCGCAATCGTAGGCGAGGTCTAGCGCTGTGCGCGCGTCAGCGGGGTGGTCGTGTGAGGTCGGTGACTTCGCCGACGAACCGGTCCAGCGGAACCCCCCTCCGCTCATGGTCCTCCCCTCGGAGCCGCACCCCGACCGTGCGCGCCTCGACGTCCTTGTCCCCGACGACGAGGACGACGGGATGTTTGCGAGTGATTGCGGTACGCAGTTTCTCGCCGACCGTCTCGTCCGCGATGTCGACCTCCACACGGATGTCCGCATCCGTGAGTGCCTTCGCCACCTCCTGTGCGTAGGCGGTGTGCCGATCGGCGACCGGGATGACGGTGGCCTGCACGGGTGCGAGCCAGGCGGGGAACGCGCCTGCGTAGTGCTCGACGAGGATTCCCACGAATCGCTCGACCGATCCGAGGAGGGCGCGATGGATCATGACCGGACGCTCGCGGGTGTTCTCGCTTGTTGCGTACTCGAGCTCGAAGTTCTCCGGCTGGGCGAAGTCGACCTGGATCGTCGAGAGCTGCCAGCGCCGCCCAATGGCATCCTTGATGTGGATGTCGATCTTCGGCCCGTAGAAGGCACCCTCTCCCGGTGCCATCTGGTAGGTCAGACCCGACGTTTCGAGAGCAGCGGCAAGGTAGGCCTCCGCGGCGTCCCATAGCTCCGGCTCGCCGACGAACTTGTCGGGGCGCGTCGACAGGTCCGCCTCGAACTCGTCGAAGCCGAAGTCCCGCAGGACCATGAGGACGAAGTCGAGCAGGCTCTGCAACTCGCCCGCCAGGTCCTCCTCGGTGGTGAAGATGTGGCTGTCGTCCTGGGTGAAGCCCCTGGCGCGCATGAGTCCGTGGAGGACACCGGAGCGCTCGTATCGATACACGGTCCCGAGCTCGAAGAGCCTCATCGGGAGTTCGCGATACGAACGGCTGTGCGCCCGGTAGATCAGGATGTGGCCCGGGCAGTTCATCGGCTTGACGAAGTAGCCCTGTCCCGGCCTGCCTTCACCGGCGTCGAGTTCCATCTCGGGATACATGGTTTCCCGATAGAAGTCGACGTGCCCAGATGTCGTCCACAGGTCGGACTTCGCAACGTGCGGCGTCACGACATAGTCGTAGCCATGGGATGCATGGGTTCGGCGGGAGTAGTCCTCGATCGTGCGTCGCAGGATGCCGCCGTTGGGGTGCCACACCGCGAGTCCGCTACCGATCTCTGAGGGGAACGAATACAGGTCGAGCTCGGCACCGAGCTTGCGGTGATCCCGGCGCGAGGCCTCCTCGAGCCTCTGGAGGTACGAGTCGAGTGCCTTGGTGGACTCCCACGCCGTGCCGTAGATCCTCTGGAGTTGTTCCCTCGCCTCGTCGCCTCGCCAGTACGCGCCGGCGCTCCTCATCAGTTTGAACGCGCGCAACCGACCCGTGGACGGCAGGTGCGGGCCGCGACACAGGTCGACAAAGGCGTCATTGCGGTACGTACTCACCGTGTCGCTGTCGACGCCCTCTCCCCCCTCGACGCCGGCAATGATCTCGACCTTGAATGGCTGGTCTGCGAACACCTCGATTGCGTCGGAGATGGTCATCTCACCGCGCTCGAACGCCTGGTCGAGTTCGACGATCTCGACCATCCGTGCCTCGATCCGATCGAGGTCGTCCGGCGTGAACGGTCGGTCGACGGCGAAGTCGTAGTAGAAACCGTCCTCGATCGGTGGGCCGATGGCGAACTTTGCGTCGGGAAAGAGATCGAGCACGGCTTGGGCCATGACATGGGCGGCCGAGTGGCGGATGACATGTCGACCGGCCTCGGTGTTCTCCGTCACGATCGACACTGCGCTGTCGCCTTCGATGGGCCTCGAGAGATCCATCATTGCGCCATCGACGGTGACGGCGACCGCTGCGTCGGCGAGGCGCGGCCCGATGTCCCGGGCCACGTCGAGACCGGTCACCCCCGCGTCGTAGCTGCGGTCTGAGCCGTCGGGGAGGGTGATGCGGATGGGCACGCTGCGTCCACCTTCTGTTCGATGCCGGCGAAGAGTACCGCCGATGAGTCGTCATGCCGTATGGGAGCTGCGACAATGCTGGCGACCCTTGCCCGGAGGCGTGGTGGAACCGCAGACGATCGCACGCATGCTCGCAGTCGGCGGCACGTTCCAGGAGCTGACCGCACCTACCGCCCTCGTCGGTCCGAATCGCGTCTTCCGGATCTGGAGGAAGGGCCGGAGCTTCATCCTCAAGGTCTACGGTTCCGACGCGAGGCAACGTCGAGAGGGGCATGCACTCCACGCCCTCGGAAACCTCAGGCACCTCCCACGGATCATCGACAGGGGTGTCCACGACGAGACTCATTGGATCACCTTCGAGGACGCGGGCCGTTGGAACCTCCAATCGCTGCCGGAGAACCCGGGTCTTGCCAGGTCCGCAGGAGCGATCCTCGCCGAGATCCACGCCGCGGATGCCACCCCGTTCTCGAACCTGGCAAGGGGAATCGACGGAGAGTGGATCGCCGTGGACTTCGGATCGGCCCTCAGGCGCCTGGACCGCTATCGCGCACGCGTCGGCGTGGCCCAAGGGCAGATCGAGGCTGCCCTGTCAGTCAATCCGCCGTATGCGGGAGCGCCAGTC
>DATHUV010000098.1:0-18358 GCA_035461905.1 Acidimicrobiia bacterium | reverse complement strand
TCGAGCCAAAGGTCCTCGGCGAGGCATGGGGAGTCGTTGCCCTCGGCATCGGCTCGATCATCGTCGTCGCATCACTCGGATCGACCGACGCGGAAGGGTTGGCGTCCATGGTCCTGTGGATCGCCGTGTCGATCTCCCTCGTCGGGATGGGTGTCGCTCGCGATCAGGTCGTGTTACTGGTGGGCGGGGTTCTCGGCTTGCTGATCTACATCCCGTGGCTCGTCACCGAGGTGCTCGGTGGAGGTGTGGGCGCGCCAGTCGCGTTGCTCGTCTCGGGTGCACTGCTCATCGGGACCGCCGTCCACCTGTCGAGGCGGTCGAGCCAACAGTGACCGACGGAGTGGGCCTGGTCGACGCCTCAGGCCCTCAGGTGGTCCGGTCCGCGAGCAGCCCTTCGAGCGCGACCCGTACCATGTCGTCGAAGGTGCGCTCCCTCTCCTCCGACGTGGTCTCCTCCTGCGTGACGACGTGGTCCGACACCGTGAGCACCGCCAGCGCCCGGGCACCCTCCTCGTGGGCGATGGCGTACAGTCCCGCCGCCTCCATCTCGACGGCGAGCACGCCCATCCGTCGCCAGGTCTCGAGGGCGGTCGCAACAGGGTTGTAGAAGCTGTCCGCCGAGTGGACATTCCCCGTGCGAACCTCGAGTCCCGCATTGCGTGCGGCATTCGCCGCGGCGCTCAGCAGACCGAAGTCCGCCGTCGCTGCGAAGTCCCACCCACCATACCGAGCACGGTTGACAGCCGAGTCCGTGCATGCACCAATCGCCAGGATCACATCTCGCATGCGGAGGTCGTCCGCGATCCCACCACACGAACCGACTCGCACGAGGCGACGAACACCGTAGAACCGGATGAGCTCGGTGATGTAGATGGACGACGACGGGATTCCCATTCCCGTTCCCATGACGGAGACTGGCATGCCCTTGTAGGCGCCCGTGAAGCCGAGCATGTTTCGCACAGCCGTGACTTCCGCTGCACCGTCGAGGAAGGTATCGGCGATGAACCTGGCCCTCAGTGGATCCCCCGGAAGGAGTATTGCTTCGGCGATCTCACCCTCGGCTGCGGAAATGTGGGCTGTCGGCACGTGGGGCTCCTTGGTCGTCTTGCGATGACTCTACGGTTCCGTTCGATCCTCGGGCGACAGCCAGTGAAGCGTCTCGGGTACCTCACGTCCTCTCCAGGGCGCAAGTCGCGCCAAAACGCAGCGAGGTGGGCCGTTGACCCTTCCGGCGATCTCTCCTAGCGTCGGAAGAAGTATCCGGACCAGAAGCCGACACCGACCATGGCCAGACCGGTCTGGATCGCGAGCTTGATCCAGTCGATGCCGTCGGTGTCGCCGACACCGAGGAGCTGGGCGATCAGGCCACCGATGAGAGCGGCGATGAAACCGACCGTGATCGTTGCGGCGACCGAGATGTTCTGTCGACCGGGCAGGATCAGCCTCGCCAGCGAGCCGACGATGGCGCCAACGACGATCGCACCGATGACCGTCCACATGAATGCGATCATGACAACCTCCGTGATAGCCGCGTCGCTACCCAGCCTACGCGGTCTCCGACGTCGGAGGAACTACCGCACGGTCTGGATGTCCCTGTGCTCGACCGAACCGTCGGCGTGGAGTGCGAAGCGTCCCTCCGAACGTGGGTGGACGGGATCGGGTTCGGCCCACGGCCAACCGCCGAATCCTGTCCGGCGATAGTCGTCGAATGCCTCCTGGAGCTGCTCGGGAGTGTTCATCACAAAGGGACCGAGCTGGAACACCGGGGCCCCGATCGGACGACCCTGGAGGACGAGGAACTCTACGCCATCTGCTCCGGCCTCGATGATCGGCGCGTAGGTTGCTGAGAGCCTCGCACCCTGCCCCGACCGCACGTGCTGGCCGTCGATACTCGCACCCGTGCCCGCGAAGAAGTGCAGCATGCGGTTGACGCCCTCCGGGGCGCCCGGCATGGTCCACGTCGCTCCCCCCTCCAGCCTCACCAGCCAGATCGCCATGTCCGATCCGGGCTGTGAAGCCCACGAATCGGGTGGCGCGGCTGGAGCAGTGAAACCGTCGAGGTGTCCGGCGATCACGTCAACGGACACGCCGGGTGCCGGAGTGACAGTCGGGATCTCTTCGGACCACAGCATCCGGAAGTACGCAGGCACCATCTTGGATTCCGGCGGGAGGTTCAACCAGATCTGGAACAGCTCGAGCGGGTTGTCACCGTCTGCACGGATCAGCGGGAACATCTCAGAGTGCTGGATCCCCGATCCTGTCGTCAGCCATTGGGTATCGCCCCCGCCATACCTCGCCGTCGCGCCGAGGGAGTCCGAGTGGTCGACATACCCTGTGCGCACCACGGTGACGGTCTCGAAACCGCGATGCGGGTGCTGCGGGAATCCGGGAACGACGGCGCCGTGGTACATGCTCCAGCCGTCGATCCCTGAGAAGTCAGAACCGATGCGGCGACCGTTGAGATCACGGAGAGGGCCCTGGGCCTCGTTTCCCTCGGGGTAGTGGTCGACGTGGTGCATCGTGAAGATGAACGGGTCGAGCCCCTGCCATTGGAACCCAAGGTCGACGATGTCGATGATGCCGTCATTGGTCATGGTTGTTCCCCTTCCGATGCTCCAGAGGTGTGTTCGGCGCCGGCGGGCGGAGCGTATGGGATCTGGCAGAACCCGTGGTTGCAGTACCCGCGAGGGTTCTTGTGGAGGTACTGCTGGTGGTACTCCTCGGCGTAGAAGAACGGTCCCGCCTCGGCGGCCGGGAGGATCTCGGTCGTGATCGCTCCGTATCCGGCCTCGGTTAGCCCCGCCCCGTAGGCCGCCTTCGACGACTCGACCGCATCCCGCTGGCCCTCCGTCGTCCAATACACGGCCGAGCGGTACTGGGTGCCAACGTCGTTGCCCTGCCTGTTCAGCGTGGTCGGATCGTGCTGCTCCCAGAAGTGCTTCATCAGCACGTCGACCGAAACGGCTGTCGGGTCATATACGACGAGCACGGCCTCGGTGTGACCGGTGCGGCCGGTGCACACCTCCTCGTAGGTCGGGTTCTCGGTCGTCCCGCCCTGATATCCCGCCGCGGTCGTGATGACGCCGGGAACCTGCCAGAAGATGCGCTCCGCGCCCCAGAAACAGCCCATTCCGAACGAGATCGTCTCGGAACCGACTGGGAACGGTGGGACCATCGAGGAGCCGTTGAC
The DNA here is from genome assembly GCA_035461905.1 of Acidimicrobiia bacterium. Lineage (GTDB taxonomy): Bacteria > Actinomycetota > Acidimicrobiia > Spongiisociales > UBA5794 > SZUA-442. Next base: position 15,168 of record DATHUV010000098.1, on the reverse strand, counting down.
GACGTGGACGCCGGATATCGCGATCGGCTGGGCCCGTCCGGCGATGGCGGAGCCGGAAGCGCGGGATGTGGATTCTCTTCGTTTGAACATGGAGTCGAAACGTACCGCGCTCCCAGTGTGTTCCCGACGATTCGAATCGTCGCCCGGCGATTAGCGTATCGGCGTGGCACCGAACCTCGAGAGCGTCCGATCGGCCCTGCGACGAAGGGGAACGACGTCCTTCCTCCTCGCGGCCGTCGTGCTGGGTGCCCTGGTCGGCCTCGCCACCGTCGTGCTCGCCCTGATGATCCAGGTGTTCGAGTCGTGGACCGATGCCTTCGGGACGTGGACAGCTTGGGGCAACTGGGCATTCGTCGCGACCATCCCCGTCGGGATGTCGGTGTCGTGGTGGCTCAACGAGAAGCTCGGTGACGGTATCGCGGGTGGCGGTGTTTCAGAGACGATGGTCGGTATGAGCCTCCACGGCGGCTACCTGCCGACACGGCTCATCGCACCAAAACTCGTTGCAACGGCGGCAACACTCGGAACAGGTGGATCCGGAGGCGCCGAGGGCCCCATCGCGTACATCGGCGCCTCGATCGGATCGACCGTCGCCCGATACACGAACTTCGACCACGATCGAATCCGGAGCCTCGTCGCGGCGGGCGCGGGTGCGGGTATCGGCGCTTCGTTCAACGCCCCGATCGCCGGGATGCTCTTCGCACTCGAGGTCATCCTCCGATCATTCGCGATCCGCCACCTGAACGCCGTCGTGATCGCCTCTGTGGTGGCTGCGGTCACCGCAGAGTTACTCATCGGCGAGGAGCTCCTCCTGACATCCCCTGCACAGCGGGTCGGCGACCCTGCCGAGTTGTTGCTGTTCGCAATGTTGGCGATCATCGCGGTCGGCTTCGGGCTGATCTTCCTTCGTGCCCTGGATCTTGCGACTGCAGCCGGCCAGCCGAGGGCACTCCCACGTTGGACGAGACCCGTCATGTTCGGCCTGGCCGTCGGGCTCATCGGTGTCGTGTGGCCCGAGTCACTGGGTACAGGTCGAGAGTTCCTGACCGGTCTCCTCTTCCTCCAGGACTCCGGGGCATATCTGTGGTGGACGCTTGCGCTCATCGCGCTTGCCAAGGTCGCGACCTCTGTGATCACGCGCGCTGGGGGAGGATCCGCAGGCGTCTTCATGCCCTCCCTGGTGATCGGCGGTTCCGTGGGGGCTGCCTTTGCGATCCTCGTCCAAGAGGTCACAGGCTTCGAGCAGTTGGACACCGGCGCCTTCGCGGTCGTCGGGATGGCGGCGGTATTCGCGACGATTGCCCGCGCTCCGTTGACATCGGTCATCATCGTGTTCGAGCTCACGGGGAACTACGAGTTGATCCTGCCACTCATGCTCGGTGCCGCCCTTGCGACCTTCTTCGGCGATCGCTTCCATCCCGAGACCGCCTACACCGTCTCGCTTGCACGCCAGGGAATCCAACTCCCGCGAAGCGAGGACATCGACCTGCTCGACACCGTCGATGTTCGTGACGTCATGCAGGATGTAGATGGCGTGCTCCACCCATGGCAGACGCTCGCGGACGCCGCAGAGTTCTTCGACGTGACGGGACACCATGGCGCACCGATCGTCAATGATCAGGGTGACCTCGTCGGGATCCTCACGATCACCGACATCGCCAATGCCGGCGGTCCTAGCCGTGAACGGTCGATCGGGGAGACGATGTCGAACGAGCCGATCACGATCACCGCGGACGTGCCGGTTTCGATGGCCCTGTCCCGGATGGCGTCACTCGGCGTGGGCCGCCTCCCCGTGCTCGGAGGCCCGAACCAACGCAAGGTGATCGGGATGTTCCGCCGGGAGTCGGTGGTGAACGCGTACGAGCTCGGCCTGTCGATGGCGAAGGGCAGGGAGCTGTACCGGGAGCGCCAGAGGATCCGATCCCAGCCCGGAGCGGATTTCTTCGTCGTCGAGGTCGAAGAGGGTTCCGCAGCGATGAACCGAACCGTTGCCGAGGTCAGATGGCCTGCAGATGCCGTCCTCGTCAGTATCCAGAGATCGACAGCGGTCCTCGTCCCCCACGGTGACACGGCGCTTCGCGTCGGTGACATCCTCACCGCGTTCGGGTCGCCGGAGTCCCTCAGCGACATCGAGGCCACGGTCCACGCCGTCGCCGAATGATCACCGAATGGCTTCCGCAGGTCCCGCCTCCGCGATACCGTGGGCACCCGTGACAGAACCAACAGCGATCGTTCCCATCATCCTGTCTGGCGGCTCCGGGACCCGGTTGTGGCCCGAATCGCGGGCGCTCCAACCCAAGCAGCTGCTCGACCTCATCGGATCGACCCCCCTCATCGGCCAGACGATCGCGCGGGTCTCTTCAGTCGAGGGCGTCCTGGCACCACTGATCGTCACGAACGCGGCCCAGGCAGGCCCGATCGAACGGATCCTCGCGCACACAGGCGTGGCCGCAACGCTGATCCTCGAGCCCATCGGCAGGAACACCGCGCCCGCGGTCGCCATCGCCGCGCTCACGGTCATCGACCGGTGGCCGGGTGCCTTGATCCTCGTCCTTCCCTCGGATCACGCGATCGGGGCGCCGGACGTCTTCGTCGATGCGGTGGCCCACGGTGCACGACTGGCGTCCGATGGCAGGCTCGTCACGTTCGGGATCTCGCCGACTTCGCCTGAGACCGGGTTCGGGTACATACGCGCCGGGGAACCGATCGATGATCGATCATGGACGATCGCCGAGTTCAAGGAGAAGCCCGATCTCGACACCGCTCGGGGCTACGTGGAGTCCGGTATGTACTCGTGGAACTCGGGAATGTTCCTCATGGGGGCCCAGCAGTACCTCGACGAGCTCGACCTGCATCGTCCCGACATCGCCCTCGCCAGCCGTGCCGCGTACGCTGCCGCGACCGAGCATGGACGCCGGATCGACCTGGATCAGGAGACGTTCTCCGCATGTCCTTCCGACAGCATCGACTACGCGGTCATGGAGTCCACTGCCCACGGAGCGGTCGTACCCATCGAGCCCCAATGGAGCGACGTCGGGTCCTGGTCATCGCTGTGGTCGATCGCGCCCAAGGACGTCGACGGCAACGAGTTCGTCGGTGATGTGGTCGCTTCCGGGACGACGAACTCCCTCGTGCGAACCAGGGACCGACTCGTCGCTGTCGTCGGCCTCGACGGCGTCGTCGTTGTGGATACTCCTGACGCACTGCTCGTGACGACGCTCGAGTCATCCCAGGACGTCAAGGCCATCGTCGACGGACTTGCCGCTGCCGATCGTCGGGAGGTTGTCACGGACGGTACGGAGATACACGACTGGGGAACCGCGACGCCCGTGGCCACGGCGCCCGGTGTCCACGTCACCGTGCTGCGCTTGGATGCCGACAGCAGGACTCCGACGGTACCTGCCGATGCACTCACCCACCTGCGCATCCTCGATGGCGAAGGAACCGTGATCATCGATGACGCGACCACCATGCCGGCCCGCGGTGAACTCGTTGTGGTCGAGCCGGGGTCGTCATGGTCTGCGATCACGGGAGAGAAGCCACTTCTGATCATCGCGTCCGCGGTCGATACAGTGGTGTCGATCGAAGCGCTCGACGCGTTCGTGAAGAGGAGGTTCGGGTCATGACCGCCGCCGTCGTCGTCGCAATAGTGCTCGCCTTCGTCGTCCTTCTCGTCGTGGGATTCATGCTGTCGCGAGCCACGGCACGCCAGAAGAAGGAAGCAATCGCATCGCTCGAGGCAGAGCGGAACGCGCTTGCATCGGTCACGATCCTCGATCTCGTGATCGCAGAGGTCGAGGACCTCGGTCTGCGATCCATCGATGGATCAGAGGGTGTCGCTCCCGAGGTGCTCCTGCGCGCATGGAACGACGCACGTGAGCGCACGAAGCAGCTCGACCACGATCGGCTGCGCTTCGTCGTGGTGGACGCGGACCGCTCCGGCGAGCTGCAACCTGGCGATGTGCGCCTCGAGGAGCGCGATGGTCCCTCCGCGACGGACCATCCAGCCGGATCCGATGCCTGAGCCCGAGGATCAGCGGGCCATTGCGGTGTTCGGCGCTTCGATGTCCGCCCCCGGTGACGGCTACTACGAGGAGGGCCGTGAGTGCGGTCGACTGCTCGCCGAGGCGGGGTTCGCCGTCGCCACGGGCGGTTACGGGGGCACCATGGAGGCCGTGTCGCAGGGCGCCAGGGAGGCGGGCGGACAAGCCATCGGTGTCACCGTTCCCGGTGTCTTCCCCGATCGGAAGGGACCGAACACACATGTCACGACCGAGACGCGATCGCGGTCGCTCGTCGCACGGATCGACGAGCTGACGGGATCCACCGACGGCTCGATCGTCCTCTGGGGGAGCCTCGGCACTGCAACCGAACTACTCGTCGCGTGGAATCTCGCGTTCGTCGCACCGTTCAGCGGACTCCGCCCCAAGCCCGTGATCGCCGTCGGTGAGCCCTGGATCTCCCTCGTTCCATACCTCGAGGAGACACTCGGGATCGACGGGGAACTCGTGACCGTCGTTCACAACGTCACGGACGCCGTGAGGATCCTCATCGACAAGTTGGGGCGATAGAGGTCACCGTCGCTGGGCCGACCACGCAACAGCGGCGACCACGAGCATCGCGGCTCCCGCGAGGCCGACGAGCAACGCCCTGGCTGTGAGCGGCTGCACGAGGACGTCGTAGAGATTCCGTGACAGAACCCGGTAGGCGTCACTGGTCGTACTCGTGCCTGCAGCGTCGCGTCCGAGGGGCACCATCACTCCAATGCCGAGCGCGGCGATCATGAGGGCACCGCCGATTGCCGCAAAGGCCAACGCCGCGTCGCGTGCGTAGAGCATGATGAGGAGGACCATCGCTACGGCGATCACGACGGAGACCCACGCGACCGCGACGAGGGCGTTCGCTGCCCCCGAAGCATCCGGGACCTCATCCGCATCGAACACGACAAACGTCGTGAACACCTCGGGGGGAATCAGCGCAGCGAGCTCCGGGGACAAAGCGGTGACTGATCCGACAATGGCGTCCTCGTATACCGCCAGGTCGATCACGATCGGCTGGCCAGTTCCGCCGATCACGGCATCGTGAACCTCGTTGGCCACCTCATCAAGCGCAGGTGCGAACTCCTCCGTTGCGACGAGTGCCGAGAAGATGACCCTGAGGACGCTTTCGAACAGTGAGAGCGCCGGGTAGCGATCGACGACCTTCGACGCCATGACCTCGCCGAGCGCCTCATCGGATCCCGGACTCCCGAACGACACCAGTGACGATTCGACGAACGCCGCACGATCGACGACGCGGGACTCCGCCCACAGCCCGAACATGGCGGCGAAGGAACTCGCTGCGAGGAGCAGCGCCGCAAACACGATGATCGTCCGGCGCACGCCCTCACCTTCAACAGCCCCCGACAGGGTACCGGGCCTCTCGTTCCCCTTCTCCACGGTTCGGATGCCGGGGGCCGAAGGACACCTAGATCGGTGATCTCTGCTTGCGATAGGAGTTCTTCCTGACGACCCTTCCGTCTCGCACGGTCAGGAAGTCGCAGCCGTTCACCTCGAGGCGTCGTCCATCGCGCAGCGTGCCGATGAGGGTCCACTCGGACACCCCGTAGTCGGGAGCCAGGCTGTAGTGACGTCCGCTGGTCCACTGAGCGTCGGGCATCGACTCGAAAACGGCGGCAAACGCCTCCTTGACCTCGCGGTAGCCCTCGAACCGCGTTCCACACACCTCCTCGCCCCCTGATGCCTCGAACACGCAATCCTCGGCGAAAAGGCTCATCAGCGATTCGAGGTCATGGCGGTTCCACGCGTCGATATGGTCGGCGAGAAGGTCTTGGAGGTCCGAGTCAGGCATTGCCACTTCATCTCCTCATGTGGTTGGGTCGATCATCGCAGACTGTGCGTCACCGAGGAGACCGGCTCGTCGAGGCCACCGATGCTCTGAACAACCGAGAGGTCGTAGATCCCCACAGCGCTCTGATCCGACACGGCGACGAGGAGCGGGTTCTGAACCGGGCTGGCAAGGTGGCGGAGTGGGAAAACGAACACTGCGCGGGGGTTGAGCTTGGCTTGCCGCTACGTATGGTTGTACCAGATGCGGTACCTCGCGATCCCCATCGTGGTGGTCGTCGCCGTGTGTGCTGTGGGGTGCACGACGGTGAACACCCCGGCGACAGCGCCTGACACGACCGCGGGCGTGACCGCCACCTCGACGTCGGCACCGGAGGACACGACCACGTCAACCATCGCCGAGACGACCACGACCCTGGACCGCGTTGCCGAGATCACTGCCATCTTCGAGGACCTCGAACGCCGCCGCCTCGAAGCGATCTACGCCGGCGACGTCGAAGCCTTCAGGAGCCTGTTCGCGGACACCCAGTATTTTGAGCGCAGTCTCGCCGTGTTCGACATCGTCGAACCCGGCGAACCTCCTGTCATCTCGGTGGAGGTCATCGAGATCCTGCGTGACGACGACGAGTGTCTGGCTGTCCACTACGACTCTGTCACTTCGACGGGAGAGGCGTTGGGGGACGCAACCGTGGTGCTTCAACCGACAGACTCTGGCTACGCCTATCTGTTCACCAACGACGGACGAGGAGGTTGGCTGTGCGAGGGACCGCACCCGCTCTCACAATCGTCGTGACCTCCTTGGTCCTCGTAGCTCTCATCGGCGATGTACGAGCGCAAGAGCAATGCTGGACTGATCCGGTTTCGGGGACGCTCAGGTGCATCGTTGATGGTGAGATCGTGGATCCGGGACGGCCTGGAGGGCCGGTGATCGGGGATGATCCGGGGCGGCGGTACGTGTACACCGATGTGGATCCGGTCATCGGGGACTGCCACTACTGGTCGGACGTGCCTGGCGGGCTCGATGCGTGGGATCCTGCGAACGATCCTGCGGTCATCGCGGCCGTCACGTCGTTGCCGGAGTGTCCTGCAGTACCGGGGGTTGATCCGGAGGTGCGGGCGTGGGAGATTTTCAGATCCTGGGATCTCGACCCGCCGGAACCGACGGTCACGCCCGATGCGATCGGGATCACCGGACTCGCCACACAGGTGAGCGCTGGACCGGCTCCGACGATCTCGGAGGACGAGGTGCTCCCGGACGGCCGGCTCCTCGAGGTGCGCGCCAGGATCATCAGCCTCGACGTCGCTTGGGGCGACGGCACCGTCTCGAGCCACGATCCCTCGGAGGCAACAGGCCATCCGGATGGCTCCGTCACCCACATCTACCACCTCAAGACATGCACACCCGAGTACCGCGCCGAGCATCCGTCCGGTTCGCTGTGCCACCCCTCGGCATCCTCGTACACGATCACGATCGAGAACGTCTGGGTGGGCGAGTACCGGGTGGGCGGGGTCTGGATCCCGCTGGGAACGCTGTCGCGATCCGCCGAGCTGCCCTATCAGGTGGAAGAGGTGCGCGGTATCCCGGCGCCCTGACGGTGCAAGCGAGTTCGCTCGTCGTGAGGATCGGCACCTTCGGGAACCGCCGTGCCGCCTCGCCACACGCCTCGTGTAGCGTGGCGCCATGACCTTCTACCTCGGTGGACCCATCGCCCCGGACGGCTCTCGAATCGATGGCGAGCTCACCGAGTACGACCCGTCCGACCTCACGACCCACGGCGTCATCATCGGGATGACAGGCTCAGGCAAGACCGGACTCGGCATCGTGTTCCTCGAGGAGGCCCTGAGATCAGGAGTCCCCGCATTGATCATCGACCCGAAAGGGGACATGACGAACCTCCTCCTCACCTTCCCATCGCTGACACCCGAAGACTTCCGACCGTGGATCGACGAGGGTGCCGCAGCCAGGGAAGGCCGCTCACCGGACGACGAGGCGGCCGCTGAGGCGGAGAAGTGGACAAGCGGGCTCGCCTCGTGGAACCTGTCCGGCGCCGACATCGGCGACCTGCGAGAGCGCGTCGACATGACCATCTACACACCGGGGAGCAACGCGGGAGTCGCGCTCAACGTCGTCGGCGACCTGTCCGTACCGACCCTGTCGTGGGACAGCGACGCCGAGACACTCCGAGACGGTATCGGGGGCTACGTGTCGGGACTCCTCGGACTCATCGGCGTCGATGCGGACCCCATGTCGTCGCGCGAGCACATCCTGCTCGCGAACCTGATCGAGCACAGCTGGCGATCGAATGTGGATCTGACACTCGAGAGCCTCATCGGGCAGATCATCACCCCGCCGATCCGCAAGCTCGGCGTGTTCGAAGTCGACACGTTTTTCCCCGAGAAGGACCGCACCGCCCTCGCCATGCGACTCAACGGCCTCCTCGCCTCACCATCGTTCCGGACGTGGATGGAGGGCGCTCCACTCGACATCGAAGCCCTCCTCTGGTCGGAGGGTCGACCTCGAGCCGCCGTCATCTACCTCGCCCACCTGTCCGATTCGGAGCGCCAGTTCATCGTGACGGCACTCTTCTCCGGGCTCATCACGTGGATGCGCTCCCAACCCGGGTCCAGCGAGCTTCGCGCCCTCGCCTACATGGACGAGGTGTTCGGGTTCGTTCCACCGACTGCCGAGCCGCCGGCGAAGAAGCCGATCCTGACCATGCTGAAACAGGCGCGTGCCTTCGGCGTGGGCCTGATCCTCTCGACACAGAACCCTGTGGACCTCGACTACAAGGCCATGTCGAACGCGGGGACATGGTGCATCGGCCGACTGCAGACCGAGCGGGACAAGGCTCGGGTCCTCGAGGCCGTGTCAGCCGCATCCGGAGACGTCGACGTTGCGGGGATCGATCGACAGATCAGCGGCCTCGGGAAGCGTTCGTTCGTGCTCCACAACACCAGGGATGCAACGCCTCAGCTCTTCACGACACGTTGGGCGATGTCCTACCTCCGTGGCCCCATGACACGGGAAGAGGTCATGTCGCTGACCGCGCCCGGTGAACGCCCATCGCCGCAAGCCGCGACCGCTCCCGAGGCGAAGGGCGCTGACCTGCCGGGGAGATCAGGTTTGCCTCCGCAGGTCGCCGATGGGATCGAGGCCGCCGTCCTGCACCCGGCGGCGCCGTGGGCCGAGACCGTCGGGTACTCGGCCGACGGCGACCGGTACGAGGCAGGCATCGCCGTTGCGGTGTCGGTGCGGTTCGACGATTCCAGGCTCGATCTCGACCATACAGAGACCTGGGAGGCCGTGATGCCGAACGCCACCGGGGAACCCGGCCCGTCGGACCTCATCGAGGTCGACCACGACACCAGGGACTTCCTGCCCCTCGACGACGCGCTGCCATTCGTCGCTCCAGAGGGTGCCATCTCGCAGACGTCGTACTTCGAGAAGCTTCAACGGATGATCCACCAGCACCTCGATCGAGAGGGCGAGCTCGAACTGTTCAGGCACCGCAAGCTCGACTTGGTGTCGCGTCCCGGTGAGGACCTGGATACGTTCACCGAACGGGTTCGCACGGCCGCGAGGGATGCGGCAGACGCCGAGATGGCCGACAAGCGGACGGCCTTCGAGACGCGCATCCGCAAGGTCAAGCGGGACTACGAGGACGCCGTACGCAACGCCGACACGGCGTCGGCTGCCCTCGATGCTTCACGTGGTGACGCCATCCTCGGCGCAGGCCTCGACCTCCTGATGGGACGAAAGCCCCGCCTATCCGGTTCTTCGGCGAGGACGACCGAGAACCGCCTGCGCCGCGCCGAGGACAAGGTCGAGTCCACGCGTGCCGCGTACGAGGCGCTCGGGATCGACCTCGAGGATGCGTTGAGGATGATCGATGAGAAGTGGTCGAACCTCGTCAGTGACGTCGAGCCGGTAGTGGTCGGGCTCGAATCGGACGACATCGAGGTGACCGACGTGCGGGTCGTATGGATCCGCCGCTGAAGGCCCACACCCGAGGACACCTGGAGGACTGACATGCCCACCGACCGCAGGATCGACTACGTGGAGTTCATCGCCGCCGACCTCGACGCCGCCGAGGCCTTCTACTCGGGGGCTTTCGGGTGGACCTTCACGGACTACGGCCCCGAGTACCGCGCCTTCAACGATGGAGCCCTCGACGGTGGGTTCAGCCGTGGCGAAACCCGCTCACGCACCGAGAACGGTGCAGCCCTGGTGATCCTCTTTGCCGACGACCTGGAAGCCACTCGGGATCGGGTGGTCGAGCACGGCGGCACGATCCACGAGGACATCTTCACGTTCCCGGGTGGGCGTCGGTTCCACTTCTTGGATCCTCACGGCAACGAGTTGGCGGTGTGGTCAGCGACATAGGGACCAGAGAGGCTCGCATACCGACGTCCAACGAGCCCGATCAGGCGTCGATCAGCGCCCAGAGCACGTCACGGATGTCGACGATGCCGAGGAGCTCGCCGCCCTGGACGACGGGGAGGTGCCGGTACCCGGTCTCGAGCATCCACGCAGCGGCGTCCGAGACCGACACATCGGGGCCCACCGTGTCGGGAGCTTCGGTCATGATCTCGACAACCGGGGTGTCAGCGACTGAGCCAGTGGCGAGTGCCCTGGCGAGGTCCCTGTCCGTGCAGATTCCCACGAGGCCGGAACTGTCCACGACGGCGACGGCGCCCACCTCGCGATCGATCATGACCCGAACCACATCCGATGCTGCGGTCTCCGGTCCGACGATGTCAGCACTTGCCCCTACCAAGGCTTGAACCCTCATCGCTCACCTCCCAAAGCCCACGCTACCCGCGTCCATGAGTGGCCGCGCCACCATCGTCCCACCCTGGGCGACGAAACGTCTAGATCAGATCCTGTTCGCGGATGCCGAAGCTCGGGTGGCGCAACCTGCACAGTGCGAGCTTTTCGAGCTGCCGGATGCGCTCACGGGTGAGGTTGAACTCCTCGCCGATCTCCTCGAGTGTCCGAGGGATGCCGTCGTAGAAGCCATACCGCAATGCCAGGATCCGGCCTTCCCTCGTGGGGAGCCGCTCGATGGACTTTCGCAACGAGTTCGCGATGTCGAGCTCCTCGGTCACTCGAACCGGATCGACCGCATCCTCGTCCTCGATGAAGTCCCCGAGTTGGGCGCCATCCTCACCGATCGGCTGTTCGAGTGACACGGTGTCCGCAACAGCGAGCGCCAGCTCGACCTTTGACACCTCGACGCCCGCCTCTTCGGCGATCTCGTCCGGCTTGGGGTCCCGACCGAGCTCTGCCTTGAGGGAGGCCTGGGCCGCACGCACGGCTGCCAGCGTGTCGTGGAGATGCACGGGGATTCGCACGGTACGGGACTTGTCTGCGATGGCCCTCGTGATCGCCTGGCGAATCCACCACGTCGCATAGGTCGAGAACTTGAAGCCCTTGCGCCAGTCGAACTTCTCGACGGCGCGGATGAGGCCGAGGTTTCCCTCCTGGATGAGGTCGAGGAAGTCGATGCCCGAGGTGTTGGCATACCGACGGGCGTTGGCGACGACGAGCCTCAGGTTCGCAGTGAGGAACGCGTCCTTGGCCTCGCTGCCGCGCCTGACCTGGCGCTTGAGCTGGATCTCCTCCGCCTTCGTGGAGAACGCCCCTGCGGCGAGGCGCTCCGCTGCCGTTTGGCCGGCTTCGATCTTCTGGGCGTAGTCGACCTCGTTCTCGGCCGTGAGCAGCTCGTACTCGCCGATGGAGGTCAGATACTGCGAGACGAGGTCCGTCGTGAGGCGTCCACGATCATCGGTGAGCTTCGATCGGTCCCGATCCTTGATGGATCGATGGAGGGTGTCTCTGTCCATCCGCTCTTTGGCTTCTTCGCGTTCACGGGCCGCCATGTCCGTGATCGCCTTGCGCGGCTTGGACTCCGTCGTCATCCAGCTTCCTCCACCTTGTCGCCGGTCGATCGCCACATCGCGGCGGAACGAGGCCTGATGAGGGGTTCGACTCGAACGCTGCGATGCGTGCCCCTCAATATCACACAGCCCGTCACGTTTGTGAACCCACTTTCTCCGGTGGAAAGGTATGCGACGCTCGTCCCTATCCCCAGCACGCACCATCGCGCGCAACGAGGGCATGGTGACCGGCCGACGTCTCCACCACGCCCAGGTCGGGCGGGGAGGGCAGTCCCGAACACCTCGACCCGACTCTCCCTCCACCCATCCAACGACCAGACCGCGCCCATCCGTGTCTGCGTGAAAAGTGTGATGACAATGCCCTGTGGATTCGGTACAATTACATAGTCAACAACTTAGGATTTAGGCATGCGACTGGAACTGACCAAGAAGACGGATCTTGCGTTCCAAGCCCTCGAGGCGATCGCCGCGTTCGGTGGCGACAGGGTCGGTGGCGCTGAGCTCGCTGAGCTCCTCGACGTCTCGCCCCAATATCTCCCCCACGTCATGGCACCGCTCACGAGGGCGGGATGGGTCGCGTCCGTCTCCGGGCCCCACGGCGGATACGTTCTCGCCTACAACCTGGAGGCCATATCCCTCCTCGATCTCATCGAGGCCGTCGAGGGCCCGCTCGACGAGGCACGATGCCTGCATCTCGGGCCCATCCACCAGGGTGGAAACAGCTGCGCACTCCACGGACCGTGGACCAGGGCTCGCGAAGCGCTCATCTCCGAGCTGAAGGCCACCCGCATCACCGACATGCTCAAGGTCGGTACCTGACGCATCACGCGGTCCGGATCCCACCCTGTTCCGGGTGATCCGCGCCCACGACTCGTGCGCCCTTCGCCTGACTTCTTCCTGCGCACATTGCCACTGGCAATCCCGAGGACTCATTGGTACTATTACGGAGTCGGATAGTCAGGAACTCGGGATCACATGAGGTTGGAACTCGATCAGCGAACCGAATTGGCAGCCCAGGCCCTCATCGTGTTGGACGTCAACGATCCCGGCTACCAAACGGGAACAGGCATCGCCGATCGCCTCAGCATCAGCCTCGACTACCTCACGAAGATCCTCGCCCCACTCATACGTGAAGGTTGGATCGCTTCGGCGCCGGGCCGCGGTGGCGGATATCGGCTGACGAAGAGCCTCGACGGCCTCTGCGTCCTCGACCTCATCGAAGCGGTCGAGGGCAGGGTCGACAGGAATCAGTGCATGCACGGGGACTCCCGGAACCCGCCCACCGAACTGTGCAGATTGCACGATCCGTGGGTACGGGCCCGGGAGTCCCTGTTACGAGAACTGGAAGAGACACCACTAGCAATTGCGCGTCTCTCCAGCCCTACGAAGGGAGAGTAGGCAATGACAACGAAGTCGAAAGCGCCATGGTGGAGGAGGCGATCGGTTCTCGTAGCGATCGGTGTCCTGACAGCGTTCGGCCTGATCCTCCAGGCATGTACCTCGGGCTCCGGATCGGGAAGCGCCTCGTTCGATGACGTCAACTCCCGAAGGGCAGAGGCCGGACTCCAGCCCCTGTCGGCAGACCAGTTCATGTCGGCGGGACTGACGTACCTGCCTTCGGGCGAACACGACCCCTACATCATGTTCTCCTCTGCGGGCCATGCGGGACAGATGTACGTGATCGGTGTCCCATCGATGCGGCTGCTGAAGTCGATCGGCGTGTTCACGCCCGAGCCGTGGCAGGGCTGGGGATACGGCAACGTCGGAACGATGGAGGTCCTCGAGGCTGGCAACGTCGACGGCAAGGAGGTCCGCTGGGCAGACACACACCATCCCGCCCTGTCCGAAACAGCTGGCGACTACGACGGTGAGTGGGTGTTCATCAACGACAAGGCGAACGCACGGATCGCCGTGATCGACCTGCGCGACTTCGAGACGAAACAGATCGTGAAGAACCCGATCGCCATCAACGACCATGGCGGCACGATGGTGACACCCGACACGGAGTGGATCATCGAGGGCGGCCAGTACGCCACCCCGCATGGTTGGGAGTACGCACCGATCGAGTCGTACGAGTCCGACTACAAGGGGATGGTGACCCTCTGGAAGTTCGACCGAGAGGTCGGACGGGTCGACGAGTCCCAGTCGTTCGCGCTCGAGCTCCCACCGTACTGGCAGGACCTCTGCGACGCCGGCAAGCTCGCATCCGATGGCTGGATCTTCTGCAACTCGTTCAACACCGAGATGGCGACGGGCGCAGGCGAGGACGGCAGTGGGGAGAACTTCGAGGCAGGGGCATCGGCCCGTGACAACGACTACCTGCATGTCATCAACCTGAACAGGGCGGTCGAGCTCGCTGCGGCGGGCCAGACCTTCGACGTGAACGGGTTCCCCGTGATCGGACTCCAGACCCTCATCGACGAGGGCGTCCTGTACTTCGTGCCTGAGCCGAAGAGCCCCCACGGTGTCGACATCGCACCGATGGGCGACTACATCGTGATCTCGGGAAAGCTCGATCCGCACGTGACCATCTACTCGTTCGAGAAGGTCCAGCAGGCAATCGCTGACCAGAACTGGGTTCCCGATCCGTTCGGCGTCCCGGTCCTCGATTTCGACGCGGTCACGGAGGCACAGGTCGAGCTCGGCCTCGGCCCGCTCCACACCCAGTTCGGCACCGACGGCTATGCCTACACGAGCCTGTTCCTCGACAGCTCAGTGGCACGATGGAGCCTCGGTGGCGAGAACTACCGTGGCGACGAGGGATGGAAGCTCGAGGGGACCGTGCCGGTCCACTACAACATCGGGCATCTCGCGGCACCGGAGGGAGACACGGTGAGCCCCGACGGTCAGTACGTCGTGGCACTCAACAAGTGGTCCATCGATCGCTTCTTCCCGCCGGGTCCGCTGCTTCCGCAGAACTTCCAGCTGATCGACACGTCGATGGCTCCGGATGCCAAACCCGACACGGGCGGGATGACGGTCATGTACGACATGCCGATCGGCATCGGTGAGCCGCATTACGCCCAGATCATCAAGGCCGACAAGCTGAGCCCCCTCACGGTGTACCCGGAGATCGGTTGGGATCCAGCGATCATGGCCGTTGACCCGAACGCGCCCCAGGTGGGAACGGAGCGCATCGAACGCAACGGCAACCAGGTCGAGATCTGGATGACCGCGGTGCGCAGCCACTACACGCCCGACCGCGTCGAGATCAACGAAGGCGACGAAGTGACCTGGCACGTCACGAACATCGACACGAGCGTCGACGCGACGCACGGGTTCTCCCTTCCTGCGTACAACATCAACCTGAGCCTCGAGCCCGGGGAGACCGCGACGATGCAGTTCACCGCGGATCGGAGCGGCGTTTATCCGTTCTACTGCTCGGAGTTCTGCTCGGCGTTGCACCTCGAGATGGCTGGTT
>DATHUV010000097.1:0-10759 GCA_035461905.1 Acidimicrobiia bacterium | reverse complement strand
TCCATCTCTACGACATCGATGTGATCATTTCCCGATCGATCACGTTTGGTGTGTTGGCGGTGTTCATCGCGTCCGTATACGTCGCAATCGTCGTCGGGATCGGGAGGCTCCTCGATCAGGCAGACGGGTCCAGCATTGGTCTGTCGGTTGCGGCCACGGCGGTGGTCGCGTTGGCGTTCCAACCGGTGCGAGGTCGGGTCGAACGGTGGGCCAACCGGCTTGTCTACGGGAAGCGTGCAACGCCCTATGAGGTCCTGGCGGGGTTCTCGCATCGGGCAGTCGAGGAGTCCGACGAGGAGCTGTTGGCCCGGATCCCGCGATTGATCGTCGATGGCACCGGTGTGGCATCGGCGACGGTGTGGGTGCGGTCACGCGACGGCTTCCGATCCGTATCCCTGTGGCCGGAGTCGGGTGGCACACGCATGCTCGATGGCGAGGCCGTGTTCGTGGATCCGGAGGCGGACATGTCACTGCCGGTGTTCCACGACGGGGAACTGCTCGGGGGGATCTCGCTCGTGGCGGCCAAGGGAGGCACGATCACGCCACCCGAGGAGGACTTGGTCGCACGCCTCGCAGAGGGCCTTGGCCTGACGCTTCGCAACAGCCGGCTGACGGACGCGCTGCGTCGGCAGGTCAAGGACCTTCAGCGCTCGAGGGATCGTGTGGTGTCAGCGGCAGACGAGGCGAGGCGGTCACTCGAACACGATCTCGACAGTGGTCCGCAGCAGCAGTTGGTGGCCGTGAAGGTCAAACTCGGCCCACTTCGCAAGCTCGCAGAGCAGGCCGGGGCGGTTCGCACCGCTGAAGTCCTCGCCAACATCGAGGTCCAAGCCGGTGACGCAATCCGCGCGGTGCGAGATTTCGCCACGGGGATCTACCCCCCGCTGTTGGGTGCCGATGGCCTCGCCGTGGCGCTCGCCCACGAGACTCGGAAGGCTGCGCTGCCCGTGGATCTCGACGCTGCGGGGGTGGGGCGCTACCCGCGTGATGTCGAGGCGGCCGTGTACTTCAGCGTCCTGGAAGCCCTGCAGAACATCGCGAAGTACGCGGATGCTTCACGAGCAGTCGTCCGCCTGGCTGAATCGAACGGTGATCTGAGGTTCGAGGTGACGGACGACGGAAAGGGGTTCGACAGTGCCACGGTCCAACGCGGAGCCGGCCTCAACGGGATCGCGGACCGCATCGACACCGTCGGTGGCACCAGCACCGTCATATCGGCACCCGGTCAGGGAGCGACGGTCACCGGACTCGTACCCGTGCGAGAGCGGCTCGTGGTCTAGTTGCGAGTCGTGGCTAGCGGGACTGTGCAAGTTCCCACATCTCGGCGAGCGTGTCGAAGCTGAACTGTGACTTCGGAACGAAGCCAACGGCACCGGCTGCCACCGCCACGCCGACATAGTCGCCCGACTCGTGCGTCGACATGACAACGATCGCGGGCGGATCAGGAGTGGCACTGATCCTGCGGGTCGTTTCTATGCCATCGATACCCGGCATCTGGACGTCCATGAGCACGAGGTCCGGACGAAGCTCACCCACGAGTTCGATGGCGCGCTGGCCATTCTCAGCCTCGCCGACCACCTCGAAGCCGTCGGTCATGTCGACGACCATGCGAGAGGCCTCGCGGAATGGCAACTGATCGTCGACGATCAGTACGCGCACGTTGGTTGCAGGAGCGTCCACCCTCCAATCATGCACGGGAGCCTGTCAGGATGCCAGCGTGCTGCCTCGATTCGATGGTGGGGCTATCACCACCTAGCCATGGAATTCCGACAGGTAGACCAGGACCGCTCGCACCCTCCGATTGCTGTCGGCTTCCTGGCCGAGGTCGAGTTTCGTGAAGATCGCGTTGATGTGCTTCTCCACCGACCGCGGTGAGATGAACAGGGCATCACCGATCGCAGCGTTGCTCTCACCCTGTGCCATATGGGACAGCACTTCGGTCTCCCGATCGGTCAGCCTGTCGAGGACCGTCGGTTTGTCACTCGTGCGGGCAGCGATGAGGACTTCGACGACCTTCGGGTCGATCACCGATCCGCCGCCGTGCACCTTGCGGATGGCCGAGGCGAGCTCGTCCGGATCTCCGATGCGTTCCTTCAACAGATAGGCCCTTCCGTTCGAGCCCTCCTCGAAGAGGCGCATCGCATAGTCGGGCTCGACGTACTGGCTCAACACCACGACGCCCATGTCGGGGTGGTTGGCCCTGAAGGCGTTGGCGGCTCTGATACCTTCGTCGGTTTGGGTCGGAGGCATGCGGATGTCGGTGAGCACCACATCGGGGACATGTGATTCAACGGCGTCGATCAGCTCGTCGAAGTCGGTGCATGTCGCGACGAGTTCGAGATCGTCGTGCAGGGCCAGCACCGACGTGATGCCCTCGCGCATCAGCACGCTGTCCTCTGCAACAACGAGACGCAATCCCATGGGCGGCACACTACCCGTGAGCGCCGATCCATGAGCTCCGCACAAACCCGGTATCCAAACCGAGCAGTCGATCGTCATTGACATGACAGAACGACAGGACACTGCGAAGGAGCAGACCATGAACAAGTTCATCAATGAAGCACCGTGGGATCGGATCGTGCGTGTGGTCCTCGGTATCGCCATGCTGTACGTCGGCTTCGGTGGCGTGGTGGAAGGTGTCCTCGGGATCGGCGTAGGCGTCGTCGGCGTCATCCTGGTGGTCACCGGCCTCCTCGGGTTCTGCCCCCTTTACGCCATGTTCCGCATCAGGACCAACAACGACCACACCGTCACCACCTCCTGACGGACGCGTTCACCGAGGGTGGCTGGTGACTCCCGCCAGCCACCCCGGAACGCGTCCCGGATAGGATCGACACCGATGTCACAGACCGACCGAATCCCGATCACGATGGCCCCCACGGTCATCGAGATCCGCACACCGCAGTGCCATGCATGTGCCGCGATGGAACCGCACCTCCGGGCTGTGGCCGAGCAGCACGCAGGGACCGTCGACTTCATCCAGGTCGACGCGTCCGTAGATCCCGGGACAGCCGCTGACCTCGGGGTGAGGGGAACACCGACGCTCGTCGGTTTCCGCGACGGTGTGGAAGTCGCGCGGACCGTGGGACGGCTTTCGTCCTCGGAACTCGACGCGCTGTTCACCTCCATCGCAGACGGAACCGATCTGCCACGCCTCGGCATGCGCGAAGCCGCCTTTCGTCTCGTCGCGGGCCTCTGTGTCGTCACCGTGGGCGTCTTCGCGGGCCCTGCGTGGCCGCTCGTCGCGATCGGTGCCATCGTCACCGGCTGGGGCGGCCTCACCTGGTTACGGACAAGGTGAGCGCCGCCTTCACCGATGATCTCGCCGACCACGGCGCGGGCCTGTACCGCTTCGCCCTGTCGATCACCCGGGACCCCGTCCTCTCCGCCGACCTCGTGCAGGACACGTTCGTGCGGGCGATCGAGCGGTCCGACCAGTACAGCGGCGACGCACCACTTGGTGCTTGGCTGAGGCGGATCCTGCACAACCTCGCCATTGACAGGGTGAGACGGGCCGCACGCGAGCTCGTGGTGGAGGAGGTCGAGGATGCGTGGATGTCCGACGAGTACACGGTTGACCCCGAGGCCACGGCGTTGCGTGCCCAGACCAGGGACGAGCTCCTCGATGCCCTCCTCCGAATACCGTTCATCTATCGCTCCGCGGTGACGCTCCACGATGTCGAGGGCTGGAAGGTGCGTGAGATCGCCGAGGTCCACGACATTGGGATCCCCGCGGCCAAGCAGCGCCTGCGCAGGGGCCGCATGGCCCTCGTCACCGCCCTCGCCGAGGGCCACGAACGCCGCCGACATCTCGAAGGAGTGCCCATGCGCTGCTGGGACGCCCGCATCCACGTGTCGGACTACCTCAATGGAACCCTCGACACCGAGACCGCAACGCTCGTTGAGGCCCACCTCGAGGTCTGCCCCACCTGTCCTCCGCTCTACGCAGCCCTGGTCGACGCCAGTGATCGGCTCTCCACGCTACGTGACGATGACGCCGTGGTGCCCCCGGACCTCGAAGCGGCCATCCAGGCTCGTCTCGTGGGAAGGCTCTTGCCGTCGGTGGTCGATGGGCCGGAGACGACCAACTAGAGTCGACCCATGTTCAAATCCAACGGGTTCCTGTGGGCCATCCAGATCATCTTCGGGATCTACTTCATCGCCATCGGCATCATGCATTTCGTCGTGCCCGAGGGTCTTCCCGCACCGATGGAATGGATGTATGACCTCAGCGACACGCTTCACATCGTGACGGGAACCGCCGAGATCCTCGGTGGGCTCGGCCTCATCCTCCCCGGCTTGACGAAGATCCGACCCGAGCTGACGATCTACGCGGCCGCCGGCCTGGCCATCCTCATGGTCGGGGCCCTCATCTACCACCTCAACCGGGGCGAGATGCAGAACGTCGTGACGAACGTCGTGGTCGGAGCGATCATGGCGTACCTCGCATACGCCCGATGGAAGCTGACGCCGCTCGAGAGCCGCTGACCCGTCGAGTCCCGTCTTCGCGATCAGGCCCGGAGCAACGTCGTTGGACCCACTGAGCCTGGTGAAGATTTCTTCGGATCCGATGTCGAAAATCGGTGGCGCCCGTTCGTCATATCCACGAAGGTATCCGACGAACAGGAGGAGCAGGATGCCCAAGTACATGGCACTCATCTACGGTCCCGCAGAGGACGAGGGGGGTTCCCCCGAGGACTGGGCCGAAGTGATGGAGGATTACAACGAGTTCGGCGCCAAGGCTGGAGCGGCCGGTGTGGTCGCCGGGGGAGAGGCGCTCGAGGACACGGCAACCGCGACCACGGTACGGGTCAAGGGCAAAGGCGGGGAGATCATCACCACCGACGGTCCGTTCGCCGAGACCAAGGACGTGCTCGGCGGTTTCTACCTGCTCGAGTGCGCGGATCTCGATGAGGCCGTGTCGTGGGCGGCGCAGATCCCCGGCGCCTGGCACGGCATGGTCGAGGTGAGACCGGTCATGGAGTTTCCCGAGGAGTGACCCCGCTCGAGGACGCGATACGGATCGAGGGTGGCCGCGTCGTGGCCACCCTCATCCGGCTCACCGGCGACTTCGGCGTCGCCGAGGATGCCGTCCAGGAAGCCTCGATCGTCGCGCTCGAGCAATGGCGGAACACCGGCATCCCGGACAACCCCGGTGCCTGGCTCAACCGCGTTGCACGCAACCGTGCACTCGACCACCTGCGCCGCGAGGCCAAACGCAAGGACAAGGAGACCGAGGCGATGCGCCTCCTCACCATGCCCACTGACGATGCGGAGGCGTCAGACCCGCTGCGCCTGCTCTTCACGTGCTGCCACCCCGCCCTCTCGCCGGAAGGCCGCATCGCCCTCACCCTCAGGACGATCTCACAGCTGTCGACCCGTGAGATCTCCCGAGCCCTCCTCGAACCGGAACCGACCGTGGCTCAGCGGATCTCCCGGGCGAAACGCAAGATCCGCGTCGCCAACATCCCCTACCGCCTCCCCGGCGAGGCCGAGCTCCCGGACCGGCTCCCCGGCGTGCTCCAGGTGCTGTACCTCGCCTTCACCGCCGGGTACTCGGCCTACGAGGGAGCGGCCGACGGGCGTGTCGAACTCGGCGATGAGGCGATCCGCCTGACGAGGACACTCGCCGCCCTCATGCCCGACGAGCCCGAGGTGCGTGCCCTCCTCGCATTGATGATCGCGACGTGGTCCAGGCGGGCGACGAGGCTGGACGACAAGGGCGAGCTTGTCCTCCTCACCAGCCAGGACCGTGCAGCATGGGACCTCCATGCGATCGCCGAGGCGCGCGCCATCCTCGGGAGCCCACCTGGACCCGACGGCGACGGCTGGTACCGTATCCAGGCGGCGATCGCACTCGAGCACAGCTCGGCGGAGGCGTTTGAGCGGACCGACTGGTCACGGATCGCGGAGCTCTACGAACGCCTCGAGGACACGAACCCCTCTGCCGTCGTGCGAGTCAACCGTGCCGTGGCCGTTGCCCACGACAGCGGTCCCCGTGCAGGCCTCGTCCTGCTCGACGACCTCGACGGTGACCCTGCCGTCGAATCATGGCACCTCTACTGGTCAACCCGCGCCGAGCTACTGGCCCGGACGGGGGATCATGAGACGTCGGCTGCATGCCTCCGCCGCGCCCTCGAGTGCCCGATGAACGACGCCGACCGCCGTCTCCTCACGCAACGCTTGGCGGCGGCCACCGGCAGTTGATCGAGAAGCAAGGCCGGGTGGCCCGACTCAGGCCAGCAGGTCGTCCTTGAGGAGCTCGAAGGCGTAGGCCGTTGTCTCGTGGTAGCCGAGGCGACGTGCCCGATGGGCCGCTGCGGAGCGCTCCGCTTCCGGGAGCGCTTCGCGTACCTCGGCAACGGTCTCCCGGTAGAGGTCCCCGTAGGGACCGAACAGCTCGGGTGCCTGGTCGGCGGCCGCCTCGGTGGCCAGGTGCAGCGTGAAAGCGTCGCGATCGTGTCCGAGGCGATGGAGGATCTCGACGAGGTTCCGGATCGCCGTCCAGAACTGCGGTCGATTGCCGGTCCCTTGGTACACACGCACACAGCGGTACATGGCATCGATCGCGCTCCGATGGTCACCGTGTCGTCCTGCGGTGGATGCAAGGGCGATGAGCGAGATGCCGGCGACGAACTGGTTGTCGACGGAGAGCGCGTACTCGACGGACTCTTCGAGGTACTCCATCGCCGCAACCGGGTCGGAGCCGGACGCCAATTCACCCATGAGGTACAGCGACCACGCGAGCCCGGTCGGTACCCCCGACTCCTCCATCCGGGCCTGGAGTTCCTCGGCGATCTCCCATGCCCTGTCCCGTTCCCCAGTGAACAGGAGTGCAAGGCCGAGGTCGCCAGTCAGCGCCCCCGCCGTACGTTGGTCCTCGAGGGCGTGGGCGGCGGCGATCACCTCCGGGGAGTCCCGGATCACCATCTCCATGTCTCCGACGAAGAACGCGCTGATGAGGCGGAAGACCTGCGGGATCAACCTGCCTCGATGGGTTGACGGCACGTCGGTGACCGCGTTCTCGTATGCGCTTCGCCAGCCGCGCAGGTCGCCGCGGAACAGCGTGAGGTAGGCGGCGGCATATCCGTAGTCGAGGCGAGCGAGGTGGTCCGGCGGGAGCGAGGCGAGAGCCAGGTCTATCCATGCGTCGGCGCCGGGCGGCACTCTCGTCTCGAAGAGGTTGGGAAGGCTGGCCCCGACGGTTCCGAGGACGTCGAACGCATCGTGGTCGCATGCCCAACGCGCCGCACGCTCGAGGTTGTCGAATTCCACGGAAGCGGCCGAGAGCCATCGTGGCGCGGCTGGGCTTGCCAAGCCGGATCGGAGACGTTCGGAGAACTCGGCATACCAACGGGCGTGCCGCTCCTCGACGTCTGCGGCCTCCGGGCGCTCCGAGCAGCGGTGCTGCGCGTACGTGCGCAGCGTCTCGAGCGTGGTGAATCGGGTGGTGCCGGCGGAGCGGTCGGTGGTCACCATCGACTTGCGCACCAGTGTTCTGAGCGCCTCCCGGACGTCGGACGCGCCGATCGTGTCGTCCCCGCACACCGACTCCGCTGCATCGGCGGTGCATCCCCCGACGAAGACCGACAGTCGTTCGAATACCCGCTGGGCGGTCGGGTCCAGCCGCTCGTACGACCACGCGACGAGATCCTCCAGCGAGCGGTGGCGTTGTGTCACCGATCGGGATTCCGACCGCATCGCGAGGCGATCGGATTCGAGGGCGTGCAGGATCTCCGAAGGTGTCATGGTCTCGGCATGGGCAGCAGCGAGCTCGATGGCGAGGGGGAGCCCATCGAGCCGTTCACAGATGCTGGTGACGACATCCAACGGGATCTCCGCCGACGTCAGGTCGGGCGCGGCGATGAGCGCTCGTTCGATGAACAGCGACGCTGCAGGTGACCGATCGGCTCCGGCGGTCGTGGTGAGCGGCCTGACCCGATGGACGACCTCGGCGTCGATCGAGAGTGGCTCGCGGCTGGTGACGAGGATCCTCGCCCGCGGGACGCGCCGGGCGATCTCGTCCACGACGCCAGCGACTGCGTCGATGAGGTGCTCGGCGTTGTCGACGACGAGGATGTGCTCGTCGGTCGCCAAGGTATCGACGAGGCTTTCGAGATCGGACATCTCCCGGCGCGTCGGGCTGCCGAGGGTCGCCAGTATCCACGATGGGACCTCGCGCGGGTCATCCACGGTCGTCAGGTCGACGAACCAGGTTCCCCCGGTCGCATGGTTGCCCAGCCCACGGGCGACCTCGATGGCGAGTGTCGTCTTCCCGACCCCGCCGACGCCCACCAGGGTGACGACCGGCGCCTCGGACAGGCGGGAGCTGATCGCGGCGATGTCATCATCCCGCCCGAGTATTGCGGCTCCCTGCTTCGGGAGGTTGCCCACCAGCGATCGCGCCACGACCTCGGCGGAAGGTGCATCCGAGCCCTCGATGTCGATCTGCCAGAGCCGCTCAGGCCGCGACAGGTCGCGGAGACGGTGCTCCCCGAGGTCACGCAGTTGCCACGCCCCTGCGCGCTGATCCACGATCAGGGCCCGCACGGCGTCGGTGATGAACACCTGTCCGCCCTGTGCGGCGGCCGACACCCGTGCGGCACGATTGACGGCGGTGCCGAAGAAGTCCCCGTCGCGTTCGTTGGCGGTCCCCGCGTGGAGGCCCATCCGAAGTCGGATGCGATCGATGGGCTCTGGCCACGGTTCGTCGGTGATCCGCCGCTGGATATCGAGTGCCGCCTCGACAGCCTCTGACGACGAACCGAACGCGACACCCCACCCGTCTCCCGCCCGGGAGAACACATAACCGCCATGGTCCGCCGCGGTGTGGCCGAGCAGCTCGTCGTGGCGGGCGATGACCGCACTCATTACGTCAGGAAACTCGTCCCACAGGCGCGTCGATCCCTCCATGTCGGTGAAAAGGAAGGTGATGGTCCCCGTCGGCGGAGCAGCGGTCAACATTCGCGTGAGCCTACCCGTGCACCATCAAGGCACCCGGCTCGGATGCCCCCGGATCGAGGTGTTGGAGTTGGCGATAGGCGCCGTTTCCCTCACGCGCCTGCCGAGCCCCATCCTGGATATCGCTCTTTCGCTAACGCAAGTTATGCAATACAATAACGGCCATGGATGACCTTGCCTACCGGATCGGTTCGGCGCTGCGACGCAGACGGCGGATGGCGCAGCTGACCCTGCGCGACGTCAGCGCTCGCTGCGGTGTGGCCGTACCGCAGCTGTCCCGGATCGAGAACGGTCTCGTCGACCCGCGCCTTTCGACGCTCGTTCGGATCCTCGGCGTCACGGGAGGAACGCTCGCTGATCTCGCGATCGAGCCTGCACCGGTCACACCGATCGCCGACGTGTTGGAACGGCGGAAGGCAAACCGTACCCGGCTACGGGCCACAGGCATCGCGGTGTCGGACCCGATGGACCGGCTCGACGAACGGGATCGACGTGGCGAGGACACCAGCGCCGAACGAACCGTGCTCGAGCGATGAACGAGCGAGCATCGCATGCCCTCGAGCGGGCAGATGCTACGGATGACCCGGCGTTGCGTCGGCTCTGGGTCGTCGCAGCCATCGAAGCCCTGCTCGACATCCGGCTGGTGATCGTCGGCGGGACAGCGGTGGATCTCCAAACTGGCTCGTACCGACCGACCGATGTTGATGTCATCGGATCGGTCTCGAAGGCCGACCGGGCGTTCCTGTGCGAGGCGGGGTTCACCGAGCACGGATCCCGGCACGTCGCATGGTCATCGTCGGGCGGCGAGACCGTTCTCGTGGAGTTCCCTTCCTCGACCCTCGACAGCGACTACGAGCTCATCGAGCTCGAGCCCGGTACCACCGTTGCGGTGATCGCGCTTCGTGGACTCGTGATCGATCGCCTCATCCAGGCGACCCATCCGAACCGGGTCTCGTTCGATGACGCAGTTGCGCTCGTAGCCGCCGTCGCCGAGGATCTCGACTGGGCCGCTGTGGCCGAAGAGGTCCGTGCCAGGCCTGATGCTGCCTACCTCGGCCTCGCCGACGTTGCTGCGGCGGTTCTCACCCGGGCCGGCCTCACCGATGAGGCGACGCTGTTCCGGACCTGACCCCGGGCCACCAGTCGGTCCTTCAAAGCGGAAGGTGAATGTGTCACACCGGGATTCGAGGATGGTGGTCTGTGGGGCGCGGGCCACTCCAGGATCTGTCTGCCTCCTCGGGATCGTCGACATCAGGCCTTCACGCGTGATGCCGGCTGGAGTGTTCCCGAAGGATGAGGAGACGACCATGGACGACCTGAGCACGACCGACTTCACCATCGGCGACGACGAGTACACCGTCGTGCGCTACGGCGCCCCCACGAACCGTGAGCAGTGGGAGGAACTCCTCGCCATGCTCCTCGGTTGTGGACCCGAGGATGCGGCGATGGCGTACGACGCCATGTTCCCGAACGGCTACGACCCCGACGGCACAGACGAAGTCGCGCTGCACGTGAAATGACATTGGGTGACCTCGATGCACGGCTGAGGACATCCACCGAACCGGAAGGGGTGACCTTCCCAGTCGATGCCGGCTTCCTCGAAACGGCGACGAGTTGGACCCTCGTCACCAGGTTCGGCGATCTTGATCTGGTCTTCGCCCCCGCGGGAACGTCCGGCTATCCCGACCTGCGCCGGGACGCCGATGACTTGAGGGTCGCCATCGAACCCGAGCTGATCGTGTCGGTCGCATCGCTGGCCGACGTGATCAGGAGCAAGGAGGCGTCCGGCCGGGAAAAG
>DATHUV010000096.1:0-2133 GCA_035461905.1 Acidimicrobiia bacterium | reverse complement strand
TGACCCGGACGTTCGGCAACTTGCCGATCTGCGTCTTCCGGTAGTCGATGATCCGACCCCAGTCACCAAGGCCAGGGAGTCGGCGGAGCGATGCGAGGTGCCCACCGACATCATCCTTTGCTTCCACGAGATGCACGTTCTCGAACCCTCGTTGACCCAGCACCCTCGCACACTCCAGACCGGCCGGACCCGAGCCGACGATCAGGGTCGCTCGGTCTCCCGATCCGGTGTGTGTGAACTTCTCGGGATGCCACCGACGCCGGTACTCCTCTCCGATGGTTGCGTTCTGCACGCACCCCAGACCGATACCTGATGTCTCGACGGCGATGCAGAAGTTCGTTCCGGTGCACTCACGAATGTCGTCGTACCGGCCCTCCTCGATCTTGCGCGGCAGGAACGGGTCGGCGATGCCCGGTCGTGCGGCACCGATCAGGTCCCAGACGCCGGATCGGAGGATCTCCGCCATGAGATCGGGATTGGTCAGCCGGCTCACGCCGACGATCGGCTTGTCGGTCACCTTCCGCATGCGACCCGAGAACTCGACTTGATGGCCTTCCTCGGCGAGCCGCGACGGTGATGAGTCCGGCTCCCATCCGAAGCCGACGTTCACATCCCACAGGTCGACCAGATCATCAGCCATCTCGACGAACGCGAGCGAGTCCTCGAATGACACCCCTTCTGGACTGAACGGCTCGGCGGCGATCCGGCCGGCAACGAGGCAGCGGTCCCCGACTCTGGAGCGAATCCCTTCGGTCAGCTCGAGCCAGAAGCGGGCTCGGTTCTCGAGCGACCCGCCATAGCGATCCGTACGGCGGTTGTAGAACGGGGACAGGAACTGCGCAGGCAGGGTGCCGTGACTGCCGTAGGAGTAGATGATGTCGTATCCGAGGTCTGCCGCAATGCCAGCCGCGGCGATCCACGATCGCTGGATCTCCTCGATGTCGTCGATGTCCATCTCCTTGGGCACGAGGTGCGCGGTTCCGGGATCGGGAATCTGCGACGCGCCCAGCGCAGGACTGAACTTCGATCCGATTCCATGCGCACCTCCGTGGCCGAATTCGATCCCGGCCAGCGCCCCCTGGCTTCGAACCTCGGCGGCCACTCGTCCGAGCATCACCCGATCGTCGTCGTCCCAGATTCGGGCGACGAGGCCTCCCCACGCGTCTGATCGGAAAGAGATCACCCCACCGCAAACCGCAGCGAAGCCTCCCTCAGCCTTCATACGTCGAAAGGCGATGTCTGACATGCGACGTCCTGCCACGAAGGATGCATGCGGCGTCGAGTAGAACCTGTTACGGAACACCTTGGATCCGATGTGAAGTGGCTCGAACAGGATGTCGTGTCGGGGGTCTCGCATTTGAAGTCCAGACGATAGTCACAGTCATTTCGAATCAAGGACAGGCATTTCGCTATGTGTGATGTAGGATGATCCATCGACATGCCACCGTCCCGGACCCAGCCCGTTCGACTGCACGCGTCGCACCACCTCCTCACCGCAAGCGACGCCCGGTCCCGCGGGGCGTCGTCATGGGAGTGCGCAGCTGGGAATGGCGATCGGATCGTCGGGGGGGACGGTGAAACCCGGACGCGGCACTACACCCTCGCCCATGAAGCCGTGGGCCTCGTCCGTGCACGGGGCCCCGTGTTCCTCGATCGGCGCGCGGGCACTCCGCGGTCCTTCCACCAAGGTCGGTTCGACGAGCTCCTCCACCGACTCGACGCATCGGGACTCCGGTAGGAGCGACGTGCATCGCGTGCGTCTGACGGGTACGCACGGGCCCACGGTCGAGTACGCCCTCGAACAGCTCAACCGTGCCATAGCGATCGAGGTCGTCACTGATGGAGTCGGGGATATCGTCGTCGGCACATGTTCAGATCCGGCAATGGCCTCGGTCATGTCCCGAAGCATCACCCCGATGCCGGCCGCCGGTGACCAGTACGTGATCGAACACACCGACCAGACTCTGGCAGTCATCGGAGGTGGCGACCGAGGGCTCATGTACGGCATCCTCGAGGTGGCTGAACAGATCGAGTTGGAGGGGCTCGACCTCGGTGGGGTGCGTTCCGAGATCGCTGCACCGGAGACCTCGTTGCGTGGCGTGTTCACCTTCCTCCACAATGCCGATTGCGAGG
>DATHUV010000095.1:0-11876 GCA_035461905.1 Acidimicrobiia bacterium | reverse complement strand
GATGTACCTCGGGAAGCCTCAGGCGACGCCGTCTGGGGTGACCTCCCAGACCGTATCGGTGACCGCAGATGCGAGCGTGTCGTCGTGCGTGATCAGGATCAGCGCACCTCGGTATGCCGCCAGCGCCTCCTCGAGGCGTTCGATCGACGGGAGATCGAGGTGGTTCGTCGGTTCGTCGAGGACGAGCAGCCAGATCGGGGTACCGAGGCCGAGAGCGAGCGCGAGTTTGCGGGCCTCGCCCGGCGAGGGGCTGTCCGAGGCGAGAAGCGGCCCGGGATCGGCGCCGAGGGCGGCCACGATGGACATGACCCGCCCGCGATCTTCGCTCGGGAGGCGCCGCACCTCGTCCAACCATGCAACGGCCTCACCCACCGTCGTCTCCTGGTCCAGGTGGAGCAACCGATCCGCGGGGATTGCCGCGCACTCGACGAGCCGCTTCAGGAGCGATGTCTTTCCTGTTCCGTTGGGCCCTGCGATTCGGATCCGGTCTGTGCGCCGCACGGCAACGTCGACGTGGAACAGCGTCCGGTCACCGGCAGTGACCGGTCCATCGAATCGGAGCAGGAACTCCTTGTTCGCCGGTTCGAACGCGAAATCGATGCGCCCGCCGAGGGTCTTGTCGAACGTCGTCCGCTCGATGTCGGTCGAGAGATCCTGGAGGGACTTGGACATGGACGCCACGGTCTGTGCGCCGGTCTTCTGACCGCGCTCATGTTTGTACGTCGCGGCCGTACCCCGCGTGTCGAGGTCGTCCTTGCCCGCGGCGCGTCGTTCCCGGAGCCGCTGGGCGTCCTTCTGCGCGCTGGTGCGTCGTTGGTCCGCGATCCGGCGCCGCAGCTTCGCCGCCTCCGCACGCATCGTCGCATACTGTTCGTGTCGCAGTTCGTCCCGCGCCCTCCATTCCCGATGCGCCACGCCGTACGGTCCGTTCCACAGCTCGACTCGGCCTCCGACCACGCGCAGGGTGCGGTCGGTGAGGTCGTCGAGGAGACGGCGGTCGTGAGAGACGATCACGCCGCATCCGCGGAACGCCCGGAGCGCACCGAGCAATAGGTCGCGTGCCTCGGCGTCGAGGTGGTTCGTCGGCTCGTCGAGGAGCAGAACGTCGGGCTGGGCGCCCAGCGCCGCGCCGATCTGCCAGCGCTTCCGCTCACCCGGTGACAACGTGGACCACCGCCCGAGGTCCCCGGGACCGAGGTCGAGGGACGCCCGCAGGCGGATCGCGTCACGGTCCCATGCGTGCCCAAACGCCTCGATCGCCTCCGTCAGGGCATCGACCCGCTGCTCACACAACACCGGAGGAAGTCCGGCGGGATCGACGGAAACGACCCCGGCATCGGGCACGGAGGAACCGGTGATGAGTGACAGCAGCGTCGACTTGCCCGCGCCGTTCGCCCCGACGAGCCCGGTCCACCCGGGACCGAGGTCGAACGATGCGCCCGTCACGATCGGCACGGCGGAGGTGTAGCTGAACGAGACGTCAGAGAAATGGATGGCGGACATGGCAACTCCCACTCGGGGCAGACGCGCGCACAGTGCATCACGTCCGGAGGCGGTTGGATTCCTCAGTCGACCCTCGTCATGGCCTTCCTTCTTGGCTCGTCGAAAGCCTATCGCGCAGCCAGGTTCGGCGCATCTGTTCGCTGTCACCGTTGCGGCTCCGCTGATCCAGCCAGTCCGTACACTGCCGCCGGTGTCGGACTCAGCCATCGTGTTCCTGGTGCTCGGTGTCATCGTGGTGCTGTTCGTATGGAACCGACTCCCTGTGGAGATCGTCGCCATCGGCGCGTCGCTCACCCTCGCAGCCACGGGCGTACTGACCCTCGATCAATCGCTGTCGGGCTTCGGTGACTCCACCGTGGTGTTCATCGCCGCACTCTTCGTTGTCAGCGAAGCGATCGACTCGACCGGTGTGACGGCCTGGGCGGGCCAGCAGCTCACGCTGCACGCAGGATCCAAGCCCCGTCGCCTCATGATCCTGACCATGCTTCTCGTAGCATTCCTCACGGCGCTCATCAGCGTGAACGGAGCCGTCGCCGCCCTCATTCCGATGGTCGTGGTCGTCGCGATCCGGATCGGTCAACCTCCGTCGCGGTGGCTCATGCCACTGGCGTTCGGGGCACATGCAGGGTCGATGCTCGCGCTGACTGGGACCCCCGTTCACATCCTTGTGGTCGATGCCGCCGTTGACGCCGGCGAGGCGGGATTCGGGTACCTCGAGTTCGCCCTCGTCGGCATCCCGATCGTTGCAGGCGTGGTTGCCATCGTCGTCCTGTTCGGGACCAGACTGCTGCCAGGCCGCATGCCGGACTCGCTACCCCCGAACCTGACGGATCACTGCCGAACTGTCGTCGACCAGTACGGCCTCGGATCCGCCGTGAGGCGCCTCGCGGTCGGCGAGAAGTCATCGTTCGTTGGCCGGACGAGGGACATGATGGGTGTCTCCGCCTACGAGGACGTCAACGTCGTAGCGGTACAGCCCGCTGAAATCAGCCGGACACCCGACGCTCCGATCGAGCCAGGTGACGTTCTCGCCGTCGGCGGAACGCCGGCGTCCGTGGAGCGGTTCGCTGCCGACTTCGGGCTCGAGGTCCTGCCAGGCAGGGTGGAAGGACCGGACCCCTTCGACAGGGTCACGGGCATCGCCGAGGTCGTGGTGCCCCCGCGTTCGACCATCGTGGGTGAGACCGTGTTCCCAGGCATGATCACCGCGACCGGCGACTTCGTCGTTCTCGCCGTTCAGCGCAATGGCGAGAACCAGGATCGAGGATCGACCGTGCTCGCACCAGGAGACACGCTCCTCGTGCAAGGAGCATGGGACGCGTTGGACGCGGCTGCCGAAAGCGACGATCTCCTGGTCGTGGACTCGCCTGCGCTCATCAGGCGCCAGGCGGTGCCCATGGGTCCTCGCGCCAAGCGATCCATCGCCATCCTCATCGGCATGGTCATCCTGCTCGTGACCAACGCCGTGCCCGCGGTTGCTGCCGCACTCGTAGCGGCACTCGCCATGGTCCTGTCGAGGGTGATGACCATGCAGCAGGCCTACCGGGGGATCAACTGGACCACGGTCATCCTCGTCGGTGCGATGATCCCCCTGTCGACGGCCGTCGAGACATCTGGAGCAGCGGACACGATCGCAGAGGGGTTGCTGGGGGTCGTCGGTGACTCGAGCCCCTATGCGTTGTTGCTCGGCCTGTTCGTCATCACGGCCGTGTTCGGTCAGCTGATCTCGAACATGGCTACTGCGCTCATCGTGATCCCGATCGCCGTGACCGCGGCCGCCGACATCGGTGTTTCCGTCAGGCCGGTTCTGATGACCGTGACGGTGGCGGCGGCGGCGTCGTTCCTCACGCCGGTTGCGACGCCGGCGAACCTGATGGTGATGGAACCGGGCGGATACGAGTTCAAGGATTACTGGAAGCTTGGGCTCCCGATGCTCCTCCTCTTCATGGCGGTCGCTGTCCTGCTCGTGCCCGTGATCTGGCCCTTCTGAGGAGACATCGTCCATGGCACGCAGAAGGGGCGGCCATTCGGCCGCCCCTTCACATCGAACCAGGTTGGATTGCCTCAGCTGGCGAGGAACGCCTCGAGATCGCTCGACGTGGGGTCTTCTCCGGCGATGAATGCCTCGACGTTGTCATGTGCGACGCTGTCGTGGTACTGCACTGCCGGTGACTTCATGAAGTACGACGACGGTGCAAGGAGCGGACCGGACATGCCACGGTCGAGTGCGAGCTTGGCGCACCGGACCGCATCGATGATCACACCGGCGGAGTTCGGGGAGTCCCACACCTCGAGCTTGAGCTCGATGTTCAGCGGGACATCACCGAATGACGTTCCCTCCATGCGGATGTACGCCCACTTGCGGTCCGTGAGCCACGGGACGTGGTCGGACGGGCCGATGTGGACCGAGTCGGTGCTGATGCCCTGATCGATCTGGGACGTAACCGACTGCGTCTTGGAGATCTTCTTGGACTGGAGCCTGCTGCGTTCGAGCATGTTCATGAAGTCCATGTTCCCGCCGAAGTTCAGCTGGTACGTGTTGTCGATCCGCACCCCGCGGTCCTCGAAGAGGCGGGCGAGCTGGCGGTGCGTGATGGTCGCACCGACCTGGGACTTGATGTCGTCGCCGATGATCGGCAGGCCCGCATCCACGAACTTCTGCGCCCACACCGGGTCTGACGCAATGAACACGGGGATCGCGTTCACGAACGCGACACCGGCATCGAGCGCTGCCTGGGCGTAGAAGCGGGTGGCGTCCTCGGAACCCACCGGGAGGTACGACACGAGCACGTCGGCCTGCGCATCTCGTAGTGCCTGCGCCACGTCGACGGGCTCCTCGGGCGATTCGTCGACCTGGTCGACGTAGTACTGGCCGAGACCGTCGAGGGTCGGGCCGCGGAGGACCTCGATGCCGAGATCCGGCACGTCCGCGAACTGGATCGTGTTGTTCTGGCCCGCCCACATCGCCTTGGCGACGTCCTGGCCGACCTTCGACGCGTCCACGTCGAACACGGCGACGAACTCGACGTCGCCGACGTGGTATCCGCCGAGATCGACGTGCATCAGGCCAGGGACCTTGAGGTCGGCCTCTGCGTTCCTGTAATACTCGACTCCCTGGATCAGGGAGTTCGCGCAGTTACCGAGCCCTGCGATGGCTACTCGAATGGTGGACATGGTTCCTCCTGCCGTCCTGGTTCGATGG
The DNA here is from genome assembly GCA_035461905.1 of Acidimicrobiia bacterium. Classification (GTDB taxonomy): domain Bacteria; phylum Actinomycetota; class Acidimicrobiia; order Spongiisociales; family UBA5794; genus SZUA-442. Next base: position 7,171 of record DATHUV010000095.1, on the reverse strand, counting down.
CTAGTTCGATGTGGCAACCCTGCGCTCGGTGGCGACGAGGCCATCGAGCCAGGCGATGTCAGCTTCCGTGGACCGCAGGGCGTGCTCCATGAGTGCCAGGCGGTACCGATCGGTGTTCTTACGTGCGGTGCGTGCTTCGACGAGCGTGTCCCGTGTGGTCCTGAGCTGCGAGGACAGCCGGGTGCGGCGCTCCTCGAGGATCTTCACCCGCCGTTCCGAAGGGAGGTGGCCCAAGAAGGCGAGTCGGACCTGGAACGCCCTGTCGGTTTCTGAGGCGTCGGGGTCCGCCTGGAGCAGCGTGTCGAAGGCTTCGCGGCCCTGATCGGTGATCTCGTAGGCCTTCCGGCGACCGCTCCCACCGATCGCGCCGATCGCGCCGCGCTTCTCGAGACGCCGCAGCGCGGGATAGAGGGACCCGAACGACACCTTCCAGAACCCGAGCTCGCCAAGGGCGAGTTTGAGCTCGTACCCGTGTCGCGGGCCTTCCATGAGCAATCCGAGGATGGCGAAGTCGAGCATGATGACTGGAGTGTATATCGTTTCGATACATTTGTCTATATCGAATCGATATATCAATCCTCTCTTCAGGCATCTTCGTCCTCCTTCAGGTTCGGAGTCCGATCACTGCGTGATCGGCAGCCTCCTGCCTGCGAGCTGGGGTTCGAAAGGTCCCCCCTTCAGGGGGGACGGGCGAACGTAGTGAGCCAGGGGGGTCTGCGAGCCTGCGAGCACGCAAGTGGGAACCGGCCGAGGCGTGGGTCTTCTTACAGAATCCCCCTGCATCGCTGCGCTCCTCTGCAATCCCCGTTCCCTCGTCGTCTCGGTTCGGCGTTTGCGAGTTCCAGGTGCTGAGGAATCCCCCTGCGTCGCTGCGCTCCTCTGCAGTCCCCCTTCCCTCGTCGGTTCGGTTCGTCGATCTTGAGGTCCACTTGTCGTGGAATCCCCCTGCATCGCTTCGCTCTGCCGTCCCCCTTGAATGGGGGACGAGGGGGACGAGGGGGACGAGGGGGACGAGAAGGAGTGCGAGGCTCACGGGGGAGGGCCCGGCTGTGAGTCCCGTTCGGGTCAGCTCAGGCCGACCACGTTTCCGTCGTCATCGATGTCGATGGTGTGGGCGGCGGGGTGTAGGCCAAGGCCGGGCATCCGGTTGATCGAACCGGTGAGTGGGAGCACAAACCCCGCACCGGCGACGAGCTCCACCTCACGCACCGGCAGGACCCATCCCGACGGCGCTCCGAGCTTCGACGGATCGTGGCTGAACGAGTACTGCGTCTTCGCCATGCAGATCGGGAGGTTGCCGTAGCCGTGTGACTCGTAGGACTCGAGCTGGCGACGAGCCTTGATGTCGTACTCGACGCCCGAGGCTCCGTAGACCTTGGTCGCAATCGTTTCGATCTTCTCGTGGAGGCTCATCTCGGACGGGTACAGCGGAGTGAACTGGGAGCCGTCCTCCGCCGCTTCCGCAACGGCCTCGGCGAGGTCGACCATGCCTGCTGCCCCTCGAGCGAAGGGATCGGCGACGGCCCACTTCACACCTGCCTGCTCGGCGATCGCTCCGATGGCGGAGTGCTCCGATCCATGATCGGTGGGGAAAGCGTTCACCGCCACCACAGGCGTCACACCGTGCTGGCGGATGTTCCCGATGTGGCGCCGGAGGTTGTCGGCGCCGGCCATCACGTCGTCGGGGTTCTCGGCGATCATTTCGGGGGGGAGGGGCTTTCCCGCACGCACTTCGTACTTCCCGGAGTTGAGTTTGAGCGCCCGCACGGTGGCCACGATGACCGCGACGTCGGGAGCGAGGCCCGACGCCCGGCACTTGAGGTTGAAGAACTTCTCTGCGCCGACGTCGGAACCGAAGCCTGCCTCTGTGATCAGGTAGTCGCCGCTGCGGATTCCCACCCTGTCGGCCACGATGGACGAGTTCCCGTGGGCGATATTGGCGAACGGTCCGGTGTGGATGAGTGCTGGCGTGCCCTCGAGGGTCTGCATCAGGTTCGGATTGAGGGCGTCCTTGAGCAGCACCGCCATGGCTCCCGCGCCCTTGATGTCCTCGGCCGTCACGGGCTCTCCGTGGCGGTCGTAGCCGACGACGATTCTCCCGAGGCGTTCACGAAGATCCTGGAGGCTCGTCGAGAGGCCGAGCACTGCCATGAGCTCGGACGCGGCGGTGATGTCGAATCCGGACTCGCGGGGAATTCCGTCGAGGGTCGTCCCGAGACCGATCACGATGTTGCGGAGCGACCGATCGTTGACATCCATGACCCTGCGCCACGTGACCCGCTTGATGTTGATCGACCGTTGGTTGCCCTGGTAGATGTGGTTGTCGATGAGCGCGGCGAGCATGTTGTTGGCCGAGGTCACGGCGTGGAAGTCGCCGGTGAGGTGGAGGTTCATCTCCTCCATCGGCACCACCTGTGAGTAGCCGCCACCGGCGGCGCCGCCCTTGATGCCGAAGGTGGGGCCGAGCGACGGCTGGCGGAGGGTCAGGACGGCCTGTTTGTCGAGCAGCTTGAAACCCTGCGCCAGGCCGACGGCTACGGTCGTCTTGCCCTCCCCGAACGGCGTGGGGTTCACGGCTGTGACGAGGACGTACTTCGCACGAGGCGATCCCATGGCGTCGAGCGCCCCGAGTCTGATCTTCGCGAGGCCCGTGCCGCGCTGTTCGACGAACTCGGCTGGGATACCCATGTCGTCGGCGATGTCGTTGATCGGGCGGAGGGTGACGGATCGGGCGATTTCGAGGTCGGTCTTCATGGGGCCACGCTAACCGAAACCAGCGGACTGCTCCCCCACAACGACGGTTCGGGCATGCCATGTTCCGCACTGCACACCACAATGGGTGCCATGACGATGCCCATGATCGGAGCTGTTCTCGCAGGCGGCTCGAGCACCCGGATGGGACGGCCCAAGGCCTTGCTGCGAATCGGGGAGGAGACCTTGCTCGAACGTGCCGTGGGCGTCCTGGTGTCGCGCTTCGACGAGATCATCGTGTGCGGAGGGCAGGATTCCCCACGGGGAATCGTCCTGGTTCCCGACGTCGTGGAATCGGCTGGCCCCCTCGCGGGGATCGAGGCCGCGCTCGAGTACGGACAGGGCCGAGACATCCTTGTGCTCGCCGTCGACCTCCCCCTCGTGACGTCGGCGGTCATCGACCGTCTGGCTGCACCGCTGTTCGCGGGTCAGGTCCGCGTGGCTCGTGGCAACGGTCGCATTCAGCCCCTGCTCGGCGGGTACACGGCAGACCTGCTCGGGCTGGTTCGAGCGCATCGGATGTCGGACGACCGGTCGGTGATGGGCCTGGTCAGGGACGTGCCGCACCTCACCCTTGTCGACGTCGATCCGGGCTCGCTCGTCAACATCAACACACCCGCCGATCTCAAGCTCGTGGAGTCAGCTCGGCCGGCGCGTCCGTAGACGGTGTCTGGCTGATCAGAGGACTCGTTCTGCGCCCGTATAGACATTGAACCCGTCGCCGCGAACGAACCCGGCGACTGTCATGCCGAGTTCATCGCCAAGGTCCACTGCGAGGGATGACGCTCCCGAGATGCCACAGATCACGGGGATCCCGGCAACGGCGGCCTTCTGGACCATCTCGAAGCTGATGCGACCCGAGACCATCATCACCATCGGTTCGAGCGGCCACCGGGCGGTGGCGAGCGATCCGACGAGCTTGTCGACGGCGTTGTGACGGCCGACATCCTCGAAGATGCCGAGTAGGGCACCGTCCGCGTCGAACGCGGCAGCGGCATGGATGCTCCCCGTCGACTTGAACGCATGTTGGCTCGAACGCATGAGGTCGGGGAGGGCCGAGATCACGGACCGCTCGACCATCGGCCCGTCGGGTACATGGCGGGCGGCGACGCGGACTGCGTCGATCGAGGCCTTGCCGCACACGCCACACGAGGACGACGTGAAGAGGTTCCGTCGGAACTGCTCGGGGTCGACGACCACTCCGTCGGCCAGGATCAGGTCGTACCGGTCCCCACCGTCCGAGCCAGTGGCTCGCACCTCGTCGACCTCGTGCGGTCCGATGACGATGCCCTCCGTGATGGCGAATCCCAACCCCAGTTCCCGGTCGTGTCCCGGAGTCCGCATCAGGACAGCCAGGGGGACACCCCCGAGCCTGAACTCCACGGGCGCCTCCTCGACGAGCACATCGTCGAAGTCCTCCGCTCCCCCCGGAGAAAACCGCGTGACGCGACGAGTCACCACAGTTGTCCTCCCTTTATGATTCGGATCCGATCACTGCGTGATCGGCAGCCTTTTGCCTGCGAGCTGGGGTTCGAGGCCTCAGACGGTCGGCTCACGTGAGACCTCCAAGCCTTTAGGGGGGACGGGCGAGCGAAGCGAGCCAGGGGGGTGCGCGAGCCTGCGAGCACGCAAGTGGGAACCGGGCCAAGGCGTGGTGCTCCGATGGCAATCCCCCTGCATCGCTTCGCTCTGCGGTCCCCCTTGAAAGTGGGACGAGAGCGAGTAACGCATCGAGCCAGGGGGTGCGCGAGCCTGCGAGCACGCAAGTGGGAAGTGGCCGAGCCGTGGGTATTCGACCGGTGATCCCCCTGCATCGCTTCGCTCTGCCGTCCCCCAGAAGCCTCGTAGGTGGTACGGCCAATTCTCCGTCCCGGGCACTGCACCCAGCTGCAGGCAACAGGATGTCGACCACGAAGTGGTCGTCCGCACAGTGGAAAGGGGGACGAGAGCGAGTCACGCAGGGAGTCAGGGGGGAGCGTGAGCCTGCGAACACGAGGGGTCGAGACCTCGAACGGCATCATTCGCCCTGTTCCGGTTGGATGTAGGCGTAGCCGAAGCGGCCTTTGATGCAGAGGTGCCCCTCGGTGACGGGATGGTCCAGTGGCGAGGTCACCTTGACGATGCGGTTGTCCTGGACGTGGAGGTCGAGGTTGCATCCGATGCCGCAGAAGCTGCAGATGGTCGTCGTCACCGTTTGAGCCGATTCATCCCAGGTGCCTGCCTCGCGCATGCGGTACTCGCTCGTGAACATGAGGGCCCCCGTCGGGCACACTCCCACGCAGTTGCCGCAGTAGACGCAGGCCGACTCGGGGAGCGCGATGTCGTACTCGGTCGAGATCGTGGAGGTCAATCCCCGACCGGCGACGTCAATGGCGAACGTGTTCTGGGCATCGGGTCCGCACGCCGCGACGCAGCGGTAGCACATGATGCACTTGTCGTAGTCCCGAACATAGAGGTCGTCCTCGATCCTCACGGCGTCGGTGCGTCGCCAGCCGCCCTCGTACTTCGAAGGGTCCACCCGGTATCGCTCCATCTGCCGCTTCGTCTCGGGTTCCGCGAGCGACAGGTCGACGGCGGATGCGAGGAGCTCGTACACCGTCTTGCGAGCCTGCTGCACACGAGGCGAGTCGGTCGCCACCTCCATTCCTTCGGCCGCTGCCCGCGAACAGGCCGGGACGAGCGTTCGTGAACCCGCCACCTCAACGACGCACACGCGGCAGGAGTTGATCGGCTCGAGCGTCTCGAGGTAGCAGAGTGAGGGGACGTCAGCGCCGACGGCCCGGCACGCATCGAGCACGCTCGAACCCTCGGGGACCCTGGTCGCGACACCGTCGATCGTGATCTCCACGGCGGGTCTCGGATCGGCGAGCGGTTGGGCCGTCATTTCGTGTGCCCGATCAGGCGTAGTTCGATCGCCGACTGGATGGCCACGGTTGCGAACTGTCCGAGCCCGCAGATCGATGCGTCGCGCAGGACCCCGTCGAGTTCCGACAGGAGGTCGATCTCGCGGCGCACGTCGCTCGACCCCGTTCGGATCCGAGCGAGGGACTCCTCCTGGCGCACGGTTCCAACGCGGCACGGAATGCACAGGCCGCAGGACTCCTCGGCGAAGAAGTGTGCGATCCTCCCGGCGATCGCCGTCATGTCGACTTCGGTGTTGAACACCATCACGACGCCGGACCCGAGCGAGATGCCAGCCGCCCTGGTCGCTTCGAATGTCAACGGGACGTCGAGGCGCTCTCCGTTGATGAACGTGCCAGCCGCTCCTCCGACGAGGACGGCTCGCAGGGTTCCCTCGATGCCGCCGGCGAGCGCAATGAGTTCCCGCGTCGTGGCGCCGAACGGAACCTCATACACACCGGGCGACACCACGTTGCCGGACACACAGAAGAGCTTGGGCCCCGTCGACTCGGCGGTCCCTGTCTCGGCGAACGCGGCACCTCCCTCGTCCAGGATCGCGAGGACGTTCATGAGCGTCTCGACGTTGTTGACGAGGGTCGGCCGCCCGAACAGTCCCGCCTCGGTGGGGAAGGGCGGCTTCTGGCGAGGCTCCCCCCGGAAGCCCTCGATCGAGTTGAAGAGCGCCGTCTCCTCGCCGCAGATGTACGCGCCTGCTCCGCTGCGCAGCTCGATGTCGAAGGAGAACTCGGACCCTGCGATGTCACCTCCGAGGAACCCCGCTCGGCGGGTCTCGTCGATGGCATCGGCCAGACGGCGACGGGCGATGGGATACTCGCCGCGGATGTAGATGTATCCGCGGGTCGCCCCGACCGCGTAGGCGGCGATCGTGACGGCCTCGACGAGACCGTACGGGTCGGCCTCCATGAGGGCGCGGTCCTTGAACGTCCCCGGCTCGGACTCGTCTGCGTTGCACACGACGTAGCGCGGTCCTTCAGCCTCGGCGACGGCGCGCCACTTGACGGCTGCTGGGAACGAGGCGCCTCCGCGCCCTCGCAGTCCGCTCGCTTCCATCTCGTCGATGACTGCGTGGCTCCCGATCCGCAGTGCGGTGCGCAGGCCGATGAACCCCTCCCCGACGATGTGCTCGCGGATCGACCCGGATTGGCGGGCCAGGAGGGCAGTGCCGGGCATCGGGTCGGTGGGCGTGACGGTCGACCGTGGGACCTCCGCACGAAGGACGTCGATGATTGCCTCCGCTGGTGCGGGAGCGACGGTGATGTCATTCCCGCCTGCGACCTGGACGTAGGCGGCCGAGCCCTTCTCGCATTGCCCCAGGCACGGTGAGCGGTTCCACATGACGTCCTCGTGGACCTCGCCCGCGGGTCCGAGCTGGCGGCTGAGCGAGTCAAGCGTGGACTCCACGCCCCGGGCCTGGCATGCGACGTCGTCGCACACCCATGCGACACGGGGCGGACGGTGGCTGGTCGCGATCAGGTCGTAGAAGTCAGCGACCCCGAAT
>DATHUV010000094.1:0-18156 GCA_035461905.1 Acidimicrobiia bacterium | reverse complement strand
GCCCCTGAGGTCAACAAGCTGATCCGTGAACTGCAGGAGGCACACCCGCCACCGGTGAGGAAGGGGCGCAGGCCCAAGATCCTGTATGCGGTGCAGGCCGAGACCGAGCCACCGACTTTCGTGCTGTTCGTACGCGGCGGGGAGCTCGGTCCTGACTACATTCGGTTCATCGAGAACCGCCTCCGCGACACGTACGACTTCACCGGCACCCCGATCAGGATCAGGACGAGGAACAGGCATTGACGAGGGAACGATTCGACGACGCTTCGCAACGTGCCCTCTCGGGGGGACCTGAGAAGTACCACGAGAAGCTCGCGACCCAGGGCAAGCTCTTCGTCCGGGATCGCATCAGCCTCCTCGTCGACGCGGACTCCTTCATCGAGGACGGTCTGCTCGCCCGCAACGACGACGAAGCCCTTGCAGCCGATGGGGTGGTCACCGGGCGTGCCCGCATCGACGGGCGCGCCGTGATGGTGATTGCGAACGATCCCACCGTCAAGGCAGGGTCGTGGGGTCGGATCACCGTCGAGAAGATGATCCGCGCCCTCGAATCTGCGTACGACGAACTCCTCCCCGTCTTCTACCTCGTGGACTCGGCAGGCGCACGAATCACCGACCAGGTCGAGCTGTTCCCTGGCCGGCGAGGTGCGGGGAGGATCTTCTACAACCAGATCAGGCTCTCGGGGCGGGTCCCGCAGATCTGCTGCCTCTTCGGTCCATCGGCAGCGGGTGGGGCGTACATCCCGTCGTTTTGCGACGTGGTCGTGATGGTCGAGGGTCGCGCATCGATGTACCTCGGCTCCCCCCGGATGGCCCAGATGGTCGTGGGCGAGGACGTCACACTCGAAGCGATGGGTGGCGCCAGGGTCCACTGCGAGGTCTCCGGTGTCGGCGATGCGATGGTCGGGTCGGACGAGGATGCGATCGCATGGGCGCAGGAGTACTTCTCGTACGTCGCCGACAACTACCGGGTTCATCCGATCGACTACGAGCCTGTCGACGCCGATCACAGCATCGACATGGCGAACGTCATTCCCGCCGACACCAAGGACGTCTACGACATGCACGAATTCATTCGTGGCCTCGTCGATGGCGACAGCTTCTTTCCGATCAAGGAGAGATATGCGCGAGAGCTGATCACCGGCCTCGCCAGACTCGACGGGCACCCGATCGGGATCGTCGCTTCCCAACCTGCCCATCTGGGAGGCGTCCTGTTCGTCGACTCCGCCGACAAGGCGGCACGCTTCATGTGGCTGTGCGACGCATTCAACATCCCGCTGCTGTTCCTCGCCGATGTTCCCGGCTTCATGATCGGAAGCCAGGTCGAAGCGCAGGGGATCATCAGGCACGGAGCCAAGATGCTCACCGCGATGGCCGAGGCAACGGTGCCGAGGATCTCCGTCATCGTCCGCAAGGCCTACGGAGCGGGTCTCTACGCGTTCTCGGGACCCGGATTCCGCCCTGAAGCGACGATCGCGCTCCCTACCGCCGAGATCGCCGTCATGGGCCCCGAAGCGGCTGTCAACGCGGTCTACTTCAATACCATCGAGGCCCTCGAGGGTGAGGAGCGGGAGTCCTTCGTCGCCCAGAAGCGACAAGAGTACGAGGAGGACGTCGACCTGATGCATCTCGCGTCCGAGGGTGTGGTCGACGCGGTCATCGCACCCGAGCACCTCCGGCGCGAGCTGATCAAGCGATTCGCCGCATCCGTGGGGAAGGACAGGCGGTTCTCTGACCGCCGCCACGGCGTCCCCCCCGTATGACCGACCCCGACGGTCCGAGCGACGAACTCGACTCCGGTCGGGCGTCCTCGGAGAATCCGGAGCTCGGAGGTGCCCCGGCGGACGGCGATGTCGATCCCGGCTGGCCATGGAGCTTCCTGCTGTTGGTCGCGGCAGGTGCCCTGTACCTGATCTTCCGGTTCATCGAACTCGGGATCGAGCTGTTCAACTGAGTGGGTGCACCGAACCGGGCTTCTACCATCGATAGAGGAGGCTCACCATGATCCCAAGCCTGATCGCATTCGGACTGATCTTCGGGCGGTGGTGGAAGCCGACCCTCACCGTGGGGGTGGTCGGTTGGGTTGTCGTGCTCCTCGTCACCGACATCATCACGTGGCACGTGATTCCCGCGGCAGCAGCCTTCGCGCTCGTCAACACCGCCGTTGGTGTTCTGGCGCATCAAGGCGGCCTACGGGTCATCCGGGCGGTTCGGTCACGTGGGGAACACCCAGAGACAGCCTGAGCTTCCGAGGGCGCCAATCGCCACATCCGGCAAACGTGTTGCTGCCTCGAGGCGCCCTCTCACCTGTATCGAGGTCGGGACCACCCGACGCCGCCCAACAGCGAAGCAGGCGGCGAGACGTGCATACCCGCGCAGCGGGCGGGTAGTCGGCACCCGGCCGGTAACCTGCCATCCGGCGGGCTGTGGCGCAGTCTGGCAGCGCACCGGTCTGGGGGACCGGGGGTCGCCGGTTCAAATCCGGCCAGCCCGACAACGTGAGACCCTTGCTGTCGCAGGGGTTTCACTGTTTCGAAGCCCACAGCCATCGATGATGTGGTTCCGCCACGGTCGCATCTCATGACCACAGGACGCACCGAGCCATCCCACGACGCCCACGCGGCGTGTCGCGAGGTATGGGTACCGATATGGGCGGGGTGGTAGCGTGGGGTGTCGGCCAGGTGAAGGGGAGGGCGCTCATGGGTTCTCGGCGATGGATTATGGTCATCGCCCTTCCGGTCGCAGGACTTGCGTTGCTGTGGTGGGCTGGTGAACAACTCGGCGACATACGCAGAATCCTCGGAATGACGTTCGAATGGCCACCCTGGCGACTCGCGGGTTGGCTCGTGACGATGATGGCCGTCGGCGCAGCGTTCAGCCTCGCCTCGAGGGCGGCTGCTACCGGAGTGGCGCGTGCACACGGGCCAGCAACGCTCGTGGTCGTGGCTCTCCCACTCGCGATCGTCCTCTCTTGGTGGGTGCATCTGTCGTTCGGATGGCTGCCCGCGCTCGGCTCTCGGTTGCTCCCGTGGTCGTCCCTCGACCTCTTTCCGCCCGCGGCGTCCTGTGTCATTGTCGGGTTCCTGATCACCGGTCTGGTTGCATCGCGAGTCCGCTGGTCCCGATAGTCCTGTGGGGTTTCGTTGTCCGAGAGGTGCCGCTCGGCCCTCTACTCTTGCGCGATGAAGGTGTTCGGACTCGTCGCAGGAATCCTGCTGATGCTCGTCGGGACGGTGTGGATCCTCCAGGGCCTCGATTCCACATTTGCGCCCCAGAGCTTCATGACAGGCAGCCGCCTCTGGCTGTGGGCGGGGGTCGTCACCGTCATCGGAGGCTTCATCCTCATCCGATCGAGCCTGAAGCATCGTTGAACCCGCGACCGTCCTGAGCCGAGGCCTGACCAGAGGCCTGAACCTCCTCGGCCAAGGCTTGCTCCACGAAACACGGCGCGCCGGCTAGGGAGATCGACCGGTGGTCGTGTAGACGTGGCCGAGGGGGCTGATCCAGCGGTAGTCGCCGTCCGGGTCGCCGGTGTACTTCCAGTCCGCCCGATGGCGGATGCAGTGGTCGCGGCGGCAGAGCGGTGCGAGGTCGCTCGTCATCGTTTGCCCCGACTGTGCCCACGGGATCGTGTGATCGATGTCTGACTCGCTGGCTGGCATCCGACATCCGGGAAAGACGCACCTTCGGTCCCGCGATCGGACCATCCGAGCCTGGGATGCACTCGGGCGTCGGCGGGTGGTCCCCGTGTCGAGGGCCATGCCCGAGCGGCGATCCTCGATCGTGTACTCCCATATTGCGTCACCGTGGCGCTCGGTGATCTGCCGAGCGATATCGGCGATCACAGGACCGAATCCAGCAAGGTCGCCAGACGATTCCCCGAGTTCGGCGAGCGTCTCGAGATCGACATGCAGATTGATGACGCTCTTGGCCGCAGCGGCACCCTCCGAGCTCGCGATAGCAGGTAGATCGACGAGGACGTCGGCACGGAGCTGATCCATCGTCCTGTCGTCACCGTCACCCTTGAGACTGAGCGCGGTTCGGTGGAGGCAGTTCATCAGCTCTACCGCGTGGTCGGAACGGAGGCCGAGCGCGTGGAGGTTGGCGGTTCCATCAGGGGTCGCCTCGAGGACGACCCTCCGATCCTCGAACGCACGGTCGTGCCGCTCCTTCGCCTCGTCGGGATCGACCTCGACCCTCAGGCGTCGAAGCTTGGCGGCGAGCTCGCCCGGAGTGAGCTCCGGTGCTTCATCGATCAAGCCTTCGACCATGGCCCTCGCTGTCGCGACCGGGAGGTCGCACGTGTGGTGGTCGAAGGTCTTGGCACGACGGACATCGATGGCTCCTGATCCGAGACGCTCGAACACCAGCGGCAGCCTCCGGCGGAGATCGAGGGCGAACGACAGCTCGGAGTCGGCCGCCCGCCTCGTCCATCGAAGCGCAACTCGAATCTCTGCCGCCGCGTCCTCGCACACGGCTGCGTACTGGCCCGGCGACTCGGACTCTGCGACCTCGGCCTCAGCGACATAGGTATCGGTGATGGCGCCCATGGCCTCGTACAGCTTGGCGTTGTGGTGCGAAGCCATCCGCTGATGGGCACGCAGGACGATCACACGATCGTGGCCCGAGAGCCCATGCACGTCGATCTTGGTGAGCATGGCAGCCAACAGGATCCCCGGCTCCATCTCTTCGAGACCCGTCGGAATCGTCGAGCCATGCTGATCGTCCCCCGCGTACAGGAAATCGGAGGCTGCATCGTCGTGTTCAGGTCCCTCGACGGGATCGAAGCCGATGAATGAGACGTCGATGGATGAATCGAACATGACTCGATCCTATGGGCTGGGTGTGACACGTTTCGCACCACGATTGCACGTCGCCGCCGGCGCTCGTGTGCCCGATGTGATGGGTAATCGAATGTGAACAAACGCGTAACCGACCTGCCGAACGGGATATGCACCCCTATCCCTTTCGTTCAACAGGTAGGCGTTGCACCCGACGGCAGTTCAAGCGCCACGAAGATACCGTCTCGAACGGCAGGGGAGTGATCGATCATGGAGTTCCTGAGGAAGTACAAGTGGCTCATCGGCGGGGTCGGCCTCGTCGCCCTCGTCCTGGCGTTCCTCGCATTCCGACCGGACAAGCTGTTCGTCGACGATGTCGTCGACGAGTCACTGGACGAAGCTTTCACATCGACCGCGCCTGACTCCACCACGACAACCACCACGCTGCCCTCGACAACCGACGAATCCGCCGCATCGACGACGACGAGCGCTCCCGAAACAGCGACCACCGCCCCGGCAGGCCCAACGGTGATCAGCGAGGGCACGTTCTTCGGTATCGGGCACAGCGCAGAAGGAACCACAGGCGTCTACGAGCTCGACGGGGAGTTCGTCCTCCGATTCGAGGATGACACCGACATCCAGAACGGTCCCGACCTCTACGTGTGGTTCCTCGAAGCGGATGCATACGAAGGCGGTGATCCCGGCGCCTACCTCGACCTCGGGACGATCAAGGGCAACGTCGGTGGCCAGAACTACGTACTCCCTGCCGAGTACGACCCGGAGGTCCACCGCTTCGTCCTCATCTGGTGCCTGAGGTTCTCGACCCCGTTCGCGGGTTCGGCCCTGGCCTGAGGATCACCTCACCAGCCGTTCAGGTGGAACTGTTCTGCGAGGGGGCGACGTGGGAGCTTCGTCCCGGATCCGAAGGGGCGCTCGTCGTCGGTCCGGTACCCCAATCCCACGACGCCCACGATCGACCGGTCGTCAGGCACACGCAACCGGTCGCGAAGCTCTCGCTCGCCGTGGGATATGCCGAAGAACCATGTGTCGAGGCCCGCATCGACGGCCGCGAGTTGCAGCTGCATGGCGGCCATGGCAGCATCGATGTCCCAGAAGGGGACGGACCAGCGGCTCAGGTCATCGAGACCGAAGGCCTTCTTGTCATCCTCGGAGTACCGATCCCGGTACCGCAGCGGATCTGACATCACGAGGACGATCACCGGTGGGCGGCTCGACACGAGCGGCTCGGGGATCTCGACCCCCGGGGGATCGGTGATTGCGTAGAACTCTTCCACGGTGTCGGGATCGTCGAGCACGAGGAAGTCGACACCCTGGGCGAAGCCGGCCGTCGGTGCCCGACGAGCGACATCGACGAGATTCTCGAGGAGCTCGCGTGGCGGGAGGTCCTTCCGATAGGCCCTGACGCTGCGACGACGCTTCACGACATCACGGAATTCCATCCAAACCTCCATCGCCTCGTGCCGGTCCGTCGCAGGCTACTTGGGGCCCGCCTCGTTCACGGGTTCAGGACTCGGAGACGTCCGGAACGGCCTTCTTCGCTCGGTGATCGAAGATGATCGAGGTCTCGATGCGCGACACCTCCGGCAGCGAGGTGAACCCACTCACGGCGACCCTCCTGAGGTGCTCGGAATCCCTGACGACGACGTGGCACAGGAAGTCGTTTCCTCCGGATAGGTGGTACGCAGAGGTGACCTCGTCCATCGCGCCGATGTGGTCCCAGAAGCTTGCGACCAGCTCCTCGGCATGGCGGCGGAGCCGAACGGTCACCAGCGCCTGGAGCCCGACACCGAGAGCGGCCGGGTCGACGTCAGCGTGAAAGCCGCGGAACACACCTGCGTCACGGAGTCGCTGGACCCGCTCCGAACACGTTGATGGCGCGATGCCCACGGCCGCGGCGAGGGCCTTGTTCGACTGGCGTCCGTCCTTCTGAAGGAGCTCGATAATGCGGCGATCGGTCGCATCAAGTTCGGGGAAGGAACCCATTCTACGAATCTCCTTCGATCGGGTGATACCACTCGTGGCGTTCATCCGATAATAGGGAAGCGAGGCGCACATCGTTCGTAGGAAGCTCTACCACCGTAGCGAGGAGAAGCGATGGCCAGTGAGTACACCCATGCGATCGGGGACAGGGAGCTGTCGCCCGAGAGCCTCATGATGGGGTATGGCTACCACCCCGAGTGGTCCGAAGGTGCACTCAAGAGCCCGATCTTCCAGACCTCGACGTTCACGTTCGCCTCTGCTGCCGAGGGCAAGCGATACTTCGAACTCGCGTACGGCCTCGATGAGCCCCGCGAGAACGAGGAACCCGGCCTCATATACAGCCGCCTCAACAACCCCGATCTCGAGATCCTCGAGAAGCGCCTCACGCTCTGGGATGGAGCCGAGGCTGGTCTCGTGTTCGCCTCCGGAATGGCGGCGATCGCCACCACGATCCTGACCTTCCTCCAACCGGGATCCGTCGTGGTCCACTCGACCCCCGTCTACGGGGGAACCGATCATCTCCTTCACCACATCCTCCCGCGCATGGGCTTCGACACCGTGGCATGGCACCCGTACGCGCCCGTGGATGACGTTGTCGCAGCCGTGGCGGGACGCCCCGTGGCGCTGGTTCTGATCGAGACACCTGCGAATCCGACGAACGACCTCTTCTCGATCCGCGAGGCGCGGCGGCTCGCCGACCAGGTCTCATCCGGCGACCGGCTCGTACCCGTCGCAGTCGACAACACGTTCCTTGGCCCGCTTTGGCAGCATCCCCTGTCCCACGGAGCCGACATCGTGCTGTATTCGGCGACCAAGTTCATCGGGGGGCACTCGGACCTCATCGCGGGAGCGGCCCTCGGATCCCGCGAACTCATGCAGGCAGTGGCCGAGACCCGGACGATCCTCGGCACGATGGCCTCACCCCATACCGGGTGGCTGCTCATGAGGAGCCTCGAAACCCTCGCGATCAGGATGCGACGGCAGTCCGAGAACGCCGCCGTCATTTCCCGGTTCCTCGGCGAGCACCCACGGGTGCGAAAGGTGGGCTGCCTCGGAATGCTCGAGGCAGGAAGCGAGGCGTCTGCCATCTACCAGGACCAGTGTCAGGGACCGGGTTCGATGATCTCGTTCTGGCTGGACGCCGACGAAGCGGGTGCGTTCGCCTTCCTCGACGCGCTCGAGTTGATCCATCTCGCCGTGAGCCTCGGAAGCACCGAAAGCCTGATTGAACACCCGGCCACGATGACGCACGCCGGTGTCGATCCCGAACAACGCAAGGAGCTCGGCATCGATGAGTCGTTGATACGGCTGTCGGTGGGAGTCGAGGATCCCGACGACCTCATCTGTGACCTCAGCCACGCACTCGCAACGTTGGATGACCGAAAGGACCGCACATGACCCGCAGTTGGGCCGAACCATGGAAGATCAAGATGGTCGAGCCCCTCTCGATGACGACTCGCGAACAGCGTGAGTCGGCGATCGACGAGGCCGGCTACAACACATTCCTCCTCCGAAGCGACGACGTCTACCTCGACCTGCTCACGGATTCCGGCACGAGCGCGATGTCGGACAGGCAATGGTCGGCGCTCATGCTGGGCGACGAGTCCTATGCCGGCGCTCGCTCGTTCTACAAGCTGGTCGACGCCGTGCGCGACGTCTACGGCTACGAGGAGCTGATCCCGACCCATCAGGGCCGCGGGGCAGAACACATCCTGAGCCAGTTGCTGATCCAGGAAGGCGACGTCGTACCGGGCAACATGTACTTCACGACGACGCGGTACCACCAGGAGCACGCAGGAGGGCGATTCGTCGACGTGATCATCGACGAGGCCCACGATCCGTCATCGATGCACCCGTTCAAGGGCAACATCGATCTCTCGAAGCTCAGCGCTGTCGTCGACGAGTACGGGACGGATCGAATCCCCTACGTGTCCTTCGAGACCAACGTCAACATGGCAGGGGGTCAACCCGCCTCCATGGCGAACATCGCGGCTGTGTACGAGTTCTGCTCCGAACGCGGAATCCCGGTCATGCTCGATGCGACAAGGGCCCTCGAGAACGCCTACTTCATCCAGCAGCGGGAGGCAGGCTACGAGCATCTGTCCATCGCCGAGATCCTGCTCGAGATCACGAGCCACTCCGACGGGGCAACGGTGTCCTCCAAGAAGGACAACCTCGTCAACATCGGCGGGTTCCTCGCTGTGCGGGATCCTGAACTCGCCCGCAGGGCCCGCGCAATGCTCGTCGCGTTCGAAGGGCTCCACACCTACGGAGGCATGGCAGGCCGCGATATGGAGGCCCTCGCCGAGGGAATCCGGGAGATGGTAAGGACGGACGACCACGTTCGCGCCCGCGTCGGCCAGGTCGAGTACCTCGGGAACAGGCTCTTGAAGTACGGCGTCCCGATCGTCACCCCGATCGGAGGCCACGCCGTATTCCTTGACGCGGGCTCGATCCTCGAGCACCTTCCCCAGGAACACTTCCCTGCCCAGGCGCTCGCCGCGGAGATCTACGTGGACTCGGGCGTGCGCGGCATGGAGCGCGGCATCGTCTCGTCCGGGCGCGACCCTGAGACGGGGGAGAACCGACGGCCGAGGCTCGAGCTGGTCAGGCTCACGATCCCACGGAGGGTGTACACGCAGTCACACATGGATGTCGTCGCCGAGTCGGTCATCGAGGTCTACGAACAGCGCGAGGTGGTCAAGGGCCTCGAGTTCACCTACGAACCCGAGGAGCTCCGGTTCTTCCAGGCTCGGTTCCGACCCATCGGTTGACATCGGCGGACCTCGGGCCTCCTCCCACGGTCGAGCGATTCACTATCGTCGGTGCCGTGAAGATGGACCTCGACCACCTCTACCGGGAAACCGCCCATTGGGAAGCGACCGTCGCCCTGTGGGAGGGCCTCGGGTTCACATTCGCGGAGAGGTGGGGATCCACACCCCATCGCGCCGGGCGAATGACCGCTGGGGCCACTGCGATCGTCATCGCCGAGGTTCTGCCAGCCGAAGAGGCCACCGACTCGGTGTTCATCGCGGTCGACGACCTCGAACGGCTGGCGGGACTGGTCGGCACACCGATCGCCAACACGCACTGGGGGACGCGCATGGTGACCATCACGGATCCAGATGGTCGCACCTACAACTTCGAATCCGGAGGCACAACATGAGGTTGACATCGGCGATGCTGTCGGACGCTGCGCAGGTCCAGAGCGGCAAGCTCTTCGTCCTCGGAGGGGGCTTCGACACGATCACCGTGCGCTCCGTTCCGGCGGTGCACCGATCCCTGACCCTCGCGATGGTCGCCGAAGTGGAACCGGACGAGCGCCAGAGGGATCTCGAGCTGATGATCAGGCTCGTCGACGAGGACGGAAAGAGCATGGGTGTCGAGGCCAAGGGGAAATTGCGGGTCGGGGCACCTCCGAACCTGCCTCCCGGATCGTCGAGCATCGTCCCGATCGTGAGCCCCTTCCACAACGTCACATTCCCCGAGGCGAAGGGGTATGCCTTCATCGTCTCGCTCAACGACACGGAGCTTGCTCGCATCGCATTTCGGGTGGTCAACCTTTCGTGATCAGGGACCTCGCCAACGTCCCGAACGCGGTCTCCCTCGTCCGTATCGGGCTCATACCCGTCTTCGTGTGGCTGCTCATCATCGGCGAGTACACCTGGGCAGGGATCCTCTTCGGCTTCATCGGAGCAACGGATTGGATCGATGGATACCTCGCTCGGCGACTCGACCAGGTGACGGAGATCGGGAAGATCCTCGATCCGGTGGCCGATCGTGCGGCGGTGGTCATCGCGGTGATCGGGGGCATCATCGTGGGTGTGCTCCCTTCGTGGTTCGGGTGGGGTCTGATCGTCCGGGAAGCTGCGATCGGGATCGGTGCATTGTGGGGTTGGCGACACGGCGTCGATCGCCTCGACGTCCGATGGCTCGGAAAAACCGCGACGTTCGGTGTCTATGTCGCGGTCACCCTGTTCTACATCGGGGAGGGTTCCGACCTCGACGTCGTCATCGTGGCGGCGAACCTCGTCGGCCTGCCATCACTCGTGATGTACTACTGGGTTGGCGTGGAGTATCTCGGTGACATGCGGAGGGCCGCCGCGGAGCAGAAGTAGGATGAAGCTTCAGCGAGGAGGAACATGAACTATCCGGACGACCTCAGGTACACGGACAACCACGAATGGGCCAGGGTCGAAGGCGACCGGGTCCGCATGGGGATCTCGGATTACGCACAGGATGCGCTCGGAGACATCGTGTACGTGGACGTTCCCAAGGTCGGCACCAGGGTTGGACAGGGCGACGCGTTCGCCGAGGTTGAGTCGACGAAGTCTGTCTCTGACGTGTACGCCCCCGTGTCCGGTACGGTCGTTGAGGCCAATCCCGCCCTCGATGCCACGCCGGAACTCGTCAACCGTGACCCCTACGGAGAGGGTTGGTTCGTGATCATCGAGGCAGACGACCTCACCGAGCTCGATTCCCTGAAGGACGCAGGAACCTACGTTTCTTCCCTGGACTGAGCCGGCGGGGCGGCGGTTCTGCGCAGGTTCCCTCGAAGGCCCTGCAGGGTTCAACCACAACTCGAGAGTTGCCGGGTACCATTGCCCCGATGAGCGACGACCGACACCTCGACGACGACGTCGAACTCGAGCACGAGCCCACGGTTACATGGCGTCCCGACGGAATCACCGAGGACGAACCAGACCGCGAGGCCACCCTCGGGACGTTCGCGTGGGCACTGACGATCGAGAAGGGCCCCCGAACGGGTCTCACATACGTGCTCTCTCCCGGGAACACGGTTGCGGGCCGAAGCGGCGACTGTGACATCTTCCTCGCCGACGTGACCGTATCGCGTGAGCACGCTCGATTCTCGGTCGACGCTCATGGGCTCTCGATGACGGACCTCGGCTCGACGAACGGCACCTACGTGAACGGCAGACGCCACGAAGCGGGACGGCTCTTCGAGGGCGATGAACTCCTCATCGGGAAGTTCCACCTGCGCGTCGCCAAGGGCCATGGCTGAGCTGCGCGCCGTCGGTTCCCCGGCACGACCATCGCACACGATCGGAGAGGTCATCAACCTGCTCCGACCCGAGTTCCCGGATGTCACCGTCTCCAAGATCCGCTTTCTCGAGACACAGGGCCTTGTCCGTCCCGACCGCTCAGCGTCGGGGTACCGAATGTTCTCCGAGGACGACATCCACCGAATCCAGTACGTCCTGTCGGAACAACGCGACCACTACTTGCCCCTGAAGGTCATCAAGTCGAAATTGACCGCATGGGAACACGGGGAGGAGAGCCCCATCGTTCCGGAAGGTGGTCCGCCGCCCGAGGCCTACTTCTCCTCGAGCGGCGTGTCGCTGACGACATCCGAGATCAGCAGATCCTCGGGCCTCGGGCGCGACCAGCTCACCGCTGTGATCAACGAGGGCATCCTGACACCGCGTGAGCTCCCTGACGGCTCGTTGAGCTTCACCGACGCAGACCTCCAGATCGCCAGGGCCGTGCACAGGTTGCTGAATCGCGGTCTCGAGCCCCGACATCTCCGAACGCTCAGGCTCGGTGCAGATCGCCAAGTCGAACTCCTCGGGCAGCTCGTTGCGCCGCTGCTGAGGCATCGCAACCCCGACAACCAACGCAAGTCGGCGGAGATACTCTCGGACACCGCCCAAGCCTCGGCCGAAGTCCACGAAACGATGGTGCGCAGTAGGCTTCGCAAGCTACTGGAGCACTGATGATTGCCTCACTTGCGTCCATCACACTGGTCGCCTCCATGCTGGTGAATCCGACACCCTCGGCAACACCCATCGCGAGCGACGTCCCTCCACCGCCGAGCGTCAGCGCCGAACGGTGGATCGTCTACGACGCGCTCGATGAGGTGGTCCTCGCCTCTTGGAACGCCGATGTCCGTGCCCCGATGGCGTCCGTCACCAAGGTCATGACGGCGATCGTCGTCCTCGAGAATGCCGACCTGTCCGAGCTGGTCACGATCCCCGATTTCGTGTCCGGCATCCGCGGTTCGACGGCTGCGCTCACCCCCGGAGAGCAGTGGACCATCGGAGATCTGCTCATCGCGATGATGATCCGCTCAGGCAACGATGCGGCTTTCGCCATCGCCCAACACGTCGGCGGCCAATCCACTGCCGCGTTCGTCGACATGATGAACGACAAGGCCGTCGAGCTCGGCATGACCGATACACGTTTCGCGAACCCGGCGGGTCTCGATGCTGAGGACCACTTCTCCACGGCAAACGACCTCCTGACGCTCATCATCGCATCCCGTGAATACCCCGACATCAACCGCCTAGGGCGCATCAAGTCGGTCACCATGCCGCCGGACTCGAACGGAAACGTCAGGTCGTTCACCAACACGAACAGGCTCGTCGGGTCCTTCCCCGGTGCGATCGGCCTCAAGACCGGCGACACTCCGTGGGCCGACAAGGTCCTGTTGGGCGTGACCGAACGCTCGGGGCGCCCGATCTACTCGGTGGTCATGCACGCGGACGATCACTTCGTCGATACCCGAGAGCTCGTCGAGTGGGCGTACGAGACGAACTCGATCTCCGACCGATGGCTCCGCCCCCTGTACAGCGAGGAGGGTGGGGGAGGGGCACCCACCCCGGACCTCGACCTCACCGACAGCCATGAACGAAGATTGCGGGCGATGGCGCGGCTCGCAGATGGTCGATGGAACACATCATCTCTGGAGGATCTCCCCAAGGCAGAGATGATCGCCCGCTGGATCCGCGACGCCATCCCTGGCATCGCGGGCGGTTGACGTGAAGCTGGGATTCACCCAGGCCATCGATGCGGAGACCATCCAGCGGCGCATCGCCGAAATGGGTGAGGAGATCACGAACGACTACGAAGGCGACGACGTCGTGGTCATCGGGATCCTCAAGGGCTCACTGCTCTTCATGAAGGACCTCATGGACGAGCTCCCCCTCACCTATACGCCCGAGTTCCTCTCCCTCACACGCTTCGGCCACGACGGGAGGGTTTCGATCGCGATGGACGTATCCGTTCCCCTCGAGGACAGGCACGTCCTCCTCGCCATGCACATGGTCGACACCGGGCTCACCCTCTCGACCATCCGCAAGATGATCCAGGCACGCGGTGTCGCAAGCGTCCGGACCGTGGCGCTTCTCGACAAGGTTCCGCGCCGGATCGTGGATGTCGACATCGAGTACCGGGGATTCGAGGTGGGAGACGAGTACCTTCTCGGTTACGGGCTCGACCACCGCGGCCGATACCGCAACCTCGACTCCGTATGGGCGGTTCTCGACATGGTCGACTTCACGGAGAACCCCAACTCGCTCGAACCCATCGTGTTCGGCCGGGGATCCTCGCCAGGAGCCGGTGATAGGGTGAAGCCATGACCGACAGGATCCCCCTCGACCTCATCGGCATACGAGTCGAACTCCCGACGAACACACCGATACTGCTTCTCAAGGAGCGCGACGGTCAGCGTTACCTGCCGATATGGATCAACACGCCCGAGGCGACGTCGATCGCACTCGCACGCGACGGAATGCAGCCAGAACGCCCACTGACGCACGATCTCCTCGCCACGGTCGTCTCGCGCCTGGGGGCAACAGTGAAGGATGTCGTGGTGACGGAACTTCGCGGCGGGACCTTCTACGCGGATCTCACCCTCACCGTTGGCGGGGAGGATCGAGTGATCTCGTCGAGGCCGTCGGACGCCGTCGCACTCGCGGTGCGGGTCGATGCGCCGCTGTTCGCAGAACGATCCGTCCTCGACGAGGCCGGGGTCCAGATCTCGGATGAATCCGCAGAGGACGAGATCGAACGGTTCCGGGAGTTCCTCGACGACATCGACCCGGAGGACTTCGCAGGCGGAAGCAACCAGTGATCCACGCCGGGCGCTCACGCGCCGGTCGTGACAGCCTCATCCCCTCTCGAGGCAGTGATGGAACGTCGAACGTTGACATGCGACGGCCGGGTGCGTAACTTGCATCGATGTAGTTCAACGGGCGGAATTACGACAGCGTAACGGTCCGCGTGACCGGTCTGGGTGAGGAGACGCGAGGACATGACACGAACACACACCGACGCAGCACTTGGCTTCCGCTCGCCACAGGTATGCGCGATCGTCGGCATCACGTATCGACAGCTCGACTACTGGGATCGGACTGGCCTTCTCGGTCCCTCCATGCAGACGGCAACCGGGTCGGGAACCCAGCGCCTCTACACGTTCCAGGACATCGTGACTCTGCGTGTGATCAAGCGACTCAAGGACGCGGGGACGAGTCTCCACAAGATTCGTCAGGCATTCGACCAGCTCGAGGAGGAAGTCGGCCCCGACTGGCGGGAGCAGGACATCACGCTGCTCTCCGATGGGACGACGATTTACGCGGCTCGCAGCCCGGAGGAGGTCGTCGATCTCCTCCGGAAGGGCCAAGGTGTGTTCGGGATCGCGGTGAGGCCGGTTCACGACGAGGTTCGCGGAGAGATCTTTAGACTCTTCCCCGACCAGGCCGAATCGGAATCGGGCACTGGCACCCTCTCGGAGGCGACGGGAATCTGACGCACGACGACCTCTTCGGTCCGGCACCAGCCGCTACCACGGACTTCGCTCACAACAGCGAGCGCGAGTTCGCGAGGCTACTCGACTTCTATGGCATCGAATGGTCCTATGAACCTCGCGCCTTCGCCATCGAGTGGGATGACGCCGGAGAGCCACTGAAGTACTTCCGGCCCGACTTCTACCTGCCTGACGACGACGTCTACATCGAGATCACCACGATGAGCCAGAAGCTGGTGACGAAGAAGAACAAGAAGGTCAAGCGCCTCCGCGAGCTGTATCCGGATGTGAGGTGCAAGGTCTTCTACCAGAGGGACTACCTCCACCTGCTCGTCAAGTACGGTCTCGAGGAACCCGACTCCTCTGTGGAGTCCGCGGCACCGACTCGCATCCCCGGCCCACCCGAGGTCATCGACCTCGGAATCGCTTCCGACGTAGGCTGAGGGCATCAAGCGATCCGCCGACAGCCGCGAGGTGGCACATGCCCCAGTCCCCGATCCACGACAGCCACGAGGCGGCAGGCGCACGCTTCACCGACTTCGGCGGATGGCAGATGCCAGTCCAGTACACAGGTGTCCTGGCGGAACACAACACGGTGCGAACGGATGTCGGACTCTTCGACGTGTCGCACCTCGGGCGCTTCGAGGTCGCCGGTCCCGGAGCAGTCGATGTCGTCTCGGGTCAGCTCTGCAACGACATCCGACGGGTGGAACCTGGTCGCGCCCAATACACCATGGCGCTCAACGCCTCGGGCGGGGTGGAGGACGACATCATCGTCTGGTACCTGAGCGAAGACCGCCTATGGGTGATGCCCAACGGGACGAACTCCGACGAGATCGTTGACCGGTTCAGCGAGGCAGCGCCTCCTGACGTCACGATCACCGACATCAGGATGAAGACTGCGCTCTTCGCCGTGCAGGGTCCCCAGGCGATTCGCACCGGCGAAAGCCTGTTCGGCTCCGTGCCAGGCCGCTTCCGGGTCACAACGCGATCCTTCGGTGGTCGTGAGATCACGATGGCCGGCACCGGGTACACAGGTGAACGAGGGTTCGAGGTCGCCGTCGACGGCGGGTCGGCGACCGCTCTTTGGGACGCCATCGTCGGCGCGGGGGCGGAGCCCTGTGGCCTCGGTGCGCGCGACACGTTGCGCCTGGAGATGGGGTATCCGTTGTGGGGCAACGACCTCGACGAGGAAACGACGCCCCTCGAGGCGGGTCTCGAATGGGTGGTCGCTTGGGACCACGACTTCGTCGGCAAGCAGGCCCTCGAGCGACAGCGTTCCTCAGGCGTCACGCGCAGGCTCGCGGCATTCACCACGCCCGGACGAGCCATTCCACGCGCCGGCTACGCCGTCGAAGCGGATGGGAGTCGGGGAGTCGTGACATCGGGGAACTTCTCGCCGACGCTCGGTCACGGGATCGGTTTGGCCTACATGGAGCCGCCAGTTGAGCCCGACACCACGGTCGGCGTGGAGATCCGGGGCGAAGGGGTGGTCGGCACGGTCGTCGAGCTTCCCTTCATCGATCGTCCGTGAGGTAGGTGTGACGACTGCCACGTGGTTCGCCGTCTCGCGTCTCGCCTGGAGCGAGACGATGAGCCTCGTGGGACGCATCGTGGGCGATGGCACTGTTTCCGAGGTGCCACACGTTGCTGGGCACCCTGTCGACGCGCTGGTTCCGAAGGGTTCCCGCAGGGTTCGGGAGTGGCCCAACCGCCTCGGTGTCTGCGAGGAGGGTGTCGAGGCCGACATCGTCATGTGGTACGGAGACCTCGCACCAGCCCCTTCCGTCGGTGACGTGCACCCCGTGAAAGCCTCCGTACAAGCCGATCACGAGGAGCGCCGCCGATGGCTTGACCACCTGCTCAGACAACTCGAACAGCATCGAGGGGTCGTCCCGGCCGGAGGAGCTCTCGCGCCGTGTGGGGTGGTTCTCACACCGGGAATCCCTCGCGATCGGCTCCTCACCTTCTCGGATGAGTGGCCATCCGCCGATCCGGTCCTGCCAACCCATCTCATCGAACTGCCGGGCGGGATCCAGTTGGCGGTCACCGACGAGGTCTGGGAACGGCGCGACCAATATGCTGAGGACATCGTGGAACTCGTGAGAAGGGGAGTGTGATCGGTGGACGCCCTGGGAATCGACATCGGCGGATCGGGCATCAAGGGTGCACCCGTCGACCTCGCGACGGGGAAGTTGTCCGCCGAGCGCCACCGCATCCCCACACCCCAGCCATCGACGCCACAGGCCCTGATGGAGACCGTGGAAGAAGTCGTCCGATTCCACGAGTGGTCGGGCCCCATCGGTGTCACGGTTCCGAGCGTCGTCATGGACGGCGTCGTATGGTCCGCAGCCAACATCGACAAGTCGTGGATCGGATTCGACGCAGCGAGCGGCCTCAGACAGCGACTGGGACGACAGGTCACCGTTCTCAACGACGCGGACGCTGCGGGCCTCGCGGAAGCACGCTACGGCGCGGCACGGGGCCACAACGGTGTGTGCATCGTCCTCACCTTCGGGACCGGCATCGGTTCGGCCATCCTCAATGACGGAAAGCTCGTCCCGAATGCGGAGCTCGGCCACCTCGAGTTCAAAGGTATGGAGGCAGAGCATTATGCGGCTGGGCGGCTCGTCGACAGGGATCACGACCAGATCGACTGGTGGGCGGAACGGGTCAACGAGCTCCTCAGGTACATCGATCTCATCCTCTCTCCGAAGACGATCGTCTTCGGTGGCGGCATCTCCAAGCGCTTCGAGGAGATCGCGCACCACCTCGACACGCGCGCCGAGGTGGTGCCAGCCGAGTTGCGGAACAATGCGGGAATCGTCG
>DATHUV010000093.1:0-4639 GCA_035461905.1 Acidimicrobiia bacterium | reverse complement strand
GCTTCTTCGCCGCAGGCTTGCTCGCCGCAGGCTTCTTCGCCGCAGGCTTCTTCGCCGCAGGCCTGCTCGCCGCTACGGGGGCGGGCGTGGGTTTCTCGGTGGATTTCTTGGTGGCCACAGGACCTCGGGGATCGTCGGAATCGTTCAGTGTACCGGACGCGGTGTCGGCGTCGCTAAGCGTGGGAGTCGAATGACGAGAGGGTGGTGCCGCGACGCGCCAGGTAGTTCCGAATCGTCGTCGCCCTCGTCCTCCCGACACCGTCAACCTCGGCGAGCTTCTCTGCGGAGGCGTGCATGAGCTGGTCGTAGCTGGAAAAACGTCGCAGGATCGCATCACGGACGACCTCAGGGAGTCGCGGCACATCGGCGAGCGCTCGGATTCCACGCGGTATCGCGAGGTCGTCGAGGGAACCGAACCCGAGGATCGAGGCGATCTCATCGGCGCTGTACAGATCGTCGTGGTCGAGGTCGTCGAGACGTCGGAAGACGGTCGAACCCTTTCGCGGCTTGCGTGCCTGGTAGTCGGCGTTGACGAGGTCGGCGACCTCGGAGACCCCGTGCTCGAAGTCCTCTGCCTGGAGCGCCAGCAACGCAGCCTCGTCACCGATCTCGGCAGAGATGGTGTCGAGGTCATCCCCGATTCGCCGGATGACCGCAGCCCTCTGGATCACTCCCACGACGTCACGAATGGACACGACGCCATCGGTCTCGTATCGATCGAGGCGCGCCACAGCGTCGTCGAACTGGTGGCGCAACCGTTCGAGGGATTGGAGACGCTGATTCGCCTCCGCGAGCAGTTCGGTCACCGAATGCAGCTGGAACTGAACCTCGCCTGAGAACACGATCGCCCGCAGGTGGCCCTCTTCGGACACGGCGAGGACCGCATGACCCGTTTGACGGGCCAGGCGCTCAGCGGTGCGGAATCGGGTACCGGTCTCGACGGTCTCGATGTCCGGATCGGGCATGAAGTGCACGTTCGCAGCGAGGATCCTGCCGGACTCATCGTCGACGACGATGCCACCGTCCATCTTTGCGAGCTCCGCAAGCCGCTGCGCCGTGAAGCGCGCATCGTCGAGCTTGAAGCCCCCCGCCGTGACAGACTCGACCTTCGGTCCAGTGCCGATCAACACGAGCGCACCCGTTCCCTGCGCCATCACGAGCTCTGCCGCACTGCGCAAGGGTGTACCCGGTGCGAACCGACGGAGGAGGTCGAGGGATGCGGCAGCCTGCGGAGTCATCGATCAGCAGGGTAGTCGTTCGACGGGAGTGAGGTCGGAACGCCCCGTCCCGTCACTATCGGATGGCAGATCCGAACCCGGACTCGATCAGGATCTCGAAGAGGCGCGTGGTCCCCTCCTCCGGAGCGAGAATCGGATCCGCACCGATCCTCAGGGCCTCGGACCGCCGCAGCGCCGATCTGCTGGCCGGCCTGACATCCCCCGTGAGGCCCAATTCACCCCATGCGGCCATGCGACGCAGCGGGATGTCGGCATACGAGGATGCAATGGCGAGTGCAACTGCGAGGTCCGCCCCCGGCTCGGTGATCCTCACTCCGCCCATCACGCTCACATACACGTCATGGTGACCGAGGGGAATCGATGCGTGCCGATCGATGACACCGAGGATCTGGTGCACCCTCGATGTCGGAAACCCGGTGACGGCTCGACGCGGCTGGTCCATCTGTGTGGGCACGACGAGCGCTTGGATCTCGACCATCATCGGCCTGCGCCCCTCTATCGTCGGGAACAGGATCGACCCTGCGGAGTCGCCGTCCCTACGGCCGATGAGCACACCGCTGGGGTCGGGAACCTCGATGAGGCCCTCCGCCGTCATCTCGAACACGCCGACCTCATTCACGGATCCATACCTGTTCTTGATTCCGCGGAGGAATCGCAGGCCGTGCTCGTTGTCGCCCTCGAGGTACAGGACGACGTCGACCATGTGCTCGAGGGTGCGAGGCCCGGCGATCGACCCGTCCTTCGTGACGTGACCGACGAGGATGACGGGCGTTCCCGTCGACTTCGCGTGCCCGATGAGCCTCGCGGCTGACTCGCGGACCTGGGTCACTCCCCCTGCGCTGCCTCCCACATCGAGCGACGAAACCGTCTGGATGGAGTCGACGATGAGCACCGCGGGGCGGTGTTCCATGGCGAGCGCGATGATGTCGTCGACGTCAGCTACCGAGGCGACCGCAACACCTCCCGATCCCACGCCGATGCGCCTCGAGCGCATCTGCACCTGGTGAGGGGACTCCTCCGCCGTGGCCACGAGCGCCATCCGATCATCCGAACTGAGCGCGTCGGCGATGTGGAGAAGCAGTGTCGACTTCCCGACCCCTGGTTCACCGCCGACGAGAAGGGCAGCGCCCGGGACGATCCCTCCACCGAGCACACGGTCGAACTCGGAGATGCCGGTCGCCTCACGATCGGCGACCCCCGAATCACGGCCGATCGCACGGACCAGCTCCGTCGATCCGCCAACCGACGTTCCGGAGGGGGCAACGGTCTCGACGAGCGGCTCCTGTGTCCTGCATTGCGGGCAGAAGCCCGACCACTTACCGGAATGGTGGCCGCAGGTGACGCACAGGTAGGTGGGTTTGGCGGACCGGCTGGTACCTTTCATACCGCGAACCTAGGACGTCGGTACGACACGTTCAGGACCGGTGGATGAGCCAAAGAGCCATGCCGGCGACCACGACGACGAGGGCCACGAAGACCACCTGCGACAGCGTGGTCCATGGCTCGGCCACTCGTATCGACAACAGGGTGAGCATCCGTGGCACAATACCGCTGCGGCGCTCTGATACTTCCGACAGGGCTTCGGGACGACGGACGGGGATGGCATGGCCGACGACAGAAACGACCAGTTCGACGACTTGTTCGAGCCGTTCGAACTCCCTTCCACCCCTGCGCCCGCTGTGCCACCCGGTCCACCGACCGACTCCGGGGCCTCATCGGCCAACAGCGATCGCGTAGTTCCTGCAGCTCACGTCACGACGGAGCACGCCGCACTCGACAGCGTTTCGTGCCCGGCATGCGGTGCGTCGAATCCGCCGTTCAACCACCACTGTGAACGGTGCGGCTCGCGCCTCAGTACGGAGCCGATGCCCCTGGCCCCCGCACCCATAGGGCGTACCTCTCCCGGATTCCGTGCACTCGGTGTCCTCGCCGCGGTCGTACTCGTCGTCGCACTCGTTGCCCTGATGATCAACATCTTCCGCAGCGGAGAGGCCTCGGTTGCGGGACCGGAGACAACGTCGACCTCGACCACTACGACCCAGCCGGTCATCGTCGCTGAACTCACGCCCGCATCTGTCACTGCGAGCTCGGAGCTTTCCGAGGGCTTCGGTCCCGAGAACCTCCTCGATGGCGACCCGGAGACCCGATGGAACGATGCGAGCGCACGAGGAGTCGGCGCCTGGCTCGAGTTCACGTTCGCGACCCCGGTGCAGATCACCGAAATGGAGTTCCAGAACGTCACCGACGACACCAAGTTCCGCCAGAACTACAAGATCCAGGGCTACACGATCACGGTGAACGACCTCAACGTCCCCATCAGCGGGCGGCTCGTCAATTCGAACGAGGCGCAGCGTGTCAGGATCGCGAGCCTCGAGACATTCACGCTGCGGGTCGACATCTCGACCACCTACCCTGCCGAGCCGGTCGGGGATGCCCCGCCGTTCAACGAACTCGCCCTCGAGGACGTACGATTCTTCGGCGTCGAGCGATGATCGATGGAGTCACCTGGTCCGCGGCAGGCGCCTAATCCTTGATGTATGGCTTGCCGTCGGCTGCCGGCGGCCTCGCCCTTCCAACGACCCCCGCCACGACGATGATCGTGACGATGTACGGCGTCATTGACAGGAACTCCGACGGAATGGGCGTCCCGAGGATTCCGAGCTTCTGCTGGAGGGCGAGGGCGAAGCCGAATACGAGTCCGGCCCCGAACACGCCGAACGGCATCCACCGACCGAAGATCATCGCAGCGAGACCGATGAAGCCGATTCCCGCCGTCAGGTTCTCCTCGAACCGGGATACCTGCGAGAGGGTGAAGAAGGCCCCACCGAACCCCGCGATGAACCCGCCGAGGATCACATTCCGGTACCGCGTGCGGTACACGTTGATTCCGACCGTGTCTGCGGCCTTCGGGTGCTCACCGACGGAACGGGACCGCAACCCCCATCGGGTGTAGAACAGCCCGAAGTGGACGACGAGGACGAGCAGGAACGTCGCATACACGAACATGGCGTGATCGAAGAACATGGGGCCGATCACCGGGATGTCGCCGAGGATCGGGATCTT
Organism: Acidimicrobiia bacterium; assembly: GCA_035461905.1. GTDB lineage: Bacteria > Actinomycetota > Acidimicrobiia > Spongiisociales > UBA5794 > SZUA-442. The sequence continues at coordinate 338 of DATHUV010000093.1, read as the reverse complement.
GAACGCTGTGAACCGCCCGGGTGAGTTCAGGTCGGGTGCTTCTGACAGGACACGCCTCGCGAGGAAGGAGGTGAGTCCGAGGGCGAAGATGTTGATCACCACCCCGGCGATGATCTGATCGATGCGGTACTTGATGGCGAGAACCGCCAGGACGGCACCGAGCAGCGCACCCGTGAGCATCGCCGAGATCAGGCCCGCCCAGATGCCCCACGCCGATCCAACGATGGTTCCCACGAACGCCGACGTGAGGAGCTGACCCTCGATCGCGATGTTGATCACCGCAACGCGTTCGCACATCAGTCCCGTCATCGCTCCGAGTGTCACCGGCACCGACAGCA
>DATHUV010000092.1:0-7648 GCA_035461905.1 Acidimicrobiia bacterium | reverse complement strand
CGTCAGTATCCCAGAACCAATTCCTCGAGGTTGCTCGACGGTCGTCGTGGACGACGAGTCACGGCTGGACTCAGCGGAGTGCCAAGGCCACGAAGTGCTCGTCCTCGGCGCGCACCAGCCATCCCTCATTGATCAACACTTCGACCAACGGCCAACTCGGTTCTGCAACAACACCAGTCACGCCCCATCGGGTGAACGCCTCAGCGTGACGTCCTGCGATCACCGCCCTGTATTCCGTGAAGAACCCGGCACCGTACAACTCTGCTCGATCATCGATGTACACCTGCCGGCCGGGCCAATCCGCGTAGATGAGGTATCCGCCAGTCGCGATCGAGTGGAACAACCGTTCGCCTTCGAGCGACTCAACGAGCTCAGGACTCGGGAACCTCGTCTCGTCCAGAACGCCGAGAGGATTGACGAACATCGGCAGGACTGCGACGAGTCCAAGAAGGGCACCGGTCCCAAGCACCAACGAACGAGGGACGGAGGCCGATTTCCGCCGCGGGATCGGAAGGCACATTGCAGCCCACGGAAGCAGGACTATCGTCGCTGGGAAGACGGCCCGGCGTGAGCTCAGCCCGAAGAGCAGGAACGGAAGGAGGACGACGAGGTCCCTCACCGAGATCCTGTCACGAATACCTCCCACGACGATGCCGGCCACGATGAGGAGGTATGGGAGCTGGACGATGTCCTGAGGAGCAGGCGGCATCCACTCCTGCATCATTGACAAGGCTTCCCGAGACTCGAAGAAGTCGAGCACGATCTGCCAGGTACCGAAGCCATGCGCGGTCACGAGAGTCGCGACGCCTGCGATGGCGCCAACCGTGAAGAGCCGCCGATCACGAGTCCGGAACGCCTCGAGGACGACGAGCCCAATCCCTAGGACCCACGATCCGTGAACGGCCGACCAGATCCAGATGATGGGGACAACTCCCCAATCGAGGCGCGGTCTCGCTTGGAGGGTGACGACGAGCATCGCAAGGAGCAGATACGACAGGATCACTGGTCGTGGTTGGAGGAACGGGCCGAGGAGCCATACCGCGATCACCAAGACGAGGCTCATGACCATTAACGACCTGATGGACCGATATACCGCAATCCCGACAAACCCTAGGATGGCGGTTCCGGTGATCAGAATCATCCAGTTTGCCCATGCGAGGCCACCAAGAGCGGACTCAGCCACAGCGTATCCGAGTTCTGCCAGCCACGATTGGGTCCGCCACCCCTCGCCGAGCAGGGTGAACGAGAAGACATCCTCGGTAAGGACGCGCCCAACGTCAATCTGAGCCTCACCGGCGCGAATGTGCCAGATGAAGGAGTTGTCGCCGACGGGACGAGCTGCCAGCAACCCGACGAGGGCAAGGGGCACCAAGGGCGCAATGTCGACCAATCGACTGCGGCGGATCTTCGTCGCTGGATCAGTCGTCGCTGGATCGATACCTGTTTCGGACAACGTCTACGAGCCTCAAAGCAGGCTGTTTGAGATATTGATCGCCGCAGGCGCGAGGATGACGATGAAGATCGACGGAAAGATGCACAGGAGCATCGGGAAGATGAGCTTCACGGGCGCCGCGAAGGCTTTCTCCTGGATCCGCTGACGACGCCTGACACGCATCTCGTCAGCCTGGACACGCAACATGCGTGCTATCGAAACGCCGAACTGGTCCGCCTGGATGAGCGCGAGGATGAAGGAGTTGAGATCCTCGACATCCGTCCGCTCCGACATGTTCCGCAGTGCGGCATGCCTGCTGACGCCCACGCGCGTCTCCTGAAGCGTCCGCTGGAACTCCTTGGAGAGTTCGCCGGGGACGTTCTGAACGACCCTACCCATCGCAGCCTCGAAGCCGAGCCCGGCTTCGACGGAAATGACGAGCAGATCGATGATGTCGGGCAGCTGGCGCTCCATCAGCTTTCGCCGATCATCGATGGCGCGGTTGAGGGAGGCTTCCGGTCCGTAGAAGCCGATGACGACGAGCATCACACCTACAGCGAGTCGGAGCGTCGCCCCGCTCACGATGGGGACGATGAGGAACGCGAGGACGATGCCGCCGATGAGTGACATGATCCGAATGGCAGCCCATGTGTTGCCGTCCATTCGTTCAGCCCAACCCGCGAGGACGATCTTGTGCTGTGACCTCGCAACCCAGCCGGTCGGCGTGAATCGTGTCGCGAACCGGCCGAGTCCCTGGAACACCGGCGCCACCGCACGCTCAGAGAAGTCCTGATCGAGGACTGTTTCTCTGGTTTGGAGACTTGCGAGCCTATTACCTGAGCTCTTCTGCGCCTTGACAACACCGTTGCCGACCCAGATGACGAATGCACCGATCGTGATCGAAACGGAGACTACGACAAAGAGGAGAGGATCCATCAGGCGTCCACCTTTACGAGTTTCTGCATCCAGAAGATTCCGATACCGATGAACAGCAGCCCGCCACCCAACATCACCCATCCGATCGTGTTCGTCAGGAGCGGCTCTAGGTAACCGGGATTCGTCAGCCAGATGAAGAAGAACAGACCGATCGGCAGAAGAGAGAGGACGATGGCAGATATCCGACCCTCTGCGGTGAGTGCCTTCATCTCGCGACGCAGCCGGTTTCGTTGCACCATCGTCTCTGCCGTCGTCTGGAGGACCTCAGCGAGGTTTCCGCCGACCTCACGTTGGATTCCGATCGCCATGACGGTCCACTCGAAGTCGACCGAGTCGAGACGGGTGGCGATGTCGTCCAACGCATCGTTCATGTTCCGACCAAGCCGGATCTCAGCCATGGCGCGACCGAACTCCCTACGCGTCGGTTCAGGCGCTTCCTCCCCCACGGCCTCGACCGCCTGGAGCAGGGAGTAGCCGGCACGCAGCGAGGTCGCGAGGAGATTCAGCGTGTCGGGGAGCTGGGTCTCGAACTTCTTCTTCGTACGGGAGGCGACGTAGTTCACGAACATAAGCGATCCGATGAGGACGAATGCAGCGGCCACGAGCCCCCACACCAGGGATTGGCTCACGGCCGACACAATTGTGAACGCGACGATCGCCACTCCGATCGCAGCCACGATCGCCTCACCGGCCTTCAACGGCACGTTCGCCTGCTCTAGCGCGGACTCGATCATGTTGGTTGCACCACGGCTCGCAGCGGCAGTCTCCGCCGAGCGCGCTGCTCTGCGGAGGAACGCGAACCTTCCGAAGACACCCTTGCTCTCCGTTTCCGCCCCCAGGCGTCCGAGTCGGTTCTGCACACCGCCCGTCGATCGCGGTTTGCCGAGGAGGATGATGACGAGGAGGAACACGGCGATCGCCGCACCGGCGGCAGCGAGTGGCAGGAGCACATCTGCCAATCCGGAATCCGCGGTCGCGCTGGACTGCGCGTGGGCAGGAGCCGCGACCGTCAGAAGGACGACGAACGATGCGAGTGCTGTCAATCGTCTCATCGTCTGGCAAACGCTTCCGGGTGGAACAGTTCCGCGGGCAGGTTGATGCCATAGTTCTCGAGGTGCTCGGAAAAAGCCGGTCTGATGCCAGTCGCCTTGAGGCGACCCTTGTACTTGCCGTTCTCGTCGACCCCCATGCCATAATCGAATAGCATGAGATCCTGGAGGGTGATGATGTCTCCCTCCATACCGACGACCTCGGTGACGTGGGTCACCCGCCTCGTTCCGTCACGGAGCCGGTGCACATGGACGATGAGGTCGAGCGCGGACGCTACCTGCTCGCGGATGGCACGGATGGGAAGATCCATGCCCGCCATCAGCACCATCGTCTCGATGCGGGCGAGGGTGTCACGAGGGGCGTTCGAGTGGACCGTGGTCAGCGATCCGTCGTGACCCGTGTTCATGGCCTGAAGCATGTCGAGGGCCTCACCACCACGGACCTCACCGACGATGATGCGATCGGGCCGCATACGCAGGGTGTTCCTGACGAGATCCCGGATCGAGACCTGGCCCTTGCCCTCGAGGTTCGGGGGCCGGGACTCGAGCGTGAGGACATGTGTCTGGTTCAGCTGGACCTCGGCAGCGTCCTCAACGGTGATGATGCGCTCATTCGCAGGAATGAAGTTGGAAAGGACGTTGAGCAGCGTCGTCTTCCCGGAACCCGTCGCGCCCGACACGATGATGTTCAAACGGCCCTCGACGCATCGCTTGAGGAGCCCTGCAACCTGTTCGTTCATCGTGTCATTCGTGACGAGGTCGTCCACGGTGAATGGATCGACGGCGAACTTCCTGATCGTGACGTAGGGCCCGCCGATGGCGAGCGGATGGATGATCGCGTTCACACGGGATCCATCGGGGAGGCGGGCGTCGACCATGGGATTCGACTCGTCGATCCGTCGACCAACCTGGCCCACGATCTTCTCGATGATCCTCTCGAGGTGGTTCGCATCGACGAACCTCGTGTCCGTCTTGGAAATGCGACCGGCTCGTTCCACCCAGACGGCATGCGGACCGTTGACCATGACCTCGGTGATCTCCGGGTCCGCTAGGTACGGATCGATCGGCCCATAGCCGAGGACGTCGTCGGCGATTTCCTGGAGGAGCGCGAGGCGATCCGCCCTGGCGAGAGGAACGGACTGCTCCTGTTCGAGCGCCCACTCGAGCATTTCCATGACGCGGAGTTTGAGCTCCGCGTCGGACATCTGGGAGTTGTAGAGGGTCGGCCCGAGGCCCTCGACCACCTTGTAGTGCAGCTTCCGACGGAGGTCCGACTTGACCTCTTCGCGCTGTGTCTCTGACGACGTGTCCGTCGTCTTCGCTGCTTTGACCCTGTCTGCGAGGCTCATCTCGATGTCCCTTCCCGCATGTGCATGTGTCCCGGGTTAGCGGAACCAGCCGCGCTTTTCTTCTTCAGGTTCGTCGATCGCTTCACCGTCGAGCACGAGCGCAGCGACACCTCGGAGGTCCTTCGCCACCCGCGACCTCGGATAGAGGCTGACGACGGGTTCTCCCTCATTCACCGCACGGGGAACGAGCTTGTCCGAGCTGATTGCGGCCTGCACTTCCAGCCCCAAGGAACGCTCGAGCTCGTGGATGTCGAGCCGGGCCTTCGAGTTCACCCGGTTCAGGATCAGCTTGATCTTCTCGAACGGGAACTTGATCAGCTTGAGGGTATCGAGCGCCAGCTTGGCGTTCTTCACCGCTGGAAGGTCCATGTCGACCACAAGGAGCACCGTGTCAGATCGTTCGAGTATCGACAGGACCGGCTCATCGAGGAATGGCGCTGTGTCGATGATCACATAGTCGAACATGCGCTTCAGCATTCCAAGCGTCTTCACGACGACCTGGGTCGAGACTTCATCTGCGAGCGACGGCTCGAGAGGCGCAGAGAGCACCCGGAGGCCCGACGTGTGCGTCGCAAGAAGCGAGTCGAGCAGTTGCTCGTCGAGCTTGTCGATGTCCCTGGCGGCATCGACGATCGTGTGCTGGGGCTCGACCTGTAGGGAGATGCAAACATCGCCGAACTGGAGGTCTGCGTCCATGATGACGACCCGCTCCGGCGCTCCCGACATCATGGCCAGGCCGAGGCCAACGTTCACCGTCGTCATCGTCTTCCCAGCACCGCCCTTCGGCGACATGATGGTTACAACCTTGCCGATTCGGGTCCTCGGCTTGAATTCCTGGCCGACGATCGCCTGTGCCTTGTCGATGTGCGTGAGCATCGCGTCGACCTTCGCCTTGTTCAACGGAGCGTCGACGACGTCCTTGAAACCCACCCTGATCGCCGCCCTGAGCACATCCGTGGTCAGGCCATCGGCGACGAGCACGATCGGCAGCGCCGGCTGGATGTCGAGGAGCAGGCTCGCCTCGTTGACCCCGGCTTCGTGGGCGAAGCCGGGGCCGATCATTGCGAGCTCGATCCCCTCCTCTACGAGCTTGCGCTGGGCATCGGAGATGTTGCGCGCCTGGTAGACCTTGTGGCCGTCGAGCAGGGACACTGCGGCATCCATCGCCACACTGTCCGTGTCGACCACGAGGATCGACCGGGTGCTGTCAGTTCCCGGTGCCACTCGTCACCTGTCCCAGTTCGATTGCGATCCGGTCCAGCAGTCCGAAGATGTCGTCGACGACGATCGGCTGTGCGTCGTATGGCACGTAGTCGCCGGCTGCGAGCAGCGACAACGACACAGCCGTGTACTGCTTGGCGTACTCGATGATCTCGGCTTCCTGCGGCGTGACCTCGAAGACGATCACTCCCGCCAGTGGCGTGAGGCCGGTGTCGAGCGGTGAAGGACGTGTGTCCTCCCCGACGGCGAGCACCTGGACGTTCTGGAGGATCGTCTGCGTCACGTCATACGCACCTGCGATAGCACTGCCGAGGTTCGACGGCGGTCCGGTCTCGGCATCGGGATTCTCTTCGTCGACCGCGCCCGGCTGGGTCTCGATCTGTACGAGGAGATCGCGAAGTTCCTCGTTGGAGATGATGCCGAGGAAGTCGAGGGGTGCGAGGCTCGCCGAGGCCAGGATGTTCACGTAGTCCCCCGGACGGATGAAGCCGCCCGAAGCGTCCTGGACCCCGACTTCGAGCGAGATGGCCACCTTGCCCGGCGTGATCGCCTCGTTGAGACGCTGTTGGAGGTCCCGGATGTCGGCAAACGACTCGGTGGTGATCAGCTGACCGGCCGAGATGATGCCCGAGGCGACCTTGTTCTCCAATACGGCATTCAAGTCGCTCGGGTTCCCGACACAACCGTATTCGTTGGGGTTCTCGTTCTCGTTCCTACCGACGGCCCCGGTGCACAGGATCGTCGATCCTTCGAACACGATGCTCTCGCGGAGCGCGGTGCTCGCTTCGATCAACGGACGCGCCTCGCTGCCGGCAAGGCCGGCGGTGATGGTCTCGGTTGCGCGGTACACGCCGACCTCGGCGATGTTCGCGCGGATGTCGTCCTCGACACCCGTGAGATATTGGTAGATGGCGAAGCCGGAGATCGCGGCTAGCGCTACGGCGATGATGAGAACAAGCGTACGCCGGCCCATTTCAGTCGATCCTCCCCATGCTGTGATGCGACTTCAGTCCGCGCGTGGTACTGGTTCCCCGCGCATACCCGGTCAAGGTTCCCACACCAGCTGGCGCAGGGTCAAGGACCGGAAGTCTATGAGCGGCCGATGCCGCGTTCTTTGAGCTCTTCCAGGATCGCCTCGAGGGACGAGTCCGCAGAGAAGCTTGGCGCTTCGTCCTTTGGCTCGTCATCACGCTCGAATTCCCTTCGGCGCGGACGTGACGGTTGTTGTTTCTCGCTCCACGACGAACGATCCTCCCAGTCCGGAAGTGCCTGCTTGATCGACAGGCTCACTCGTCGTCTGTCGGCATCGATCTCGGTGACCTTTACCTTTACTTCTTGACCGATGCTCAGCTCCAATTCGGGGCTTTCGACATGGTGCGAAGCGATCTCGGAGACGTGGACGAGGCCCTCGACGCCGTCCCCGACGGACACGAACGCACCGAACGGAACGGTCTTCGTAACCTTCCCGTCGACAATCGATCCGACGTCCGCATCGCGGGCGAACGTCTCCCAAGGATCCTCCGCCGTCTGGCGGATCGACAGGGAGATTCGCTCGCGCCCGTAGTCCACCTCGAGGACCTTCACCTTGACTTTGTCACCGACCGTGACGATCTCCCCTGGGTGGTTGACGTGGCGCCACGACAGCTCGGAGACGTGGACCA
>DATHUV010000091.1:0-23822 GCA_035461905.1 Acidimicrobiia bacterium | reverse complement strand
TCACCTCGTCGAAGAACCCCGTGGCAGCGGCGAGCTGCGGGATCAGCACGTACAGGGCGATGGCGACCGACAAGAGCATCAGCACCGTGCCGGGCTTCACCCGCTCGATTCGCTCGAACGCAACATCATCGACGCCGACGGCGTTCGCCGCCACGGTGCGAAGGCGCGCATAGGTCTCGGACCTCCCGAGCTGAGATCGCGTCGCCGAACTCAAAGCGAGAGGCTGCATCCAGGGCAGGGCTTCGATGACGGATTCGGAACCCATGACACGAAGTGCGGCCGCGACTGCCCGGTCCGGTCCCACCACGACCGACGTCGACGCGAGAAGCTCTGCCCTGTCCCGCGCGAGCAATGCGTCGTCGGCGGCGAGCTCGGCGAATCCGAAGTCGATGATCCACGGCTTGCCGTCGTCTCCGACGAAGAGGTTCGCAAGCCGGAGGTCACGATGGGCGATGAAGGCCTCCTGCATGGACGCGACGAGACCCCAGATCTCGACAAGGAGGTCATCTGTGATGGTCGCGGGATCGACGTCGTCGAGGGACCGCCCGGCGATCCTGTGGTACGCCAGGAGCATTCCGTCGCTCCCGACATCTGAGACGGTCGACAGCTCCGGTGTCCTCACGCCTCGCGCCTCTGCCGCCAGGGACAGGAACGCCTCGTGCTCGACGGACTGGCGCAGCGAGGAGAAGGGTCTTCGATCTCCGGCCCTGCGGAGCCTCACCATCCGATAGGCACGAAACATCAGGTCTGCGGCCCGATGGTCGGAGGTGAGGGTCTTGACGAAGAGCTGCTGGCCGTCGGATGTGACGCCGAACCACGGCACCGAGCCTCGCGCATCCACGGATGCTCGTTCGAGGGTGATGCATCCGATGCCGCTGCGTTCGAGCGCCGCCTTCAGCTCGAGGGTCGTGGGCGTGCGGTCGCGGGTCTTCAGGACGAGGGCCACCACGGCGCCTCCAAACATACCGACGCCGATGTCGAGCGGGAGGGTGATGACCGTCACCGACCCTGGCAGGAAGGACAGCGAGACGGCACCCACGACGAATCCGACCGCCCACGGCCGGAGTCGCGGTCCGATCCACACGCTCCCCACGGTCAACACGGCGATCAGGGAGGCGAGGAAGCTATTGCCGAGCGTGCCCCGGGAGGTCGTGTCCACAGCCACCCTCAAGGCGTCGGACGTCGCATACGTGAGGACGAGCTGACCCGCTGCCTCCTCGAGGATGATGGCCGAGATCGCCGCGACGTTGATCATCATCCATCGGCGGACCTTCCTGCGGACCAGCAGCACGGTGTTCGTTGCGACGATCACGATCACGCTCGTGACGCCCACCACCCCGTCGATGGCGTTTCCGAGCCATTCGGGCCAACTCGCCTGCATGGAGGCGATGTCAACGCTCAGGCCCAGCAAGGCGTTCTCGAACACCAACAGCTGGACCATGCCGAACGCGACGAGCACCAGACCAATCAGCGCCCTGTACACATAGACGGTCGAGCGAACGAGGGGGGGACGCTGATCGACGGGGTCGGCGTCCGCACCATCCACCGATCGCGCGGCGGCCTCCGCCAGCTCGGTCGTTCGCACGACCGGGGCCTGATCAGCCGATGGGGGTTCCGTTGGAACGACTGGCACGATGGGGCTCTTCGACGTTGCACGACACGCGCCGAGTGGGCGGTCGCAGTGCTTGCTCGCGAACCATCGCTGTTGGGTCAGGATGAGTCCGTTCAATCGCGACCCTATCCGGGCGCGAACGGGCGTGTCAATTGACCTGGGAGCTCCAGGTGACGGTTATCTGCCCTGCGACGTCGGGGATCGGCAACGCCAGCGCCTCTTCCTCGACCCCGTCGCGCTCTTGGCGCGAGAGGCGCCGCCATGCACGGATCGTCACCGCATCCTTCGCCCGCCGCCAGATCCCGACGACTTCTCCATCGATGAGGACGGCTCCCGGCCACACGCGGGAGGTCCAGAGCTCTCTTCGGCGCTTGGCATCGGGAACCAGGAGCTCCCTGTCGGCGCCTTGGAGGAGAAAGTGGACGTCACCGCTCGGCAGGAGCCGTGCCTGTGCCGCTGGTCCCGGCGCAGATTGGAAGGCGACCTCATCTCGGGTGAGGATCCAGGCATCACCAATTGGTGTTCGAACCGGGGTCAGCGACCGGCGGAGGGCGTCGAACACGGCAGGGGCACGATCGGTTCTGATCCCCGCCCACTGGGCGAACGATTCGGGCGTGGCAGGTCCGAAGACGTGGAGGTATCGGCGTGCGAGTTCGAGCCGAGCATCGAATGGATCGACGTCCGGCGGAGGCACCGTCCAGATCAGGGGTTGTCGGGCACCGTCCCAATGGATCAGGACCCTGCCCGTCGGCGCAGCGTACCTCAGCAGGTTCGAGCTCTGCCCGAGAGCACGTTCCGCCGCATTGTGCGCCATCCTCTCCCCGCCGAGGAGGGCATCGAGGCGGTCTGCGAGATCCTCCGCGCGCCTGCGGCGGGTTGGCTCCTCGGGCAGCCTTCCCAGGGTGAACACGGCGATGTCGCGTTCCGCCACGACGTAGGCACTGAAGCGCGGCCCCCACAGCTGCACGAGGGAGGGGTCATCCAAGGTCGTAGCTTCGGTCCTCGACACGCGAGCGTGAATCGAGAGGAGCGCAGCTCGTGGCATGCTGTCCTGGAGTCCTGCCCACGCTGCACGGCGCAGCGAACGCTTCGCGCGGGGCATCCGCTGGTCGAGGGCCCCGACACGGCGCCTGAACGCGAGGATTTGTCGACGGGTGAGGCCGAGGCGGGCGCCACCGTGTGCGATCAAGCTCAGGAACCCTCTGCCCTGTACGTATGCACCTCGACTCGCTGCAAGGTGATGAGGCCGTCGCCGATCATCGCCTCGACAACCGGGAGGATGGCCTCGATCCTGACCAGCGAGTCGACGCACTCGACGACGATCGGCAGGTCTTCGGAGAGCCGGAGGATGTGGGCCGTGTGGAGCCTGCTCGACCGGCCGAAACCCTCGATGCCACGAAACACGGTCGCACCGGCCAGGCCTTCACGCCGAAGGGCCTCGACTATGGCCGTGTGAAGGGGCCTTCCCCCATGCGTGTCGGACTCACCGATGTAGATCCTCAGGAGCCTTGCATCTGTCGACGAATCCATGTTCGCCCTCCTCACGAACCAACGCTATACCCGATCGCCGCGAGTGCAAGGCCGCCCGCGAGCATGACCGTGGCATTCCCTATCGCACGCGCACGCAACGGAACAAGCCCGAGCCGGACGGTCTCGAGCATCCACGTCGAGAAGGTGGTGAATCCCCCGAGGAACCCCGCGCCGGCGATCACAGCCACCGAGTCGACGTCCCCGCTGCCGACGAGGAGGCCGAGGAGGAACGCCCCCGTCAGGTTCACGGCGAGCGTGCCCAAGGGGAACGACGAGCCAGTGTGATGATGAACCCAGCCGGAGATGACGTACCGGCCGAGCGCACCGAACGCACCCGCGATCGTCGCCACCAGGAGCGTCATCGCTGCACCGACCCGAGGCGCAGGCCCACGACGGCGAGCACCAGCCCACCTGCGACGGATCCGATGAGGTAGCCCCCCGCCATCACGGGCTGCTGTGCATCGAGGAGCTGCACAACTTCGAGGCTGAAGGTCGAGAACGTCGTGAAGGATCCGAGCACACCGATCGCCCAGAACCGAAGGGACCGGCTTCGAGCTGCGGAGCGATCCCATAGGGCAAGGAACAGGCCGATCAACAGGGACCCAACGAGGTTGACTGTCAACGTCGCCCCAGGAAAGGTTCCCGCCGGAGCGGGGATGGTGAGGGAGATGCCGGACCTGATCGCGGAACCGACCAGGCCACCGGCGAAGACAGTGAGCCGCGCGGAGGCGGTCCAACGTGACGGGGTAGTGTGGCCGGAGGCAGGATCGGGCATGGCTCGCAGGTGTCGTCACAGGAGCCATCAGCCGGGAACGGCAGTTGTCGGCGAGCCCCATCGCCGTGCCCGGAGGATACCGGTCGAGTGCCATTCGCCCAAGTGCAAGGCCCCATTCCGGGCGGGCCGAGGCCTCACCGGACGTGATACCTTGGGTCCCGAGCGGTAATCGGGAGGCGCCGTGGATCGATACGACTTCGTGGTGATAGGTTCGGGACCCGCCGGGGAGAAGGCAGCGGCGCAGGCCGCGTACTTCGGTAAGCGCGTCGCGTTGGTCGAACGCAGCGCCATCCCCGGTGGCGCTCCTGTGAACACGGGAGGCATCCCCTCGAAGACGCTCCGAGAGGCTGCCCAGTACCTGACGGGCTACCGGTTCAGGGATGTGTACGGAGCGTCGCTCGGTCTCAGCGGCGGCGCGCTCGTCGAGCTGCTCCGCAAGCGCGAGTCGGAGGTGTCCCGCTCTATCGCTGACGCCGTGCAGGCGAACCTGGACCGCCACGGCATCGTGCTCGTCCGCGGTGAGGCGACCCTCGGCCCGGATCGGACGATTCTCGTCACGCGCGACGACGGATCCTCGACGACACTCGGTGCGGACGTGATCCTCATCGCGACAGGGTCGCGTCCGTTCCATCCCGCCGCCATCCCCTTCGACGACCCCGACGTCCACGACTCCGACTCGATCATCCACCTCGAACGCATCCCCGACAGCATGGTCGTGATAGGCGCCGGCCCGGTTGGCTCCGAGTACGCCTCGATTTTCACCGCCCTGGGTGCGACGGTGACCCTGGTCGATGGCACGGACCGGCTGATGCCCTTCCTCGACCACGAGATATCCGACGCGCTCCTCGCCTCGTTCTCGACCGCGGGTCTCGACGTCCGACTCGGATCTCCCGACGCCGTTGTGGCTCGAACCAGCTCCGGTCTCCGGGTGACGTTCTCCGACGGTGCAACCGTCGAACCCGACATGGTGTTGTTCGCTGCGGGACGAACCGGTAACACCGAGGCGCTGGGCCTCGAAGCCGTCGGGGTGTCGTGCGACGACCGGCGGCGGATCGTCGTGGACGAACGTTTCGAGACCACCGTGCCCGGCATCTTCGCGGCAGGAGACGTGATCGGCCCTCCGGCGCTGGCGTCGGTCTCGGCCGAGCAGGGCAGGGTCGCGGCGTGTTGGGCGTTCGACATCCCCTTCAAGCAGCGGGTCGATCCGATGCCGCCGTTCGGGATCTACTCCATTCCCGAGATCGGCATGGTCGGGATGACCGAACAGGCGGCGGAGTCTGCGGGGATCGACGCGGTCTCAGGTCGGTCCCCATTCTCTGCCAACGCGAAGAGTCGGATCATCGGCACGACCGAGGGGATGGTCAAGTTGGTCGTCGACCGCGCTGATCGGCGCCTCATCGGCGTGCACATCCTCGGTGACGATGCCGCGGAGATGATCCACCTGGGCCAGGCGCTGATCCACGCCGAGGAGACCGTCGACTGCTTCATCGACTCAACGTACAACATCCCAACCCGCACCGAGACCTACAAGTACGCCGCCTACGACGTGCTGCAGAACCTAGAGAACTGAGATCTGGGCGGGCCGGGCTCCGGCGCAGTGGGCGGGCCGGGCGTTGGCTCAGCTGTCATGGTCCTCGAAGTCCGGCCACGCGGCGATGTCGACGCCGTGATTCTCGGGGGACGCGAGCGTCCACCACGCGGGAGCGTGCGAATCATCGGCGATGCGGCCCCCGGCAGCGATCGCAGCCGCGACTCGCGCCTCGGCTTGGTCTGCGGGCACACTGACATCGATGTGGAAACGCCCCCGGCCAGGCTTGGGTGGATCGAGTTCGTGGAACATCATGTGGGGATTGCGCCGGTGTGGGTCGATCGCGTCCTCGTCTCCGAGATGGGTGTACCCGAGTGCGGCAGCCCAGAACGGCCGCACGTCGGCACCTGCATCCTGCGCAACGGCGATGCCGACGGCCTGCACCTGCGACGGATCCGGCTCGAGACCGAGTTCCCGCGCCATCACCGAGACACGCCTGGCGAACTCTATGTCAAGCTGGCTCAGGGCCCCGTACTCGCCTGAGAACGTGCGAACCGTCACACCTTCGGGACGCAGATCGACGTCGGGAGATCGACCCGTGGCATCGGCGACCGCAGCGATTGCTGCGACGAGGCGCGCCCCGTCCGCGAAGGAGTCGGTGCGGAAGTAGGCGTAAGCACCCCAATACAGAACCCTCCAGTCATCGACGCCGCCAGCCTCATGGAAGGCCCGAGCCGTGGTCCTCTTGTCGCTCATCGTGTGACACCTCCTCGGTGGATGTCGGTGGGGGGACCTCCCGGTTCCCCAACCGCACTTCGGCCGCACCATAGGCGGACGGAACCCCGAGGCTGATCAGCCCGACGCCTTGCCCGAGTTCGGGTCGACCATCACCGAGGAGACGTCGACGGCTTCGAACGCGGAGCCGGGGATGTCGTCCCACTCGTGGAGCATGTCGTTGTCCCACCGCTCATCGGGAGCACCTGAGATGTACCAAGGGCTGCCGTTGTCGGCGAGGATGATCCCGTAGTCCTTGAAGGCCTGGAGGATCACCTGAACCTCGGTTGGGTAGCCGGAGATGTCATAGGTTGCCTTCAGCCTGAACCTCTGTCCCATGGGCGGGTAACCCTCGCCGGTGAGGTGTGATGCGTTGTGACGTGCGGGCCAGACGTGGGCCTTTTGGGTCTGGGGAGCGGTGAATCGGATGGCATGGGTGATCACGCCGGATGCGACCTCGTCGTAGGTGACGAGGCCCGGCATGATCGGTAGGCCTGCCGCGTCCGCGGACGTCCACGTGTCAGGGCGAAGGGCGTTCGACCTCAGGTCATACGAGGCTCCCGAGCTCGCGGACCACGACCCGTCCCCGTTCGGGTAGGCGGAGAAGAGCTCGTAGAGCATGCACGCACTTCGGTCGACGGCGATCACGTGGCGATCCCCCGTGCCGTTCGGGCCGCCTTCGATGGGCGCGTCGGGAGGGATCGGGAACGGTCCCACGTCCGACTCCGACCCGTAGTCGGTGTAGATGATCGGCACCTTCTCCTGCCATGGCGCAACCTCGATCACCGGTATCCCGATTGGGCTTTCCGAACCAGGCGGCCACACACCCGACCCGAAGTCGGCGTGAAGCGTCGCATTCGCTCCGATCGCCGCGACGTACTGATCTGACCTGGGGTGGACGGGGAGGTCATCGATGCGCCGGTTCCAGATGTTGTCGGCGGGCAGAACTGTGCACGACGTCGGCGATCCGACTACCTCACCGAAATGGCCGGCCAGCGGCACAAAGGATCCCTGCCCCCACTGACGTTGTTCGTCAGCGTCACCCTGCGTATTGGAGTAGCGCAGGAAGACCGTGCGGTTCGAGGGGCGGAAGACCCCCGGGTGATCCGCTCCCGCTGCAAGCCAGTCCCCTGCCATCAGCCGGTCCCCGGGGTCGCCGAAGTAGAAGAGATGGTCGGCGACGCCGGTGGCGTTCGTGTCCCGGAAGTACACGAAGCCTGTCGACTCGCGATGCAGGCCGACGGTGTCGATCCCGTCACCGTCGAAGTCACCGGTGAAGGGCTTGTCCCCGGGGTCGCCGAAGAGGTACGAATAGTCCGCCGCGCCGAGACCGCCGTCCTTTGCGCCGAGGGCGTTGATGACGTGGACACGCTGTTCGCCTGGCCGGTAGATCGAGACCGTGTCGCATCCGTCACCGTCGAAGTCGCCTGCGAGCGGAACGTCGCCAGGGTCACCGAAGAAGAACCTGACATCGGCGATTCCCTCCGTGTTGGAGTTCCTCAGGTAGACGAACCCGTCCGACTGGCGGTACAGACCGGGTGTGTCGATGCCGTCACAGTTCCAGTCACCCATGATGGGGTAGTCGCCAGGATTCCCGAAGAAGAACGAGACGGGATCGCCTCCTCGTATCCCGAGGTGCCAGATCCCCTGCGTTGGGTCGAACAAGGCGACGTCATCGCCGACCTCCGCGGCATCACTCGGAGACGCCAGCGGGACGAAAGCCACCACGGCGCAAGCGAGGCATACAGCGGCGATGCTGAGCCAGCGTCGGGTAGTGGCCATGGTCCTCGGCGTCTCTCGGAAGGTCGCATCGCGTATCGGCAGGATCGATCAGAACCTTCAGTCTGCACCGATCTTCGTCACCCGTTCCCCCTTCGCGATCGAGGGCCACGCACCGTGCGCCGGTGCCGTATTGTTGCCCGGTCATGCCGCACCCCGCCGATAGCCACGACCTGATTCGCGTCAGGAACGCCAGGGTGAACAACCTGAAGGATGTCAGCGTCGAGATCCCGAAGCGGAGGCTGACCGTGTTCACCGGCGTCTCGGGCTCCGGCAAGAGCTCCTTGGTGTTCGACACCATCGCGGCAGAGTCCCAGCGCATGATCAATGAGACGTACAGCGCGTTCGTGCAGGGTTTCATGCCCACGCTGGCACGCCCCGACGTCGACCTGCTCGAAGGACTCACGACCGCGATCATCGTCGACCAGGACCGCATGGGCGCCAACGTCCGTTCGACCGTCGGCACCGCTACCGACGCAAACGCCCTCCTGCGAATCCTCTTCAGCCGCCTCGGGCAGCCGCACATCGGATCGCCTCAAGCGTTCTCGTTCAACGTTGCCTCTGCCCATGGTGGGGGGGCGATGACCGTAGAGCGGGGCTCGGGCAAAGCGGAGCAACGGAGCTTCTCCGTCACCGGCGGCATGTGTCCGCTCTGCGAGGGCAGGGGAACGGTTTCGGACATCGACCTGACCCAGCTCTACGACGACTCCAAGTCACTCGCCGAGGGTGCGTTCACGATCCCCGGTTGGAAGTCTGACAACGTGTGGACGGTCCGGATCTACGCCGAATCCGGCTTTGTCGATCCGGACAAGCCGATTCGCGACTACACCGACAAGGAGCTCGACGACTTCCTCTACAAGGAACCGACCAAGGTGAAGGTCGACGGCCTCAACCTCACCTACGAAGGGTTGATCCCCAAGGTACAGAAGTCGTTCCTGTCCAAGGACCCGGACGCGCTTCAGCCCCACATCCGGGCGTTCGTGGACAGAGCAGTCACCTTTACCGACTGCCCGGACTGCGACGGCACCAGGCTCAACGAAGGGGCGCGGTCCTCGAGGATCGAGGGCATCAACATCGCAGACGCTTGTGCGATGCAGATCAGCGACCTGGCGATGTGGATCCGCACCCTCGACGAGCCCTCGGTGGCACCGCTCCTGATCACGCTGGGAAAGACCCTCGACGCATTCGTGGAGATCGGGCTCGGTTATCTGTCGCTGGACAGGTCTGCTGGCACATTGTCTGGCGGCGAGGCACAGCGCACCAAGATGATCCGGCACCTCGGGTCGTCGCTCACCGACGTGACGTACGTGTTCGACGAGCCGACGGTTGGGCTGCACCCGCACGACATCCAGCGTATGAACGATCTGCTGCTGCAGCTGCGCGACAAGGGCAACACCGTGCTGGTCGTCGAGCACAAGCCAGAGGTGATCGGCATCGCCGATCACGTCGTCGACCTCGGTCCTGGTGCCGGCACTGCCGGCGGCGAGGTGGTGTTCGAAGGCACCGTCGAGGAGCTGCAGGAGAGCGACACGCTGACGGGGCGACACCTGAACCACCGTGCCTCCCTCAAGGATGCGGTGCGGACGCCGTCGGGAGTGCTCGAGATCCGCGGTGCGACCACGCACAACCTCCAGGACGTCGACGTCGACATACCGGTCGGCATGTTGGTGGTCATCACCGGCGTTGCCGGATCCGGAAAGAGCTCCCTCATCCACGGCTCGGTTTCGCAGCGGGATGGCGTCGTCTCGGTCGACCAGAGCCCGATACGGGGCTCGCGGCGGAGCTACCCGGCGACGTATACCGGACTGCTCGACCCGATCCGCAAAGCGTTCGCGAAGGCGAACGACGTCAAGCCTGCCCTCTTCAGCGCGAACTCAGAGGGCGCCTGCCCCACATGCAACGGCAACGGCGTCATCTACACGGACCTTGCGATGATGGCCGGCGTGGCGACCGTGTGTGAGGAGTGTGAGGGCAAGCGGTTCCAAGCCCGTGTGTTGGACTACAAGCTCGCCGGGCAGGACATCAGCGAGGTGCTTGGGATGCCGGTCACCGAGGCTCTGGAGTTCTTCGGCATGCCGGAGGCGAGCACCCCGGCCGCGCAGAAGATCCTGCGCCGGATGGCGGATGTCGGGCTCGGATACCTCGGCCTCGGCCAACCGCTCACCACCCTCTCGGGGGGCGAGCGCCAACGACTCAAGCTGGCCATCCAGATGGCCAATGATGGCGGCATCTACGTGCTCGACGAGCCAACCAGCGGACTCCATCTCGCCGATGTCGACCACCTGCTCGGTCTCCTCGACCAGCTGGTGGATTCGGGTAAGTCGGTCATCGTGATCGAGCATCATCAAGCCGTGATGGCACATGCCGACTGGATCATCGACCTTGGCCCCGGAGCCGGGCACGACGGTGGCCGGGTGGTGTTCGAGGGCACGCCGGCCGATCTGGTTGCCTCCCGTGCCACCCTCACCGGCCAGCATCTCGCCGACTACGTGGCTCCGACATAGGATGACGCCGAACTCGGCGATGGTGTGCGGCCTGATACAGACTCGGTCCCCTTCCCTCGTCGAGGGTGGCCAAGGAGCCCACACTCACATCGGCCGCCCGCGAGGCGGCTTCGAAGTCGACTCGGCTCTTCCCCAGTGCAGCGACGATCCGGCGGATGTCCTGACTTTCCACGTTGGCAACCATCCGGCCAACGAGATTGACGGGACTCCACGGTCGGAGCATCGCCCGTGCCAGCCAGGAGGCATCCGCGTCGCGACGGGCAGTGACGCCGTGGATGTCGTCTCCCACGGCCAGCCTGTTGGCGAAGGTCCACGCGAGATCACGACAGGTGCCGAGCCCGACCCTCATCATCCGCTCATCCCACTGCCCTCCCAGTCGATCGATCAGGGCCATGCGCGGCGACACCTCCCCCAAACCTGCCTGCAGCCTGTCGAGGATCTGGAACAGGATCTCGTTCACCCGAACGAAGTCAGCCTTCACGGCCGTCAGGTCATCGCCGGAGACCGCGTGGGTGGCCAAACCGAGGTCGAGGTTGATGTGAGCGTTCATCCCGAGGAGGAGATGCTGGAGGATCATCCTGGGTTGGGAGGACTCGGCGGTCTCGAACGCCGTCACCCAACAGCGCGCCGCTTCGTCATTCCCTCGGTACCGGTCGTAGGCCACGAAGTAGAGGTCGGCGAACACGACAGTCAGGTGCTCAACGACCTCATCGTCATCGAAGAAGCCTCCGCTACGGATCGCCTCGAGGACCGCAGCGGTGACGCTCCGGTACATCGCAGGAAACACTCCGAGGTGGCTGCCCTCGACACAGGCATCCTCGATGATCCGGTCAAGACGCCCCAAGGTTCCTTCGAGACTGGTGGACGTCGGCACTTTCGCACCCTACCGGATGACGTGGACCGACCGTCGCGCGAGCGACTGTCAGGATCGCAGCGACAGAAGCTCCTCGAGGTGGTCGAGTTGCTGCTTGTAGCCCCACTTCATGCCGAACGCAGCCATCTTGGCACCGGACCCGATCTGGGTGATCGATACATGGAGCGCGAGGTTGGTGGTCCCGTCATCCTCGGACATGGTGAGGTCGTTGACGTGGTGGATGGTCGAGGTCTGTTCCTCGCCTTCGGTCCACGAGCGAGCATCGTATGACAGTCGAGCCTTGTCCTCGACGAGGGAGAATGTGCCGGCCATCGGCCAACGCGTGCCCTGATACTTCCCCATGCCCTCGCCTGCCTCGGTGACGATGAAGATCGTTCCGCCGACGCGCAGGTCGATCTCGCACTCGGGTACGGTGGTCTTGTCGGGGCCCCACCACTCGCGGAGGATCTCGCACCTCGTCCATGCGTGCCACACCGCCTCCACCGGTGCGGCGTACGAACGCTCGAAGCTGAGGTTCGTCCGCTTCTTGAACAACTGGGTGATCATGGTTGTCTCCTCCCCCACGCCTGCGGGGTCAGCTGGCGGCCTTCTTGACGATGTCGGCGATGCGTTCCTCCGTTGGCCCGTCGAGTTCGGTGAGAAACCATGCGGAGGGGATCAGGTGGTCGGTCGCATTCTCGACCCTGGCCACGTTCGCCTTCTCGGTCAACCCGAAGGTCATGTAGTCGTCGACCCGGAAGAAGCAGATGACCGGGCTGGACTTCGCCTTTGCGTATCCCGGCATGCCGTACCACAACCGAGGCTTGAGCTCGGGGGCACTCTCCATGATGACTTGGTGGACCCGTTTGGCGATCTCCTGGTACGGCTCCATGCCTTTGATCGCTTCCAACACGGCCGCTACGTCATCAACCGGCTTCTTGGCCACTCTCGTTCCCTTTCGCGTTGATCGATGCCAAGTACGTGTCGAGGGAGTTCAGTCGCGTCACCCATACCCGCTCGAACGAATCTACCCAGTGGCTCATCTGCTCGAACGGCTCCGCCTCGAGGTGGTAGATCCTCTTCCTGGCCAACGGCTCCACAGCAACGATTCCCGATCCGCTCAGTACGCGCAGGTGCTTCGAGACCTGCGGTTGACGGATCCTCAACTCCTCGGCGATCTCGCCCACAGAGAGTGGCCCATCTCGCAGCAGCTCGACGACCTGGAAGCGGCTCGGTTCACCAAGTGCGGCAAGAGTCGTCGCATGCATGTGGTCAAGCTATCGTCCCGTCATATTCCTGTCAAGGAATATATCTGTCTCCTCCGATGCGAATCGGACGCTCCTGTCGACCTGAATGGGCGTCACCGAGACACGGGGATGTCTGACCAGTCACTCCCGTATGATGCCGGCCATGTCGATCGATCCGGTGATCAAGGGCGGGCGTGGCCGGACGGCTTCGACCCTCGAACTGTTCTTCGACCTTGTCTACGTCTACGCCATCACGCAGGTTGTCGGTCTCCTCCATGGCGGCGGATCAGTCGGTCTCCTCGCCGAGGGGGCCCTCATCATCTGGCTGCTGTGGTGGACGTGGAGCATCTACACCTGGACCACGAACTGGAGCGGCACGGACGGCACGGCGACGAGGCTGTTCCTCCTTGCCACCATGGGCGTAACCCTGCTGATGGCGCTGACGATCCCAACGGCCTTTGGCGAGGGGTCCCAGTGGTTCGGCATCACGTACTTCCTCGTGCGTGTCATGGTGACGGCCCTGTACTGGTTCTCCTCCGCCGACCACCCCGCCCAGCGCCATGCCTTCATGACCTTCGCCCCCACCTCGATGTTCGCCGCGGCCCTCGTGCTCATCGGTGGTTTCCTCGACACCCCGTGGCTCACGGCCCTATGGGTCGGCGCTGCGCTGCTCGACGTGCTGGCTGCCTCCTTCGCCGGCCGGGCCACGTGGGCCATCGATGCACCGCATTTCGCCGAGCGCAACGGCCTGTTCATCATCGTGGCACTCGGCGAGACGGTCGTGGGCATCGGACTGTCGGCGGCGGGCGTCGAGCGAGATGCCGTTCACATCATCGCGATCGTTGTCGGCTTCGCCATCGCCTGCTCACTGTGGTGGGCGTACTTCCACCGCGCCGCCGTCGTGATCGAACACGCCATGGCGAGCGCCGTCGGGAAGGAACCGGGATGGATTGCCCGCGACGCGTACTCACTCCTCCACTACCCACTCGTGGTCGGCATCATCTTCTACGCCGTTGCGGCGGAGGAGATCGTCGCCCACCCAAACGAGCCGCTCGAGCAGTTCGGCCGCTTTGCGCTCTCCCTCGGCGTGAGCCTCGCCTTGCTTGCCATCGCTGCATCGGTGTTTCGCGTGTCCGGGCGCATCCCGACGGTTCGGATGGGATCGGCGGTGCTGATCATGGGCATCGGCGCCGTCGCCGGCTCGTGGGATGCCGTCATCTTCGCTGCAGCGATCGCAACCGTGGTTGTGGCGTCATTGACATGGACCCAACTGCACCCCTGGCAGTATGACGATGTCGAGCGGATGACGTCATCGACGTAGACCGGCGGGACAGTGCTCAGAGCATCTCGCCGGAAGGGTTCTCCTGATAGAGGACGTCGAAGCGCTCGAAGACGACCGGGATGTCGACGTGGAAGGGGATTGCGGTGACGGCCTGGGTACGCGCGAAGTAGTCCCCATGCATGCGCAGCCAGTCAGCGCGGGTTCGGTCGCCTTCGCCCTCGTCCCATGCGAACGCTTCATCGACCGACGAGAGCGGTCCGATTCGTACCTCGGTGGTCTCGATCACGACCCGCGGCCGCCCGCTCCCGTCACAGGCGATCCATCGGTCACCAACAGCGGGCAGCGGCATTCCCTCGGCCTCGTAATCGGTGACGGCTCCGGCGGTGGCCCGCTTGGTGCCTGCGATGACGATATCGATCAGCTCGTCGGCGAGTTCGACGCTATCGCCGAAGCACGACACGTCGGCGAAGACCCCATCGTCGGGATCCCCGGTCGCCTGCCGGAAACGCTCGACGAAGGCAGCCACGGCGTCGTCGTCGATCTCGGGGAGCGGGGTCACGGCCGGCAGAGTACCCGGATCACGTCACCCCGGCGCAACGGATCCGGTTGGCCGCCGCGGATCACCGATCCACCTAGCGAGCCACCGCGGGGACCATTGCAGGCGCCACTTCGTCCGATCGTCGGACTCCAAAGATCAGGAGGTAACCGACCATCCAGACCTCCCCGATGGTCGCTGGGATCGTGATGCCTTCGATGAGCCAGGCAGGGGCGTCCGCCATTCCGTAGGACACGAACGCGCTCAATGTGTAGCCGACGCCGCCCACGACGAGGATCCTGCCCAACCACGTTGGCATCAGGCCTGAGGTCGCGGCGATGTACCCCATCGGGATCAGCCACAGCCCGAAGAACAGAGCGCCGACACCCCATGCGTTCGAGCTGAGCTCGGTCAGCAGGCCGATGGTCGCGACCGGGTCGCCACCAAGGGATCCGGCAGGTCCTTCTGCTACGGCGATCGCTGTTGCCAGGAACACGGCGCTCGCCATGATGGCCGCGGCGTTGGCCATGCCGAACACGCCCAGGGCGAACGCCGCGGGCTGGTTCACGCCCCGGAACAGCCTGTAGAACCACACAGCGACGGCGGCCTGCGATACGACGATCCCGAACTCGAGAACGAGACCGAGTCGCGCCAGACCCCCATCGGCGATGAGGTTCGCGAACGTCGCCGAAGGATCATCCACGACCCACACCTGCGGCCGGACCACAAGGAAGCCCAGCATCCCCGTGATCGCAAGGGCCAGATACCACAAACCCGTAACCCGCGCCGTACGTCTCGGATCGTCGAGCGACCCTTCCATTCCCCCACTCACCATGATCTCTCCTTACTGTGTAAGTATTTACACTGTAAGGTAGCCAGGATCGATCTCGATTGTCAACTCAATCGCTGGGGGCGGGCGACACTGACCACCGACCGCCACAGCGAAGGGGCTGGTGATTCGGCAGGTGTACGATGCCAGCCCGAATCAGCGGTGAGTGATCGGTTGGAGCGATGCCCGACAAGCGCGAGATCTTCAGGGACCTCACGACCGGAACACTGCTGTACGTCGTCGTCATGGGCTTCTTCGACGACTACACCAGCCTCCTCGACATCAGCTCCCATTCGATCCTTGTGCTCGCAAGCCTCGTCATGCAGCTGCTCACCTTCGGAACCCTCCAGCTGAAACGAGTAGTGGCCAACCGGATCAAGGGTGATCGGGAGAAGGCAAACAAGGTGGCCCTCGGGCTCGCCATCTGGGCGATCATGTTCTTCTCCAAGTTCGTGTTCCTCGAGGTGATCGATATCGTCTTCGGCGACAATGTCAACTTCTCGGGATTCATCGGGCTCGCCGTCGTCGTGGCCGCCACCCTGGTGGTCGACAAGCTCCTCGAACTAGCCGATATGAGCCTGGCAAGAGAGGCCATTGCCGAGGGCTGAGACCCTGAGAGCACCTCGAGCATCAGCGGGTGACCCTGCACCCGTCCCGGTTGGTACGCGACGAGGACCTGCCGAACGTACTTCCGGGCTGATCTCCTGTTCCTCTACCATCATGGTGTGAATCCGGTTTCAGACGAGTTCTTGCTGCAATTGGCGGGAATCACCGCCTCACTGCTCGGCTTCTTCGTCGTCGGGGTGTTCTTCTACGTGCAGCGGGGACTATTCCCCCGCGCTGCAAGTGTGGCCCAGCAGTACATGCAGGCTGCGACGAGGACGGTCATCGTTCTGTATGGCATGACGCTCAGCGTGGCGCTCGGCCTCGTGATTCTCGATCCGTCGTGGGCAGCCCTGCTCTACTTGTGTGTTTCGGTCGTACTGCTGTGGTCGGTGGTTCGGACGAGCCTCGCGATCAGTCGGCTCCACCAAGCACTTCAGATCAGGGTGATGCCGCAGATCCCAATGTGGCTGGCGGCCGCGGCGAGTCTCGCCGCACCGTGGATCATGGGTGGGACTCACCCATCACGAGAGCAGCTCACCGTGGCGATCCTCCTGCTTGGTGCATTCGCGTTCGCGAGTTCGGCGAGTCTCGTGCTCTCCACCTTCGAGATCTCTGGGCTGGAATCCCTCGCTGTCTCTGGATCTGTCGCTGAGGACACCACTGACCACGAGGCCGAAGAAGACGCCGAGGATGGCAACTGGGAAGGTGGCAGCCCTGATGACCGAAACGAGGATGCGCGCAGCATTGACAAGGGGAGGAAGTGACCCAGGAAGGGAATACCCTCGCGCCGATGCCGCCGTTGTCCGCACGATTCGACGGCGGCCGAGGCCTCGGCGCATCCCCCGCACGGGATGATGCCGCGTCTGGATCCTCGACGGATGATGTCCCTTGCGACCGATCGACGAGGTTGGTCGGGGGATATGTCTCACCGCCGGATCGGAGTGGAAGTGACGCCCGAACAGCTGGAGCTCCTGCGACGCCTCGCCTTGGGGGATCCGGGTGCCCTCGCCCTGACTGCAAGTGACCCGTCTCTTTCCGTCGAGCTGCTCGACGCGCAGACTCGTGCTCTCGTGAGGGTGGCCGCCGTCGTTGCGCTCGACGCCGGCGGACCATCCTGTCGGGCGGTGGTGGACGACGCACGAGCAGCAGGTGTCGACGACACCGCGATCGGTGAGGTGATCAGCGCAGTCGGCAGCGTTGTCGGACGGGTCGGCGTCGACGAGGCATTGGCCCTTCTCGCCGAACCCTGACCCCCAATCCGTCCTACTCCTGGGGCGGACGTGGGTCAGGTGTAGTATCGCCCTGATGAACCCCGTCGACGACCGGACGCGCGCGCGCCGCCACGGCACGACCCATGCCCAGTCTCGCCCGGCGCTCGATCCTGTCGATGTGCGAGAGGGGCTCGTGGACAGAGCTCGGCTCATCGACCGACTGCTACGCGACGGCGGAACTCCGGTCGTTTCGGCCGTCGCCCCTGCCGGATACGGGAAGACGACCATCCTGATCCAGTGGCTCCGACGTGACACGCGACCGTCAGCATGGATCACCCTCCATCGCGAGGACAACGATCCTGCGATTCTCCTGGCGAACCTCTCGCGCGCGTTTCGCGCCACCGGTCAAGTCAGTGAGGATGATCTCGCCACCATGCGGCTCCCGTCCTCCGACGCGCCCACGCTGGGTGTCGCTCGCCTTGCGGCTGCCCTCGTCGGGGCCAGTAAGCCCTCGCTGATCGTCGTCGACAATGTCGAACGGCTCACGTCGCGTGGCTCCAAGGATCTCTTGATGGAACTGACGATGCGGCTCCCGAAAGGAGTGACGCTGGCAATCGGCTCGAGGGTCGAGCCGCCAGTTCGCTCGGCGTCACTTCGCGCGACGGGACGAATCCTGGAGCTGACGCTGGCCGACCTGGCCATGGACGAAGCCGAGGCGACCGCACTCCTCGCGTCAGAGGGCATCGATCTCGGAGACGACCTATCGAAAGTTGTCGCAAGAGCCGAAGGGTGGCCAGCTGCGATCTACCTGGTAGCGCTCGCCATCAAAGTCGGAGCCACCAAGGAATCGGCCTTGGAGATCGGTGGCGACGATTGGTACATCGCTGACTACCTGCAGGAACAGGTGCTCAACCGCCTGACGTCGGATCGCCTCGACTTCCTCGTCAAATCGTCGATCCTCGACCAGATGTCTGCCCCTCTCTGTGACCACACGCTCCAAACGACAGGATCGGATCGTCGACTGAGGAAGCTCGAGGCCTCGAACATGCTCGTCGTTCCGGTCGACCGATCTCGAACCTGGTTCCGATATCACACGCTTCTCCGTGATCACCTCACCACCGAACTCGAACGCAGGTCGCCGGATGAGGTAGCCGGATTGCACCTGAGAGCCTCCGAGTGGTTCGAGGCGCACGACATGATTGAATCTGCCATCCATCATGCCCAGCGCGCCGGCGATGGCCGGCGCGCCGCTCCCCTGATCGCGCGGATCACCCGCACCGTCTACGCCACAGGCGGTTCGGACACCGTGCGCTCGTGGATGGACTGGTACGAGCGGACCGGGAGGATCACCGAGGCACCAACCCTTGCACCTATGGCCGCGATCGCCGAAGCGCTGGACGGGCGAGCGGACGAAGCGGAGCGATGGATGACAGTCGTTGACGGGACGGCGCGCGACCGGGACCGCAACCCGATAGGCCGCTTGGCGCGCTCGATCATCGCTCCACGCGACCTCGAGTCGATGCTCGACGACGCGACCGCTGCCTCGGAAGCGCTCCGTGACACCGACTGGCTCCCAGCGGCGTTGCTGGTATGTGCACTCGCCAAGCTCTGGATGGACGAAGTGGACCAGGCGGACGAGATGCTCGACCGGGTCATCCGCATGGGAGAGGAGGGGAGGGCCCCGCCTACGACCTCGTACGCTCTCGCGACGCGCGCGGCCATCTCCCGCGGCAGAGGACACCATGGCGCAGCCGAAGACCTCGCCTCCCAAGCGGTCGACCTCATCCGCCGCTACCACATCGAACGAATGGCCACGAGTTGTCTCCCGTTCGTAATGGCTGCGCAATGCGCCGCACACCGCGGAGCCATCGAAACCGCGCGATCCCGCTTGAATGAAGCCGCAGGTGTGCGCCCCCGGCTCACGCGGGTGGTGCCCGTCGTTGCCGTGGCGACGCTCCTCGAGTTCGCGTCGGCATACGTCGAGATTGCAGACGTCGCCGGCGCACGAGGTGTGATGCGCGACCTGGTAGCCATCGCCCCGCCCGACCTGGGAACACTGACGACACGTAGAGCGCAAATCGAGGCCGTGCTCGCTGCGCTACCGACGGGTAACGTCGGCGTTTCGACGCTCACGACAGCGGAGCTGCGACTGCTTCCCTTGCTCGCGACGCACCTCTCGTTTCCCGAGATCGGCGATCGATTATTCGTGTCACGCCACACGGTGAAGACCCAGGCGATGTCGATCTATCGCAAACTCGAGATCTCGTCTCGGAGCGACGCCGTGACACGATCGCGCGAGCTGGGCCTCCTCGGCCCCTGAGCGACAGATCATCCGCCGAGGGTGATGCGCTTGTGCCGGTTCGGGGCAATGCTCGATACATCGATATCCGAGCCTGGCACGTGCTGCTGCAAACGTCAGCGTGCAATGCCGGGGAGTTCGAGGAGCAGATGGGACCAAGCGATCGAACACGCACCCTGGCGCAGCTCGCTGCTTCGATCGCCCTCGGTGCACCCCCGTCGACCTACACCCATATCGCTGCGTGCGCGAGCATGACCGGCGCAACGGACGGCGAGGTCCTCGGAACACTTTTCGCAGTCGCCCCGATCGTGGGCGACGTGCGTGTCACAGCCGCCGCGCCCCACATCGCGGCGGCTATCGGCTACGACCTCGAAGCCGCGTTCGAAGTGCTCGAGTGAGCATCGCCTGCTGGGAAGTATCGCTGATTGCACATACTCCCCCGAGGGTGATGCCGGAGCCTCGAGATTCACCCACACTCATAGGTAGCGGCCAACGCGTCGCGGTAGAGCTCGCATTCACCCGCCCCGTCAACACAAGGAGGACATGATGAGCGGCTCGCTTCATCTCGTCATGGCGGCCTATCAGGACACCGAGACAGCGGACCGGGACTTCGACCAACTCGTAGAGCATGCACGGAACAAGGACATCCGCACCGACGGGGTGATTCTCGTCCAGCGTGACGACGACGGTCGTGTGATCGTCCGGAACACCGGGGACAAGCTGGGACGACGGGGAATGGGCTGGGGAGGCGGCGTCGGCCTCCTGGTGGGGCTGGCCGCGCCACCGCTGCTGGCATCGGTCGCGATCGGTGCCACCGCCGGCCGGGTCGTCGGCAGGTTCGCCGAGCACACGCTGACGAGCGGTCTGGAGACCGGAATCGGTGAGAAACTCAAGCCGGGAACGGCGGTTGTGCTCGCCCTCGTCGATGGTGACGATCTCCTCACGGCGGAGCGAGCCCTCGCAGGCTCCCCCGCCAAGTCCCGGGTCGAGATGGACGACTCCAGCCTCTCCAGTCTGCGCGAGGCATTGGCCGAGGCGGCGGGAAAGTTCGATCCAGATCGTACGGTGCTCCCGCTCTCGGATCCTCCCTTCTCGGGCGTCGCCGGACGCACCATCGGGGAGTCTGTCCCTGATTGGACGGTCTTGTTGCAGCCCAAGCCACCGGCCGGTGCCCCCAACGTTCTCGTCGTCCTGATCGACGACGCCGGCTTCGGGAATCCGGCGACTTTCGGTGGCCCAATATCGACCCCGGCCATGGATCGTGTTCGCGACCTGGGCCTCACCTACAACCGCTTCCACGTCACCGCCATCTGCTCGCCGACCCGCGCCGCCCTTCTCACCGGCCGCAACCAGCACCGTGTCGGCTTCGGCAGTATCGCCGAGTACCCCGGGCCATTCCCCGGATACACCGCCGCAGTGCCCAGGAGCTGTGCACCTGTGGTGAGGGTTCTCCGGGACAACGGGTACGTCACCGGCGGATTCGGGAAGTGGCACCTGACGCCTGACAACGTCCAAGGCGCCGCCGGGCCGTTCGACAGATGGCCGAGCGGCTGGGGCTTCGACCACTGGTGGGGGTTCCTCAGCGGGGCCGCCGGGCAATACGACCCGATCATCACCCAGGACAACGGCGTCATCGGTGTTCCCGAGGGTGCGGATGGGGAGTTGTACTACTTCCCCGACGACATCACCGACAAGGCAATCGCTTGGCTCCATGCCGTACGAGCCCAGGACGCGCAGAAACCCTGGTTCATGTATTACTCGACCGGGTGTGCCCACGCCCCACATCACGTGAGCCCCGAGTGGGCGGACAAGTACAAGGGCAAGTTCGACACCGGCTGGGACGAGTACCGCGAGCAGGTCTTCGCCCGCCAGAAGGAGTTGGGGATCGTCCCCGAGGACGCCAAGCTCACGGAGCGGCCCGACCTGTTCCCCGCGTGGGACTCGCTGTCGGACGATGAGAAGAAGCTCTATGTCAGGCAGATGGAGGTCTTCGCCGGCTTCTCGGAGAACGCCGACTGGAACGTGGGAAGACTTCTCGACGCCATGGAGGAAATGGGGGATCTGGACAACACGCTCATCTTCTACATCTGGGGTGACAACGGCTCCAGCATGGAGGGAACGATCACGGGCTCGTTCAACGAGCTGACATTCCTCAACGGCGTCCCCTTGACCCCCGAGCAGCAGTTGGAGCTCATCGAGAAGTACGGGGGAATCGAGGCACTCGGGAGCGTCGAAACGGCACCCCACTACGCGGCGGCGTGGGGGTGGGCCGGGAACACCCCGTTCCAATGGGGCAAACAGACAGGGAGCCATCTCGGTGGGACTCGAAACCCGATGGTCGTGGCCTGGCCCGAGCGGATCATGGCTCGGAGAGAGCTGCGTTCACAGTTCACCCATGTCATCGACGTCGGCCCGACCATCCTCGAGGCCGTTGGCATCCCCGAGGCGAGACTGGTGGACGGGATCGAGCAGGAGCCGATGGATGGGATCAGCTTCGCCGATACGTTCGACGACAGCGATGCGGAGGAGCGCCACGGCACGCAGTACTTCGAGTCGATGGGAAGCCGTGCCATCTATCACGAGGGCTGGTGGGCATGTGCAAGGTTGGACCGGATCCCGTGGGACTTCTCCCCGGAGACCATGAAACGCTTCGCTCCCGGTGTCTACGACCCGGAGAACGACGTTTGGGAGCTCTACTACCTGCCGGACGACTTCTCCCAGGCGGTGAACCTCGCCGAGATGCATCCGGAGAAGCTCGCCGAGCTGAAGGAGCTGTTCTGGAGCGAGGCGGAGCGCAACCGGGTCCTCCCCCTGCTCGGAGGAATGTCGACCTTCTTTGGGATTCTTCCCCCCTTGCCCACGGCGAGCCGGTTCACCTTCTACGGGGACGTCCAGAATGTGCAGCGGGGGATGATTCCTCGAATCTACGGAAGGTCCTACGCGATCGAAGCCCAACTGGTGATTCCCGAAAGCGGCGCCGAGGGTGTCATCGTGGCCAACGCCGACGAGATCGGCGGCTTCGCATTGTGGGTGGACTCTGGGGGCCTTCTCCGCCACACCTACTCGTTCCTTGGAGTGGAGAGCTACTTCCATGTGTCGACGGAACCCATCCCGACCGGTGAGGTGATGGTGAAGATGCTCTTCGAGGCAGATGAGCCCAAGCCTGGTACTCCGGGAACGGTCACGCTCTGGGCGAACGGGGCGAAGATCGGCGAGGGCCGCCTCGACCGGACGGTACCCGTGGCCTTCTCTTCATACGCAGGCATGGACATCGGCCGCGACAACGGCCTCGTGGTCGATCGTGACTACAAGGATCGAGCCCCCTATGCCTTCTCGGGAACGGTGAAGAAAGTGGTCTTCGATCTCAGACCCTCACACCATGAGGCGGAGCAGGAACTGCACGAGCACGCTGCGATCCAGGCTATGGGGCAGGCTGCCTCCGGCTGATCAGCCGTTGCCGCCCAAAGGGGTGACGCCGGCACAGCGCTCGATGTGGAGGATTCGTCGGTGCCGGGCGAACCTCGGGCGGCCGAATCGATCGGGTCGTGGTGCCGTGGAAGAAACTGGTTCCCGTCGCGTTTCGCGCGCGTAGGGTTGTTTCGGAGATCGGCGAACGACTGTTCGCGCCAATACGAACTCGCGGCCGAGAGGGGTTGGAGAGATGTGGAAGCGGACAGGCTCGGTGACAGCGCTCGTCGCCGTATTCGTGCTCGGGATTGCCTCTGTGGCGGTTGCTCAGTCGATCGACTGGGTGAGCGTCAGTTCGAACGGCGCGGGTGGGCGGCTGCCGATCGCGTTGTCCGACGACGGGCGCTTCGTCGCCTTCGGCTCGAACTCGACCAACCTGGTCCCGAACGACACCAACGGCGTCAATGATGTCTTTGTGAGGGATATGCAGACCGGAGCGGTGACTCGGGTCAGCGTCAGCTCGACGGGGACCCAGGGAAACGCTCAGAGCGGCTCCGACACCGTCGATATCTCAGCCGACGGGCGTTACGTCCTGTTCGACTCCAACGCCAGCAACCTCGTCCCGGGCCTCGGGGATCCCGGCCCGCAGCGGCTCTTTGTGCATGATCGCCAGACCGGGGACACCGACGTCATCCGCTACGACGACGGTTCCTTGCCCCTCGGCCCCGGGTCCCCGGCGGGCTGGGGCTCGATGTCGGCCGATGGCAGGTACGTGTCGTTCGCCGGAACCGGGTATGTCGTCGGTGAGCCCGGCGGCGTGTTCGTCGCCGACCTGCAGGACGGTTCATTGGAGCGACTGAGCGACGGGGCCAACTTCGCGACGGGTCACACGGTCAACAGCACCGCGATCTCCGACGACGGACGCTTCGTGGCGTTCGAGACCAGGTTCTTCAACTCCCAAGAGGACCTGATCTGGTTCGATCGCGACAACCCGAACGAATGGAAGGTCGCCAACCCCCGACTGAACGGCGAGGATCCCCAGGACCGCCT
>DATHUV010000090.1:0-2945 GCA_035461905.1 Acidimicrobiia bacterium | reverse complement strand
CGGATGTGATCCAGTCAGGATCTGATTGGGTACCGGCTTCGGAGCGCTGACTGCGCATACCTCATCACACCGGTCGAAAGAAGAGGCCATGCCACGGCTGATCGACCGGCCTCTTCGAACGCTGGTCGTCGGCCGTTGCATGCCGGTATGGCATCTGGCATTCGCGGGTAGGGGGATGCGATCTCACCGAGCGAGGAGGTTCTGGTGAACAGCGGCGAACCGTATTTCTTGGGGGCTGTGGCGCGCAACGGCGGGCAAGCCCCGCGTGTCTTCGGGGAGGGCCGAGTCTGCGCGGAGGATCAGTGCGAGACGACCCTGAATCGATACACCCGGGGGCAGCACTGCGCGTCACACCAACCCACCCGGTACCTGCACTTGCGCGTCCGGCGTTGACGGGGGACCTCATCAATCGCCTGACGATGGGGCCGCTCGTACTGGCGGTCGTGCTCGAGACCGACGGCTCCTTGTCGGTCGTGGCCCTGGAGGGGTCAGGCGAGTCGCTTGGAGCCGACGACCTCCTCCGGTCGCCGTGATCGATCAGCCGCCTTCCCCCGTCCGGGAACCGCTAGGTGGGACTGGACCAGAGCGGATTCGATGGTGGAAGCTGCGCTGGGCGGATTGGCGCCATGTCGCACGCACCACCGCTGGGCAGATCTCCGGTCACAACGTGCCGATCGTCTCGGCCGGAGTCGCGTTCTACTCCGTGCTCGCTGTCATACCCATGGCCATCATGGCGGTGACGATCTACGGCCTCGTGACCGAACCCGGCGAGGCAGAGCGCCAGATCCAACGATTACTCGAGGTAGTGCCTGGTGACACTGCGAGCCTCTTGGCGGACCAGATGCGGCCCATCGCCTCGTCGCCGGGGAACCTCCTGGGAATCGGCTTCGCAGCCTCAGCGGTGGGCCTCCTGTGGACGGCCTCCAGCGCGACACGTTCGACCGTTCGGGCGATCGCGATCGCATACGATGAAGACCCCCGGAGCTCTCGCTTCGGGACGCGCCTCGCATCCCTCTGGCTGACCTTGGCCGTCCTTGTCTTCTTCGCCGCTGTTTTGGGACTGGTGGCGATCCTCCCGGCCTGGCTGGCGAGCACTGGTATACCGGCAGCCGTGAGCGGTTCTCGGTGGATTCTGCTCTTCCTCCTCGTCACGTCGGGCGCCCTGTTGCTCTATCGGTACGCACCGCCACGCGAAGCCCCGCCGTGGGGCTCCCTTCTTCCCGGCGCCGTTCTCGCCGGTGTCATGTGGGTCTTCACGACAGTCGGCTTCGCCTTCTACGTCGCGAACTTCGGGTCCTACAACCAGACGTACGGCGTGTTGGGAGGTGCCGTGATCCTCATGGTGTGGTTCCTGTTGTCGGCACTCTCGATCCTGGTTGGGGCGGAATTCAGCGCGGCACTCGAGCGCAACCAGCGCCATTCCCTCACCCCTCCTATCTGATGCCGAGATCATGGCGGCCACGGCTGATGGCGCGGAATGTTCGCTCCACGCGCCGATACCGTGCCGTATACTCGGTGTCAGGCTCCTCCCGCTCAACCCTTGGCGGATGAGCGTATCCCTCGCCCCAGACCCCGGCGTCCGACACACGACACGGGTGGTCACATGGTGAATCAGCACTTTGAACGCAAAGCGCACCTTCCGATCTCACGCGCCGAGATGGCGCCCTTCGCTTCGCGGATCACGACGTCACCTCACGAGCTCACGCTCCACCTCGAAGGAGAGTGGGACCTCGCCACGCACCCTTTGGCGACGCGGCTCCTCGACGACGCGATGTCGTCAGCGCCACCTCGCAGGCTTGTCGTCGATCTCACGGGACTCGAGTTCATGGGTTCCGGGGGCGTCACGGCGCTTGCGAAAGCGCGTCGTACGAGCAGGGAGGCCGGAAGTGACTTCGCCCTCCGCGTCCCGGCCACCGGCGTCGTTCCCAGGGTCTTGTCGTTGTTCCGAGACGAGTTCGGGTTCGAGGACATCCTGGGAGACGGTTGACTGACAGACGCCGGCGAGAGCGGCGCTCTGTCGGGTTTGGCCGGCGGGCCACCTCGGAACAGCGTGACGGAGCTCACCTTCTTCGGCGCGTTCCTGCCGATCGTTCCCCGCGGGTCGGGCGAGGAGGGGTCGTCGGTCCCCATCTCGACGGGCACGAATCCGTGCCTCGCGGATGTGCC
Organism: Acidimicrobiia bacterium; assembly: GCA_035461905.1. GTDB lineage: Bacteria > Actinomycetota > Acidimicrobiia > Spongiisociales > UBA5794 > SZUA-442. The sequence continues at coordinate 779 of DATHUV010000090.1, read as the reverse complement.
CTTACCCCGTGGCGGAAGGCTGCAACATGTTGGAAGAAGCCGATCTTGCCAAACGCGTCGACGCGCAACCGACGCAATCCTCGCATTGAACCGGTGGTATGCCCTTGAGGGAACCTGGGTACCGAAACGGCGTAGGAACGTTCCGACGTTCGGAACGACTGACTGGAAGGAGCACATCGTGACCTCAGCCTCGAAGATGAAGTGGGAAGGCCGCTGGGACCAACTCAAGGGCAAGGCCAAGCAGCAGTGGGGCAACCTCACCGACGACGATCTCGACGTCGCAGAGGGCCACTACGACGAAATGCTCGGTCGGATCAAGGAGCGGACCGGAGAGACCCGTGAGGAGATCGAGAAGAGGCTCAACGGCTGACGCCACTTCGACCACTGTGATCCGCGGGCCGCTTGCATGACGTGTGCAAGCGGCCCGCTTGCGCGCTGGACGAAGTGCTCCTCACGCCTGGGCGCCACAACCGGGACGCCACAACGGGTCGCTACACCGATGAGCAGCACCCGCGGGATATCGAGCGCGCAGGTATGCGGGTGATCACGTCCGGGTATCTACGAAGGACGTACTCACACCGCAGGACCAAACTCCAGGGAAGAAGGAACGAGGTACATCATGCTTACCGAAACCCTGATCGACACGACCGACGCGATACGCCACACCATCCGGGACATCGCATCCGAGGGCCTCGATCGATCGTCCGAGTTCGTGACGACGAACGCATCCGACGCGGTCGAATCTGCGCGCACCCGAGTCGAGGGAATTGCCGACCACA
>DATHUV010000089.1:0-2337 GCA_035461905.1 Acidimicrobiia bacterium | reverse complement strand
CCAGTTCTGGGCGGTCCGAAGGTGCCCCACTTCGGGCACGCGCATCCGGGGGTGCCCCTCCAGGAGCGACCGGTGCCATCGAAGGATGTCGTCGATACTCGCCGGATATGGTGTCTCCAGGGCATCCCGTAGCCCTTCGAGGTTGCCGACGATGCGCTCGGCGATGGGGTCCCGGAGTTCGCCCGGATCAGCGACTTGCGCCTCGAGTATGCGTCGGGGCCCGACGGCGAGATCCTCGATGATCGATGAGGCACTCGCCTCGGCTCGGAAGATCACGGATGCGGTTCCGGCGAGTGGGAGCGCTGGCGCCGCTCCGATCGCCTGGGACGCCTTGGCCACGGCAAAGGCACTGGACTCTGACAGCGTGACCTCCATGCCCGCGATCGGCGTGGCATCGTATGGCTCGTAGTCGTACGTGCGACCGAGCTGGTCTGTCCAGGTGCGGCTTGGCATCCGGAGTCCTTTTGTCAAGATTAGATTGTACTATCTTGACAAAAGGGGAGGGAATGTCAAGGTAGTTGTCCTCCCGTGTGTGGTGGTGCGGATTCAACCCGTCCCTTCTCACCAGAAGGTCCACGGTCCGTCGTTCGTGGTGCATCCCAGCCAAAGGTTCCGAGCGCTCCAGCCGGTGCCCGGTGCTACGCCACGGCGCCGCTGGGGTGGAACAGTCCGAATGTGGCGCCATCGGGATCGCGGACGACGGCCACCGTCCCTGTCCCCGGGAGCTCGACGGGTCCGAGCAGAACGCTGCCGCCGAGTTCCTCCGAACGGGCAGCAGCCGCGGCCACGTCGTCGGTTGCGAAATAAGCGACCCAGTGGCCGGCCGGCCCTCCCGAGGGCCAGACGTCGGTGTCAGGGCGCGGTCCGGTCACGCCGCCGATGGGACGGCCGTCTGCGACGAGCATGCGATAGGCGTCGGCGTCTTCACCGACGGGTACCACCGACAGACCGAGGACTTCGCCATAGAAGTGCTCGGATGCTGCGGGATCCCTGGACATGAGCTCGCTCCAGATGATTCCCGAGGTGATGGTTTTCGTTGCCACTGCTGGTCCTTTCGTCGAACCGCCGGAGTCGTCAACCAATAGATGTTAAGTATGGACTGACGCCGTCCTCGACTCCCTCTTCGGTGACATCGACCTTCCTGATCTCGAACCGTGGATTGGCGCGACGGTAGGTCGACGCACCTCTCGCGATCGTCCCTTTCTCACCAGATGTTGCGGGACGTCCCAATGCGGCTGATCTCCGTGTCACAGCGGCGAGATACGTTCGAGCGATGGATGATTCACCAACCCCCGTCGTTGCAGGTGAGCCACTCGACGTGCTCGAGGAAGCGCTCGACCGGATGCAGCTCGAGATGGAGCCCTGTGGCTGCATTTCTGTGCGCGGAAGGCTCCCACCGGATCTCAGCCAAGCCGTGGGTCGTGCCATACGCACCATCGAGATGGAGATGTTCGAACGCGGCATGGAGCCGTGGAGTTCGCCGGACCAGGACCCGTTCGGTGAACTGCTGTTCCGCATCGTCACGGCCCGCATTGGGTAGCTCCTGATGCGTACCAAGGCTGCGTTCCCCGGAGCGGGAGTCGGTGTCGAACCCGGTCAGAAGGGCATGACGCTCCCGGCCGAGATCCTCACACCCGATGAGGTGCTTGCGATCATGGCGCAGCGTCCCGACACGGTCGTCGGGATCCGGGATCGGGCGATCATCACCGTCTTGTACCGCGCCGGCCTGCGTGTCGGGGAGGCGCTCGCGCTCCAGCCGAAGGACGTCGACCTCGGGATCGGTTCGATCACGGTGCTCCACGGTAAGGGGGACCGCCGTCGCACCGTCGGCATCGACCCGGGAGCTGCTCCCCACATCGAGCGATGGATCGCCGTGCGCCGTGACCAACTGGCGCCGCCTCCACTCGTGCCGCTCTTCTGCTCCCGGAAGTGCCGTCCGATGAGCCGGTCGATGGTCGGCGAGATGCTTGCCCGTTCGGCGCGCACCGCGGGGATCGACAAGCGTGTGCACCCACATGGCTTTCGCCACACGATGGCGTATGAGCTCCTCATGGAGGGGGTACCGATCCCGGTGATCCAGCGCCAGCTCGGCCATGCCAGCCTCCAAACCACCGACACCTACCTCTCCCACATCGCACCCAAGCAGGTGCTCGAGTTCATGAATGCCCGAAGCTGGGGTGGTTCTTGACGTCGTCCGGTGGTTCGTTCCCCGAGACCGTCCACCGATCCCTCCAGTCGCCCGGAGGTTCGATCCCGCGGGCCTCCAGCCACAGCTGGAGTGCCTCAGCCACGACGACCGACCGTGACCGATGCGTCGGCGTTGCGACATCGACCATC
>DATHUV010000088.1:0-83000 GCA_035461905.1 Acidimicrobiia bacterium | reverse complement strand
GAGAGGCACCGGCAGCGAGGGTGACGACCATCGTCTCACCGATGGCGCGTGACGCTGCGACGACGACGCCTGCCGCAATGCCCGAGAGGGCTGCCGGCACGACGATTCGGAGGGAGACCTCGAGCTTGGACCCTCCGAGGCCGTACGCGGCCTGGCGAAGGGAGTCGGGGACCGCCGACATCGCATCCTCGGAGAGTGAGCTCACGAGGGGGACGATCAGGATGCCGACCACGATGCCAGCGGAGAGCACGTTGAAGAAGCCGACCGTGCTCGTGCCGAGCATCGATCGGATCAGGGGTGTCACGAACGAGATCGCAAAGAACCCGAAGACGACCGTGGGAATGCCGACGAGGATCTCGAGGACCGGTTTGAAGATCCCCCGCACCCGGGGGCTCGCGTACTCCGAGAGGTAGATCGCCGCAGCGAGTCCCATGGGTACGGCGACGATCAGCGCGATCACCGTGATGAGCATGGTGCCGAGGACGAGCGGCCATATACCGAAACTCCCTGCCTGGGGTTGCCAGAAGGTCGTGCCGAAGAATTCGCGGAGCGACACACGCTCGTCCTGGAAGAAGAGCAGGGACTCCTTGCCGAGCTCGTAGACGATGCCGAGCGTGATGGCGATCGAGAGGGCTCCGGCGATGAACAACAGGACGACGATGGTGCCTTCGAGGGGCCGAGGGCGTTTCCGGATCTGCTGCCCCACGCTCGGCGTCGTCGGTGTCTCAGAGGTCATGTTGTGGTGCCTGATCCTGGAGGGTGCGGGCCTGTCGGTGTCGTTGTTGCGATCTCATCTTGGTCCCTGCGCGGACGTTCCGCACGTCGTCGACTCCAGATGCCGGTGGTGGCGCCGATGGTCCCGGCCGGTCGAAGCCGACCGGGACCATGCAGCTGCTCGCATCAGTGGCCGCTTCAGAAGCCTGCTGCCGCAGCGATCGTGTCGGCTGCTTCCTGGAGCCTCTCGTCCGGCGCAGGGAAGTACCCGACGGTGGTGATCACGTCGTTGACGTTGTTCAAGTAGTACGCCATGAACAGCGCAACCTGGGGCTTCTCGGCGACGATCTCTTCTGCCGTGTACATGTACAAGGGGCGTGAGATCGGATACGTGTCGTTGTTGACGTTGTCCGCCGATGGCTCGACACCGTCGACGTTGACTGCCTGGAGCGTCGTTGCGTTCTGCTGGTAGTACGCGAAGCCGAAGTACCCGATCGCGCAGGTTGACGTGAGGTCCCCCTCGGCGCAACCGTCATCGCCGACGCCGCGTACGGTGAGGTTGTCGTCCTCACCGACGATCTCGGCACCCGACGACAGGATGGGCGACACTTCGTCTGCGTCGAACTCCTCCGGGAAGACGATCTCGTTGAAGTAGTCGAACGTCCCGGAGTCCGCACCCGGCGAGAACGTCTGGAGCGGATGTGCTGGGAACGCAGGGTTGACCTGGTCCCATGTGGAGCCGGCAGGGAGGGAGAACGCTGTGGCGATCTCTTCGAGCGTCAGCTCTGTCGCGAAGTAGTTGCCGTTGCTGATGACGAGCGAAAGGGCGTCCGATCCAACCCTGACGGGCACGATCGTGCGGCCGATCGATGCGCATGACGCGATCTCCTCATCCTGGATCTCCCGGCTCGCGTTCGCGATATCCGACGCTCCCTCGACGCAGAACCGCTCGAGGCCGCCGCCGGATCCGATCGAGTCGATCGAATACTCAGGGCCACCCTCATCGATCCACTTGTCGAGGACCGCTACCGAGAGCGGGAACACGGTCGAGGAGCCCGCGATGCCGATGTCCCCTGCAGGGACGTCGAGCGGATCGACGATCGGGAGTCCCCACTGCGACACGTCGCCGCCACCACCGCCTCCGGCCGTGGTCGTGGTCTCGCCGCCGCCTGCGGCGGTCGTCGTGGTCGTTTCATCCGAGTCGCTGCTGCACGCGGACGCGACGAGCGCGAGTGCGGCGAGGACAGCGACGATCCAGAACGTGCGTCTCATGGACGATTTCCTCTCGTGAGTGTGTACCTGGGAATGTCCGTAGCCCATCCGGACGAGAGGCAAGGTATGGCGCCATGGTGACGTCGACCCGCACGGGAGGTGAACTGGGAGTGAACTCCGGTGTTATCGTGGAAACACGGAACCGGTCGGGGTTCAGGGAGGGGTCGTGAACCTATAGTCATGCCCCGTGGACGTAATCGTCGTACTCCTCGGCTCAGTCATCGTGGGGCTCACCATTGCGCTCGCCGTGGTCTCGACGCGCTATGTGCGCCTGGACCGCGAAGTGGACGCCGTACTCGACCGAACCACATCCCAAGCCGGTGATGGCAGCCTGCCACGGAGTCTGTATCGGACCGTGCGCGGCCTCGAACGGGATCTCGCCTCGGCGAGCCAGGAAGCGTCGCTGCTCCGCCTCGTCGTCGATAGCACCGAGCTCGGCATCGTGATCGCCGACAGGGAACGCGGCGTGGTCCTCACCAATCATTCCGCGGATGACGTGATGAAGGGCAGGTTGGGCGACGCCGTGGCGCGCACCAGGGTGCTCCAGCTGATCGAGCGCGTGACGTTCACGGGTGTCGGTGAAGATCTCGAGTTTGATCTGTACACACCCCATCGTCGGATCGTCAACCTCACTGCCATACCGATCTTCGACGGATCGAGCGCCGTCGATGGTGCTGTCGTGTACATCATCGACCTGACCGATCGACACAGGGTCGAGGCGATGCGGAAGGACTTCGTGGCAAATGCGAGCCACGAACTCAAGACGCCCCTCGGTGCCCTGTCCCTGCTCGCCGAAACGCTCGTACAGGCCGAGGACGACGAGATGCGGATCCGGCTCGCCCAGCGCCTCCAGTCCGAGGCAGCCCGCATGGCGCACGTGATCGATGACGTGCTCATCCTCGCCGAGACCGAGTCGCTTGGAGCCGAGCACACGCCGCAGTCGTTCGCAGCGATCGTCGCCGAGGCCGTCACCTCCCTCGAGGAACTCGCCCGCGAGAAGGGGATATCGATCGTCGATGAGGGCATCGACGATGCCATGGTCGCGGCGGACCGCCAGCAACTGGTCTCGGCGATCGGCAACCTGCTTCACAACGCGGTCACCTATACGGCCATCAAGGGCGAGGCGGGTACGGTGCGGTTCCGTTCGTCGACGGACAACGGCACGGTATGCCTCTCGATCGCCGACACCGGCATCGGGATACCGCAGCGCTACGTGGACCGCGTGTTCGAGCGCTTCTTCTGCGTCGACCGCTCACTGAGCCGCGAGGCGGGAGGCACCGGCCTTGGCCTCTCGATCGTACGAAATGTCGCACTCGCCCACGGCGGAACGGTCACGGTCGACTCGAAGGTCGGTGTCGGGTCGACGTTCACCCTGTGCCTGCCCGTCCTCCCTGAGGGGACACCATGAGGGTGCTCATCGTCGAGGATGAACCGGCATACGTCGATGCACTTCGGATGGCCCTTGAGATCGAGGGAATCGAGGCAGAGGCAGCGACGGACGGGCGTGATGCGATCGGTGCATTCCGTGGGGGCAGATTCGACGTCGTCCTGTTGGACCTCATGCTCCCCTCCGTCTCAGGACTCGACGTGCTGCGAGCCATCCGGAAGGACTCCGCGATCCCTGTGATCATCGTGTCGGCGAAGGATGCGGAGTCCGACGTCGTGGCTGCCCTCGAGCTCGGGGCCGACGATTATCTGACGAAGCCGTATTCAGCACGCGAGCTCATTGCCCGTGTGCGCGCCGTGGCGCGTCGTGCTGCCACCGTGGACGACCGGGTCACGATCTCCGTGGGCAACGTATCCCTCGATTCCGATCGTTATCAGCTGGTGGTCGGCGACGTGTCCTTCGACCTGCCCCGCAAGGAGTTCGAGGTGATGTCCATGTTGATGGACCGCGCGGGACGCATCGTGACGAGGGACCGCATCCTCGACGAGGTCTGGGGACTCGGCTGGGGGGACACGAAGAGCCTCGACCAACACATCCGCCGATTGCGCCGGAAGCTCGAGCAACACGAGGACACCCCTCGCATCACCACGATACGCGGCGTCGGGTACCGGCTCGAGGCTGATTAATGCCGGTCAGGCACTAGATCCGTGCAAGGGCCTCCATGTGCGCTTCGTGCTCGCGTGCGACGGCGAGGCTGTCGGTTGCGATGATGTCGCGTACGGTTCCATCCGCGTCGAGGACGAATGACGAGCGCGTCGCAACTCCGCGGTCCTCGTCGAATACCCCATATGCCCTTGAAACATCGCCGTGCGGCCAGAAGTCGGACAAGATCGGGAACTCGAACGAGTTGATCTCCGCCCATTTCGCGGTCGTCGGGACGGCGTGGGCCGTGATGACGACGACGTTGGCGTCCATGTCCGAGAGCTCACCGAGGCCGTCGCGGATCGCACAGCCCTCGGCGTCACAGTTGCCCGTGAACGGAAACGGGATGAACACGACAAGGGTCTTCTTCCCCTTGAAGTCGTCGAGGCTGACCCGGTTCCTCCCCTGATCGACGAGGTCGAAGGACGGTGCGGGTTGTCCGATGACGGCTGGCATGATCGGCTCCTTGCAGTGATCTGGTGGACGCTGGGAACGGGGGCAGGGTACTGCGAAACGGACGCCGTTCAGACGTCGTCTCCCGGCAATCCGGATGCCTCGCCGAAGGTGTCGTCATCGAGGAGGACGCGTGCGGCCCACCCGATGGGATCGGTGAACTCGGCGAGCGTCGGCATCGAGTCCGGATGATCCCAGACCTTGCCGAGGGCGGTCTCGCCCCAGCGCTCGACGACGTCATCGCAGAAGGCCATGGCATCCGTGGCCCGCCAGCGCTCGATCGTGAGGCCGGCGAACTGTTGCAGGAACTGCTCTGCCTGGTCGGGTTCGGCGCGCCGCGTCGAGTAGGCGGATTCGATGCGCTCGATGCTCGGGAGGAGTTCACCGCCTGCGACACGGACGAGTCTGTCTGCGTACCCGTCGATGAACGAGGTGAATGCCTGGACGTCAGCGAGCCGATCCGGGTCCGATGTCCCCTTGATCAGACCCGCCGGATCACGTCCCTCACCCTCACCGAACATGCGCTGGAGCTCGGCAGGGTCGTTGAGCGAGGCGAGCTTCCCGAGAAGATCGGTCGTATCGATCTCGACGGAGTCATAGAAGGCTTCGATGAGGGACACGAACCGTCCGCGCACCCACTCGACCGCCATGATCCGGTGGAACGCGACCTCGTGCATCGCTGCCCACAGACGGACCTGGCGGTGGTCGATACCGTGGTCGATGGCGAAGTCGTCGAGGTTGGGAACGATCACATAGAGCCTGTCGTGGTCCATCGCAGGCATGCCGGTGTCGAACTGCCCGAGCGCACGGTGGGCCATGAACCCGACCATCGTGCCTGCCTGGACTCCGATGAGGGCAGGCCCGAGTGGCGCGATCATCGCTCCCATCGACGACACATCGCCGATCCCGGGGATCGACCCTGGGGAGGTGAGGCCGCTCAGCTTGTCGGCGAGGGGCTCGACGAGGATGCGAAACGCCTGTTGGTTCTCGGCAGCCCACGTGGCCCTGTCGGTCGGATTCAGGTCGCCGGTCGACGCTGACGGGAGGTCCACGTGGGCGGACAATCGCATGTCGGCGACGTGCGCCAGTTCGCGATACTCCTCGGCGACGGACGGCTCGATCGGGGACGGGGGGCCCGCGAGGCTCTTCGTGACCTCCCTGGCGAGCTTCCAGTTGACCGGTCCCGAGGACTGGAGGAGTTTGAGGAGCTGTTCGAAGATGCCCTCATCATCCATTCCGTACATCCGTCAGCCTCCGAACTCCGCCGGCCGCTGGCCGAGGACCACGGTGAAGGTCTCGGACTGGCCGTTGCGGATTGCCTCGAACTCGACCTCGTCCCCGACCCTGTACAGGCGCACGGCCAGGATGAGGTCGGTCTGGGAGGTGATCTCCTCATCGCCGATGCGCACGATAACGTCGCCGACCTGGAGTCCTGCTGCGGCGGCAGCCGAGTCCTCGCCTTCGAGCGAAACCACTTCCGCGCCCGTCGGCAGGATGGCCCCGTCGCTCTGCTCCTCGGCGAAGGTGCCGATGGTCACACCGAGGAAGGGGTGAGCGACGCTGCCGTTCTCGATGATCTCTGCCGTGATCCGCTGGACGAGCTCGACCGGGATCGCGTAGCCGATGCCCTCAGGTCCGGCGCTCGACACGCCGATCGCCGCAGTGATGCCGATGAGTTGGCCTTCCGAGTTGACGAGGGCCCCGCCGGAGGAACCGCTGTTGATGGCGGCGTCGGTCTGGATCATCCCGAAGAGGGTGGAGCCATCGCTGAAGTCGACACTCCTGTTGAATGCCGACACGATCCCTGAGGATACGGACGATCCACCGACCTGCCCGAGGGGATTTCCGACGGCGATCGCGGGATCGCCGAGCAACAGGCCATCCGTGGATCCGAGATCGATGGGCGTGAGGCCCGTCGCTTCGATCTTCAACACGGCGAGGTCGGTGAGGGCATCCATCCCGATGAGCTCGGCGGTGTACACCCTGCCGTCCTCGAACGTGACGGTGTAGCTGGTCGCGCCGTCGACAACGTGCTCGTTGGTTGCGATGTATCCGTCGGATGTGAGGACTACACCGGAGCCGGAGCCGACCCCGACCGCGGTTTCGCCCGTCCCCGTCGAGGTGCTGACGGTCACGATCGACGGGATCGCCTTGAGTGCCACCGCTGATGGGTTGACCGCTGAACCGATCTCGTTGGTGATGATCGTGTTCGGGATCGGAGCCGAAGTTGTCGGAGTCACTTCTGCGGTCAGTGCCGTCTCAGCGCTCGACGGAGGTGGGGTGTCAGCTTCAGAGAATGTCCCCGTGGCTGCGAGGACACCCACGGTGAGCGCGGCGCCAAGGACTCCTGCGGCGAGTGCGCCCACGAAGAAGAGCGCGCCGTCGCGGGCCTTGCGCGGTGGCTCAGGCGCCACCGGGATGGGAGCCTCGGATGTCTGCCATTCGCGAGCCGCGCCGTAATAGGTGTCGTAGTCGAACGGTTCAGCGTCAAACGATGAAGGGCGAACGACGGGCGCGAGATCAGCCATCTCCCCTGTGTCGTCGAACTGATCGTCGAAGAGATCGAGCGACGAGCTCCGGTCCGGCTGCTCGTCACTCGGTCGTTCCTGTGGTCGTGGTGAGTCGTATTCGTCCATCATGCCCTCTGCAACGCTCCCCTCGGCGTCCTCGTTCCCGAAGGAGATGAGGGGAACCTGAGAATCGTGGCCCTCGGTTTCGGGGGTATCGTTGCTCATGGTCGTGATTGTATGAGAAGTGCTTCTGTAGCCGGTACGGGCGCCGACCGGATCGAGATCTCGTCCGATCCTCTCGACGTCGCTGATCACCATGTGTTCGTCGCGGATCCGTCCGCCGGATGCTCGGTCGTCTTCACCGGCATGGTCCGTGACCACGCTCCCGGGAGGGACGATGTCTCTTCCCTCGAGTACGAGGCCTACGCAGGTGTCGTCGAGACCACGATCGAGGGAGTCATCGCAGAGGCTCGGGAGCAGTGGTCCATCACCAGGGTCGCCGTGAGCCACCGAACAGGCCATCTCACGGTCGGGGAGCCCGCGGTCGTGGTTGCGGTGTCCGCAGCGCACCGCAACGACGCGTTCCCCGCGGCCCGTTTCCTCATCGACGAGCTGAAGGCCCGGGCGCCGATCTGGAAGAAGGAGAGTTGGTCGGGCGGCGAGGAATGGGTGGAGGGCGCCTGAACGGCGACGCGACTAGCGTCATCGCCATGGACTTCGCACACTCCCCCCGCTCCGTCGAATACCAGGACCGCCTCAACGCGTTCATGGACGACCACGTCTATCCCGCCGAACGAGCCATCGCTGCTCGAGGTTTCCAGGACGATCCGACCGAGGCACCTCCCGAGATGGCTGGGCTCAAATCGACCGCACGACAGGCCGGTCTCTGGAACCTGTTCCTGCCGGACGATGAGCACGGCGCAGGCCTCACGAACACCGAGTACGCCCCCCTCGCCGAGATCATGGGAATGTCGATCGAGCTCGCCCCGGAGGCGACGAACTGTGCGGCACCCGACACCGGCAACATGGAAGTGCTCCACATGTTCGGGACACCAGCCCAGAAGGAGCGGTGGCTGGTTCCGCTCCTCGAAGGCACGATCAGGTCGAACTTCGGCATGACGGAACCGGCGGTCGCATCGTCGGACCCCCGCAACCTCCAGTGCTCGATCCTGTCCGACGGTTCCGACTATGTCGTCTCCGGGACCAAGTGGTGGTCCTCAGGCGCGATGAGCTCAGACTCGAAGGTCGCGATCGTCATGGGGGTCACGAACCCCGACGCACCGCCCAAGCAGCGATATTCGATGATCCTCGTGCCGATGGATGCCGAAGGAGTCGAAGTCGTGCGCGATCTGCCCGTGTTCGGCTATCGCCACCGCGGCGGCCACGCCGAGGTCCGGTACCACGACGTCAGGGTGCCCGCCAGCAACCTCATCTCGGGTCCCGGCGAGGGCTACATGATCGCACAGGCGCGCCTCGGCCCGGGACGCATCCACCACTGCATGCGAGCGATCGGCCAGGCGGAGAGGGCGCTTTCGCTCATGATCGCACGGGCGAAGGACCGCGAGGCCTTCGGCATGCGGGTCGCGGACCAAGGGGTCGTCCAACAGTGGATCGCCGAGGCCCGGTGGCGCATCGATCAGGCGAGGCTCCTCGTGCTGCACACCGCGTGGCTCATCGACACACAGGGCAATCGGGCAGCGACCAGGGATGTTTCCGCCATCAAGGTCGTCGCCCCCAACACCGCGCTGTGGGTCATCGACAAGGCGATCCAGGTCCACGGTGGCATGGGTGTCTCGGATGACACGCCACTTGCGAGCATGTGGGCGAATATGCGAACACTTCGGATCGCCGACGGTCCGGACGAGGTTCACACGATGGTCGTCGCACGGCGCGAGATCGGACGGGACTGAAACCGACCGGATTCGGTCGACGTCGGTCGACCATCCGGTCCGGCAACGATCGGCTCAGCCGAAGATGGCCCGCCAGATCCTCGTGAGGAACCCTCCGCTGCCGGGATCGGGGAGTTCGTCGAGAACGGCCTCGAGGTGGTCGGGCGGGAGGTCGCCGACGAGGACGTAGTGGCGGTCACTGCCCTCCCAGTGCAGGCGGACGTCCCTCGCCGTCGTGAGCAGGTCGTATGCGCCTCGATCGGTCAGCATCGTGAGGGGTTCCTCGAAGCCCGCAACGACCGTATCGAGCGGCATCGTGAAGAGCGAGAAGCTGAACAGGCCATCGGAGTAGAAGCCCTGTTCTGAGGACGCAGGGCCGTCGAAGACGTCGACGAGCTCATACCCGTACAGCTCCTGGGGCACGGCCGATGAGTCGTCCTGCATGACGACCTCGAGTGGGACGTCCTCGGTGCCGGGAGGCCACTCGTACGTTCGGTGAGGGGAGAACTCCGACAGCGAGACGGTCCGATAGGTTCGACCGGCCTCGTCATACACGTAGGTGATGAGGGGGGCACCGGTGCGAGTGTCGATCAGCATGTGCGCACGGACCAACTCACCTTCGAGGATGGGGATGAAGGAGCACTTGCGACGGAGGTGCGTGCATGCGTTGACCTCACCAACCCGGTAGCGGTCGGTCACGACCGCAGGGGACGTCGTCATGAAGGCGACACCTTCGGGGACATCTCCCATCGTGACCGTACGACCGTTGCCGACCATCGACCAGGTCTGGTCGACACGGATCATCTCGGCACCCTGCGCGTGCTCCACACGCTCACGCAAGAGGTTGGTGTGGTCGCCCCACGCCGACACGGTGAGGCGCGTGGCCGTGTATGTGGCCGCTCGTGCACGCTCCAGGATGTCGGCGAGGTCGTCGGCAAGGGCGGCGGGCGATCCGATGCTCAACGCGACAGCAACCGCGGACCCGACGACGACCGAACGCTTGAGCATGCCGTTCACGGGTTCGACACCTGCACACCGGTCGGCATGGACGGCGAGGACGCCACGGCTGCGTGACGGGACTCGAGATCGGCGAGGTCGATCGCCACGGGCTCGGTATCGGTCGCAGCGTTGAGCGTGAAGGCGAGTGCCAGTGCTGCAACGCCTCCAGCAACGGCCGCGGCAGGCCAGATCCTTCTGCGCGTGCTCTCCTTGTCGGCTCGGTACACGCCCAGGAACGCGGGCGGATCGACACCCGGAAGTGCCCGGACCGCGGTTCGGGCGCGGTCGAGCTCTGCGAGTTCGGAGCGACACTCGTTACACGACCGGAGGTGTCCGACGACGTTCGGGACCTCATCGGAGCGCAGTTCACCATCGAGGTACGCCGACAGCTCCTCACCGAGGTGCCCACCCGGAAGCAGATCGGCGGGCGCGTTGAGAATGGGGAGGGATCGAACTGCTCGTCGATATGCCTGCAGGCGACGGAACTCTGCAATGGCGTCGAGATCCGACTCGAGCGCGACAACCACCTCGGCGAGTTCCTCCTGGGTGAGTTCACCGTCGAGGTAGCACGACAGCAGGACCGAAGTCCTATCAGGCTCTGGTGTCACACCGGCCACGTCAGCATTCCTCTCAGCATCGACCGGCCGCGGTGGATCCGCGACCGAACCGTTCCAACGGGTACATCCGTCGCATCGGCGATCTCCTCGTAGGTGAGGCCCACCACGTCACACAGAACAACGGCCTCCCGGAAGTCATAGGGAAGCTTAAGAAGCGCAGCCTGTACGTCATCGGAAAGCCTGACGGATGCGAGAACCTCGTCCGGGGACGGGCTCGAGCCCAGATCGACGTGGTCACCCTCGGGCAGGGGGGTTGTCGGTCGCCGATTCTTCTTCCTGACGCCGTCGAGGAACGCGTTGCGCGTGATGCGCCACAACCAGCCCTCGAAGCTCCCCGGGGTGTAGTCGTCGAGTCCCTTGCGGACCCGAAGGAGGACGTCCTGAACCAGATCGGCCGCGTCATCCGGATTGCCCGTCAGGCGATAGGCAAACGTGTAGATCTTGCGACCGTACCTGTGGGCGACCTCCTCCCATGACAGGATCGGTTGTTCGGCCATGGTTCCCATCTCGCTTCGGACAACGCTCCCGGTTGCACGAGAGTTCCGAGGGTGGCACGCCGGGGGTGCGCGCCTCCGACGTCGACCAGTCTACCGATCGAGCACGGAGCGCCTTGCGATCAGCCGAGCTCGAAGGAGTCCGCGAACGCCTGGAGGCGCTCCCTCGTGATGAGGACGAGGCGCTTGTCCCGCCGCTCCCGCTCGTACATGGCATAGGGGCCGAACTTGTCGGTCACCAGGATCGCCCGCTTCGGGTTTGCCTGTGCAACAGCTACCGAGAACTCTGCGAGCACGCGCTCGTCCAGCTCCGGATAATCGCCTTCGGTGTGTTGGACGATCGCAAGAATCGCCGTGTCCGCCCCGCGAGATGCCCTGAATACCTTTCCGTTGCCAACCGATGGAAGCGTGAACCCGGATGGACCCGGATCGACCTGGTACCCGCTGACCCTGAGGAGGCCGACTGCGAAGTCCTCGAGCGACATGGAGGAGGTGTCGATCCCGAGGGATCGCATGTGGGCCTCGGTCGGGCCCGAGAGCTCAACGAGATCGACGATGGGCTCGAGCGCGTCCGACGCACCGGAGGGCTTCGCCACGGAGACGTCTGCCGCCACGGCCTGCACGGCCCCGATCGGGTCGTGGGTCTTCGGATCGCGCGAGAGGATGGGAGCCTCATCCGGGAGTTCTCCGCCGCTCGGCAGATCCACGGTCGTGAGGAGCTCCGGATCGTCTCCTCGAAGGGCGAAGACGGCAATGTGGCTGACACCATCGAGGGGGAGACCGCTGTCGACCTTGTCCCGCACGACCTCGACCGCGTTGGCGGCGAGCAGTTCCGTGAGGTGGGTGCCGGCTGCGGCATCCCCGAGTGGAACACCGAAGTAGACGGATGCTGTCTCACCCCGGACATGGAAGTCGCGAACGGGCGGCATCGACCGCCTCGGGGATCCACCCCCGCGCCCTGATCCCGAAGATGCCTGCCCACCGGACTGGCCCACCGAGCGCAGTGCCATGACTACGAGACCGATGATGGCGATAGCGATGACGGCGACGATCAGGACGATGAGGGCCACACACGACTCCTTGGTTGTCTGGCCGGATTGTACGCCACGGAGGGAGGGGATCCGGTTGAGTCCTGTCCCTCAGCGCGCGTCGTCGTCAGCCGACCTGCCTCCGCCTGATCGTGATCTGGCGATCCCGACGAATCTTGCGACGCTCCCGCTCCGACATAGCGCCCCAAATCCCGAACTTCTCACTCGAGACGATCGCGAACTCCAGACACTCGTCTCGCACGGTGCACTCCCGGCAGATGGACTTCGCAACACGCGTCGACGCGCCGCGTTCGGGAAAGAACAGGTCGGGATCGGCGCCCCGGCAGTTTGCGAAGTCCTGCCAGGACATGTCGATGCCCCCGTCCTTGAGCGCTTCGAGAAGGTCGACGATCACGCGGGCTCCTACAAGGTTGTAATTACAATTCTGTGATTCAACCAAGGGCGCGCGCGCGTGTCAAGTCCGCGCGCGCGTATTTCGGTTCGCTTGTCAAGGATTTCGCTCCCTTCGGCGGGAGTGCACCCGAGGAGCGCACCGGTTCAGGTGATCCTGCCTCGTGTCGCAACAGTTCCCGAAGCCCGCGATAATCATGCTGAGACGCAACAGCGAAGGATCCGTCCGTGACGACCACACACCAACGTGCTGATGTCCACCGCAGGGAGCGCTGGCAGGACTGGCTCGGAGGATTCTTCTCCTCCTCCATCGGACTCAAGTGGCTGATGGCACTGACGGGGATCGGGCTCTTGCTCTATGTGCTGGCGCACATGATCGGGAACCTGAAGATCTTCCTCGGCATGAACGAACTCGGGCAGTACGAGATCGATCTGTACGGCGAGGCCCTGCGCAACCTCGGCGGCGAGATCCTTCCGCACGGAACGGTGCTGTGGCTCTTCCGTATCGGCCTCATCGCCGCATTCGCCATCCACATCGGAGCCTCGGCCGCACTCACACGTCGCAACTGGGAGGCGCGGGGCTGGGACCGGTACGACGCTCAACGCCATTACGCCGCAGCGAACTACGCAAGCCGCACCATGCGCTGGGGTGGGACGATCATCCTCTTGTTCACCCTGTTCCACCTGGCGGACCTGACGTTCGGGTGGGCGAACCCCGACTTCGTCTACGGGGCCGTGTACGACAACATCATCGCAAGCCTCACGCGTCCACCTGTTGCGATCTTCTACCTCGTCGCCCAGGCTGCTCTCGCTCTCCACATCTATCACGGCGGTTGGAGCCTCTTCCAGAGCCTCGGCGTCGTGAGCCCGCGGTACAAGGTCGCTCGCCGTGCGTTCGCGGTCGGGTTCGCGGCCCTTGTCTTCCTTGGGAACGTTGCGATCGTTGTCGCCGTGTGGACGGGGGCCGTCTCGTGAGCGGAAGGCAGAACGTGAACGACACATCCTCCCCCACCCTCTACGCCCGGACGCCGGCCGGACCGATCCAGCAGCGATGGGAACAGCACAGGTTCGACACGAAACTCGTCAACCCCGCGAACAAGCGCAAGTACGAGATCATCGTCGTCGGAACGGGACTCGCAGGCGCATCAGCCGCCGCGACGCTGGGAGAACTCGGGTACAGAGTGAAGGCATTCACCTTCCATGACTCCGCACGACGCGCACATTCCATCGCAGCCCAGGGTGGCATCAACGCCGCGAAGAACTACGCGAACGACGGCGATTCGGTCTACCGCCTGTTCTACGACACCGTGAAGGGTGGAGACTTTCGCTCCCGCGAGTCGAACGTCTACCGACTCGCCGAGGTCTCCAACGAGATCATCGACCAGACGACGGCCCAGGGTGTGCCGTTCGCACGCGAGTACGGCGGGCTGCTCGACAACCGATCGTTCGGTGGAGCGCAGGTCTCACGCACCTTCTACGCCAGGGGCCAGACCGGCCAACAGCTCCTCCTCGGCGCATACCAGGCACTTTCGAGGCAGATCAAGGCGGGGACGGTCGAGTTCCACAGCCGCACCGAGATGCTCGACGTGGTCGTGAAGGACGGCAGGGCCGTGGGCATCGTCGTTCGGGATCTCCTGACCGGAGAGGTGTCGTCGCACTCGGCACACGCCGTCATCCTCGCCACCGGCGGCTACTCGAACGTGTTCTTCCTCTCCACGAACGCCATGGCATGCAACGCCACTGCGGTGTGGAGGGCACACAGGAAAGGCGCGCTGTTCGCGAACCCGTGCTTCACCCAGATCCACCCGACGTGTATCCCTGCCTCAGACGAACACCAGTCAAAGCTCACGCTGATGTCGGAGTCGCTCCGCAACGACGGCCGGATATGGGTTCCCCTGGATCCTGATGACGCGAGGGCGCCCAACGACATCCCAGAGGACGAGCGCGACTACTACCTCGAGCGTCAGTACCCGGCGTTCGGAAACCTGGTGCCGCGCGATGTCGCCTCACGAGCGGCAATGCGCCTGATCGAACAGAACCGCGGCATCGGCCCACTGAGGAACGGCGTCTATCTGGACTTTCGGAATGCGATCGACCGCCTCGGCAGGGCCACCATCGAGGAACGCTATGGCAACCTCTTCGAGATGTACGAACGGATAACCGACGAGGACCCCTACACCGTCCCGATGCGCATCTACCCGGCACCGCACTACACGATGGGCGGATTGTGGGTGGACTACGACCTCATGACGACGGTGCCGGGTCTCTACGCGATCGGTGAGGCGAACTTCTCCGATCACGGTGCGAATCGCCTCGGGGCTTCAGCCCTCATGCAGGGTCTCGCAGACGGCTACTTCGTCCTCCCGTACACCATCGGCCAGTACCTGTCCGACTGGCTCAACACTGAACCCGTTTCGACGCAGGACGAGGCATTCCGCGAGGTCGAGACTGAGGTGGAGGAACGAACCGCACGGTTCCTCGCGATCGGGGGGACGAGGTCCGTCGACTACTTCCACAGGAGGCTCGGGACCATCATGATCGACCATTGCGGCCTGGCCCGCAGCCGTGAGGGGCTCGAGAAGGCCATTGCAGAGATTCGGGAGCTCAGGGCGGAGTTCTGGAAGGACCTGAAGGTGCTCGGAACATCGGACAGCCTGAACCAGTCCCTCGAGAAGGCTGGCAGGGTCGCTGACTTCCTCGAACTCGGTGAACTGATGTGCCGCGACGCGCTCGACCGTGAGGAGTCCTGCGGGGGCCACTTCCGGGTCGAGCACCAGACGGCTGAAGGGGAGGCGAGACGCGACGATGAGAACTTCTCGTTCGTCTCCGCGTGGGCATGGGTCGACGACGCCACGCCACAGGTCCTCCACAAGGAGCCCCTCACATTCGAGTACGTCGAGCCCACGCAGAGGAGCTACAAGTAGATGAACCTGACTCTCAAGGTGTGGCGCCAGGCGAGCCCCGACGCGCAGGGTGCGTTCAAGACGTACGAGGCGAGGAACGTGTCCGAGGACGCGTCGTTCCTCGAGATGCTCGACGGGGTCAACGAGCACCTGAACAAGGTCGGTGAGGAACCGATCGCGTTCGATCACGACTGCCGCGAGGGCATCTGCGGAACATGCGGCGTGATGATCAATGGGGAGCCGCACGGTCCGCAGAGTGGAACTGCGACCTGTCAACTCCACATGCGCAAGTTCTCCAACGGGGACTCCATCACCATCGAACCGTGGCGTGCGACGGCCATGCCCGTCATCAAGGATCTCATCGTCGATCGATCAGCCTTCGACAGGATCGTCGAGGCCGGCGGATACATCTCGATCAACACCGGCGCGGCGCCCGACGCCAACATCACACGGGTGCCGAAGGAGGCCGCCGACGCCGCAATGGACGCTGCCGCGTGCATCGGATGCGCCGCTTGCGTCGCAGCATGTCCGAACAGTGCAGCGAACCTGTTCACGGCGGCGAAGATGCAGCACCTCAACCTGCTTCCCCAGGGCCAACCCGAGCGCTACTCACGAGCCGTCGCCATGGTCGAGACCATGGAGGAGTACTTCGGATCGTGCACGAACCACGGTGAGTGCGAGAAGGCGTGCCCGAAGAACATCTCGATCGACTTCATCGCCATGATGAACAGCGACTACGTGAGGGCCCAGTTCCGCAATAGGGTCCGCGCCGGCCAGAAGGCGTAGAGCGGGCTCCGGCTCGTCGGAGCCGGACGGGTACACTCGGCTCGACCGACATCGATGAAAGGATCCACCGTGGCCACGTTCCTCAGCGACGACCACTTCAGTGCGGCCCAGGATGCGTTGAACAACGACGCCGGGTTTCAGAACTCGATCGCAAACGTCACCCTTGCCGTCCAGTTCGACGTCACGGGTGCGCCACAGGGCGACCTGTCGTATCACTTGAAGATCGCCGACGGCACTGCCGTCACCTCACCTGAGCCGCTACCCGATCCCGATGTCACCGTCGGGAGCGACTACGAAACGTCCAAGGCGATCTCCAAGGGCGAGCTCAACGTCCAGATGGCATTCATGACAGGCAAGATCAAGGTCGGTGGGAACATGGCGAAGATCATGATGCACCAGAACGTGATCAACGACTACGCACGGGTGCTCTCGGGCCTCGATGTGGACTACGAGGCCTGACGCGGGCTCACGCGGGCAGGAAACGGGAAGGCGCCCCATTTGGGGCGCCTTCCGATCGTTGGTCGTCGTTCGTGGGTCAGCCGGGCTTCACGGCGTCCTTGAACCCCTTGCCCGCCTTGAATGCCGGAACCCGAGTTGCCTTGACATGGATCTCGGCACCCGTCTGTGGGTTGCGCGCCGTACGAGCCGCACGGTTGCGTGCCTCGAACGTACCGAAGCCCGTGATCGCGACCTTGCCGGATGCAACGACTCCCGTCACGATGACGTCGAGCGTCTCGTTGACGATCTTCTCAGCCAATGCTTTCGACTCGCCTGTGTTGCGAGCGACGGCTTCGATGAGTTCGCCCTTGTTCATGGGAAACCTCCTGGGTTGTCCACGACGGTCGTGGAACGAATAACACGAGTGTAACTCTACCCAGCACCCGAATGTGTAGCAACAATAGGCACTTCTGACGTGCTGCACCTCCCGCGATCCGATAGAGTACCGCCCGGACCGGAGGCCATCCCTGTGAAGAAGAATTGGACGAAGATCGCGATCGCACTCGGACCGGCGATCATCATCGCTTCAGTGGTGTGGGAAGTCGCCAGGGTCAACCAGTCATTCGGCTTCCTCATCGCTCCATGGTCCATCCGCGGCTACGAATCTGACCACGGTGTGGTGTACGCCGTGCTCGGGGTCCTGCTCCTCATCGGTGGTCTCGCCGTGTCGTGGGAAGGGGCAATGAAGAACCGCACGTCGGTGGCCCTTGCGACCTACTTGGTCGTGGCGGCCACCGCCTTCGCCTTCCTCTTCGCCGCGGATCGTGAGATCACCCTCACCGTCACCACGGTGATGAGCGTCGTCGTGGCGACCATCCTCGCAACAGCGATCTCCCTCGCCCTCCGCAGCATCCTCGGACAGAGGATCCGGTTCTTCCGACGAGCCATGGCGACCTTCATCATCGTGTTCGCCCTCGTCTTCGGAGTGCTGGCGGCTACGGTCGTCGGGAGCGAACTCGTGCTCGAGACGTGGATCCTGGTCCTCTTCGTCGCCCTGTTGACAGGCGGCCTCTCGATGTCCATCCAACCGATCGGCCTGGCGGCGAACCGAGTGCTGATCGTTGCGTCCGTGGCCGCATGGGGCGTCATCGTGTTGTCCGCTGGCGCGCTCCGTCAGCATCTCATCGACACCCAGCTGGCGACGGTGCAAGCCGATGGCTCGACCGGGATCGCTGCTCAGTACAAGGATGTCCAAGCGGCGCCCGGTTGGTGGCTCGCAGGCATGGGTGCCACGATCCTGTTCGTCGCAACCGTCGGACTGTGGGCGCGGCGCCGTGACATCGTTGCCACCCATGCCCGTGCCAAGCGCCAACGCGCTGCCGCAGAGGTCAGCACCCGGGAAATCCAGGAGGCGGCCGAGGCGTACGCGGCAGAGAAGGCCGCAGCCTCCACGAACTAGGGTCGTCAGAGGTCCGCGAGTTCTCCGACCTTCTCCTTTACGGCTGCCGCCGCTTCGACGAGTCCCTTGACCTCGTCGCCGGTGAGGGGCACCTCGACGACCTCTTCGACGCCATTGCGACCGAGTCTGGCCAACACACCGAGGTACACGTCCGAGATGCCGTACTGACCCTCCATCCACGCGCACACGGGCATCTGGGCTCCGGCATCCTCGACGATGGCCTTCACCATCGCGGCTGCCGCGGCGGATGGGGCGTAGTACGCGGATCCGGTCTTGAGGTATGCGACGATCTCCCCGCCGCCGTTGCGGGTTCGGTCGACAAGCCCCTCGATCGACTCCGGATCGAGGACGTCGGTCAAGGGCCGCTCCCCCACCTTGCACAAAGAGGGCACGGGGACCATCGTCTCACCATGCGATCCGAGGGTGACAGCGGTGATGTCGAGGACATCGTGGCCTGAGGCCTCGGAGATGAAGTGGGCGAAGCGGGCACTGTCGAGCATTCCCGCCTGTCCGAGTACCTTGTGCTTTGGCAGTCCCGAGACCTGTGCTGCCAGCGTGGTCATCTGATCGAGCGGGTTCGTCACGACGATGATCACGGCTTCGGGTGAGTATCTGACGATCTCCTCGGTGACCGAGGTGACGATTCCGGCGTTGACACCCAAGAGGTCCATCCTCGACATGCCGGGCTTTCGAGGCAGACCCGCCGTGATGACGACGACGTCCGAACCTGCCGTGTCGGCGTAGTCGTTCGTTCCCGTCACGAGCGTCCTGTAGCCGACGACGGGTCGGGATTGGTTCATGTCGAGTGCGAGACCCTGTGGCAGGCCTTCGACGATGTCCGTCATGACCACCTCGTCGACGATGTCCCACTCAGCGATCCGCTGGACGGTCGTGGATCCGTACTTCCCTGCCCCGACAACGGTGACCTTGCTCATTGCTTCCTCCTCGTTCTATGACATCCTGTCGACCACGGCTTCACCGAAGGCCGAGCACGAGACCTCGGTGGCGTTCTCCATCAGCCGAGCGAAGTCATAGGTGACGATCCTGTCGCCGATCGCGGCCTCCATGCCGGTGACGATCAGGTCCGCTGCCTCGGCCCAGCCGAGGTACCGGAACATCATCTCCCCCGAGAGGATGACAGATCCGGGGTTCACCTTGTCAAGTCCCGCATACTTCGGAGCCGTCCCGTGGGTCGCCTCGAAGATCGCGAACCCGGACTCATAGTTGATGTTTCCCCCCGGTGCGATGCCGATGCCACCGACCTGTGCGGCGAGCGCGTCGGATATGTAGTCGCCGTTGAGGTTCATGGTCGCGATGACGTCGTACTCGGCAGGTCGTGTGAGGATCTGCTGGAGGAAGGCATCGGCGATGACATCTTTGACGAGCATGCGGTCACCGGGCTGCCCGTTGCAGTCCTCCCAACCGACGGCCACATCGGCGAACTCGTCGCGCACGACCTCGTAGCCCCACTCACGGAACGCCCCCTCCGTGAACTTCATGATGTTTCCCTTGTGGACGAGCGTCACGGACCGCCGACCCTGGTCGAGGGCGTACTGGATCGCAGCACGGACGAGGCGCTTCGTACCCGTCTCCGAGATCGGCTTGATGCCGAGCCCCGAGTCAGCGCGTATGTCCCACCCATAGGTTTCGTCGAGGAAGGCCAGCAGCTTCCGAACCCCCTCGGATCCTGCCTCGAGTTCCTTGCCGGCGTACACATCCTCGGTGTTCTCACGGAAGATCACCATGTCGACCGCTTCGGGGTGCTTGACGGGCGAGGGCACTCCGGCGTACCACCGGACCGGGCGGAGGCACACATACAGGTCGAGGATCTGACGAAGCGCAACGTTCAGGGATCGGATTCCGCCGCCGACGGGCGTGGTGAGTGGCCCCTTGATGCCGACGAGGTAGGTGCGGAAGGCCTCGACGGTCTCGTCGGGGAGCCATTCACCCGTTTCGTTGAATGCCTTCTCGCCAGCGAGGACTTCCATCCACGCAATCGAGCGATCTCCCCCGTATGCCTTCGCGACGGCTGCGTCGAATACGTTCTGTGCGGATGCCCAGATGTCCGGACCGATGCCGTCGCCCTCTATGAAGGGGAGGATCGGGTCATTCGGTACTCGAAGGCCGTCCTCGGACTTGGTGATCGGTGTCGCCATTGCTACTCCATCCGTGTTGTCGAACTGGGAATTCCGCCCTGGGCCGCGGCGCGTGCCGCATGGGCGAGCATCACGGTGTTGGCGAGAAGTGACGCTCTCGTCATGGGGCCGACGCCACCGGGGACCGGGGTGATCGCAGAAGCGACCTCGGCAACCTCGTCGAATGCTACGTCGCCGACGAGACCGTCGTCGGTGCGGTTCGTCCCGACATCGATCACGACCGCGCCGGGCTTGACGAACTCCGCCGTGACCATGCCCGGACTCCCGACCGCAGTGACGAGGATGTCCGCGGATCGGCACACGGCAGGGAGGTCCAGCGTACGAGAGTGCGCCTGGACGACCGTTGCGTCGACACCTTTTGCTCCGAGGAGGAGGCCCATCGGCTTGCCGACGAGGAAGCTCCTGCCGACGACCACGGCAGTCCTGCCTTCCGTCGCGATGCCGTAGTGGCTCAGGAGCATCATCACACCCGATGGTGTTGCAGGGAGTGGGGCGGGCCTCCCGAGGATCATCCGTCCGAGGTTGAAGGGGTGGAGGCCATCGGCATCTTTGGACGGGAGGACGCGTTCGACCGCCGCCTCACCGTCGAGGTGGTCAGGCAGGGGTAGCTGGACGATGATGCCGGTGACGTCTGCGCGCGCATTGAGCTCGTCGACGGCGTCCATGACTTCGGCCTGGGTTGCCCGGGCCGGCAGCTTGACATCGATGGAGGCGATACCGACGGAGCGGGCGTCCTTGTGCTTGTACGACACGTACACGTGAGAAGCCGGATCATCGCCGACGAGCACCGTTGCGAGGCCCACGTTCGTCCCGAGTGCCTCGAGCTCGGTGACGTCCTGTGCGACGCTGGAGCGGACGATGGCAGCGACGTCAGTTCCTGAGAGGATGGTGGCGCTCAATGTCGGAAGTGCCTTTCGCTCGTGAACATCAGGGCCACATCATGGTCGATCGCCGACTGGACCACCTCGTCGTCGCGCATCGAGCCTCCGGGGGCCACGATCGCGGTGACACCGGCCGCAGCCATCGCGTCAGGACCGTCACGGAACGGGAAGAACGCATCGGAGGCACAGACGGCGCCTTTCGAGCGGTGCCCTGCCTTCGCGAGGGCTCGTTCTGCTGCTCCGACGCGGCTCTGGTCGCCAGCGCCGACCCCGACGGCGGCTCCATCCTTGACGAGCACGATCGCGTTCGACTTCGTGTAGGCGGCGATGACCCACGCCATCTCGAGATCGCGCAGCTCTGCATCGGTCGGATTCCTCGCCTTCGACTCCCAATCTCGGGATCCCCCACCGATCATGTCGGTCTTCTGGATGAGGAACCCATCGTCGATCGACCGGATGTCGAGGTCGAATCCGGACGGCGGAGGTGCCACGAACGCGCGGAGGTTGCGCTTGGCGGCGAGGATCGAACGGGCCTCGTCATCGATTGAGGGAGCAATCACGATCTCGACGAAGAAGCGGCTGATCGCAGTCGCAGTCGCTCCGTCGACGGGACCATTGCATGCAATGACCCCGCCGAACGCCGACATCGGGTCGCACTCCCACGCCTTGTCGAACGCCTCGGCCATCGTGGCCCCCCTCGCCACCCCACAGGCGTTCATGTGCTTGAGGATCGCGACCGAACCGTCGGGGAGGTCGGACACGAGGCGCCAGGCAGCATCGGCGTCGGCCCAGTTGTTGAACGACATCTCCTTGCCCTGGAGCTGCTCGGCGCCCACCCACCAGCCCCTCGAACCATCGGCGGCGTAGAGCGCAGCTGGTTGGTGCGGGTTCTCCCCGTATCGCAGCGATGCCTTCTTGGTGAGGGCGAGTGCGAGCCGATCAGCTCCTTCGCGCTCGAACCAGTTCACGATCGCCGCGTCGTACTGCGCTGTCCGGAAGAACGCCTCCCTTGCGAGTTCCTGCCGAAACGACGCCGTCGTCCCTCCCCCGGCAACAGCTGCAATCACGTCCCCGTATCGGTCCGGCGACACGACAGTGGCCACCCATGCGTGGTTCTTCGCAGCGGCGCGGATCATGGTCGGTCCGCCGATGTCGATCTTCTCGATGATCTCATCCGTCGAGGCGCCTGATGCGACCGTCGCCTCGAACGGATACAGGTTGACGACGACGAGCTCGAACGGCTCGATGCCGAAGTCGAGGAGGTTCCGCCGATGCGCTTCAACGTCGAGGTCGGCGAGGATGCCGCCGTGGACCTTCGGGTGGAGTGTCTTGACGCGTCCACCGAGCAGCTCCGGCTCCCCCGTCACATCCTCGACACGCACGACTGCGATCCCCGACTGTTCGAGGTGGTGCGCCGTACCACCGGACGAGACGATCTCGACGCCCTCATCGGCGAGGGCCGCGGCGAGCTCCGTGATTCCGCGCTTGTCTGATACCGAGATGAGTGCCCGCTTCACGGGGATCGCGTCGATCACACGGCCTCCAGGGCCCGGGATGCGTCGGCCCAGTGGACCCGACGACCCACCACGGTCAGGTCGCCCCGCCCGAACGCCGCGACGACTTTCGGGTAGAGACGATGCTCCACCTCCTGGATCCGGGCATGGAGCGTCTCACGATCGTCACCGGGATGCACAGGCACTGCCTGTTGAGCGATGATCGGGCCGTGGTCCACCTGTTCGTCGACGAAGTGGACGGTGACCCCGGTGAGGGTCACACCGTGGTCGAGCGCGAGTTCCACGGCGCGTGCTCCGGGAAACGACGGGAGGAGTGCAGGGTGGATGTTGAGGATCGCGTTCGGGAACCTCTCGATCGCGTTCGGGGCGAGGACCCTCATGAACCCTGCGAGGACGAGACCGGTCGCGCCATGATTCGTGGCCGCGTCGCAGATGGCAGAGGTGAACGACACCCTGTCGTCAGACTGTTCCCATGGGACGACCACCGTCGGGATACCTGCGTGCCGTGCACGCTCGAGCCCTCGGGCGCCGGGACGGTCTGCGACGACGACCCTGATCCTGCAGTCGAGCTCACCGCGTTCGCCAGCATCGATGAGGGCCTGGAGGTTCGAGCCACTCCCCGAGATGAGGACGGCGATCGGTCTTGGGTCTGGCATCGACGCCGATTCTATGCGACGTGGCGGGCCTTACCGGATGGTGTGTGGCCCTGGACGACTCACCTCCGGTGGGAGTCCCCGGCTAGCCCATAGCGCGCAGCATTGCTGCACCCATGTCGGTCGGGGTTGGAGCGACGACGACCCCGGCCGCCTCGAGTGCATCGATCTTGGCCCCCGCGGTTCCCTTGCCGCCGGAAATGATCGCTCCCGCATGGCCCATCCGCTTTCCAGGCGGAGCAGAGGTTCCTGCGATGAATCCGGCCACGGGCTTCGTCATGTTGGCTGAGATCCATGCAGCGGCCTCTTCTTCGGCCGTTCCGCCGATCTCGCCGATCATGATGACCCCTTCGGTTGCAGGGTCTTCATTGAAGAGCTGAAGGCAATCGACAAAGTTGGTGCCGTTGACCGGATCACCACCGATACCGATCGCCGTCGTCTGGCCAAGGCCGTTGAGTGTCAGCTGATGCACCGCCTCGTATGTGAGGGTCCCCGATCTGGAGACGACACCGATCCGGCCCGGCATGTGGATGTAGCCCGGCATGATGCCGATCTTGCAGGCACGGGGAGTGATCACGCCGGGGCAGTTCGGACCAACGAGGCGGACGTCGCGGTTGCTGAGGTATCGCTTCGCGATGACCATGTCCGCGACCGGGATCCCCTCAGTGATCGCGATGATGAGAGGCACGCCTGCGTCTGCGGCTTCCATGATCGCATCCGCGGCGAACGGGGGAGGAACGTAGACGACCGACGCGTTCGCTCCCGTCTCGGCAACGGCATCCGCGACCGTCCGGAAGATGGGCACGTCGACCGAGTAGCTGTCGGCGCGCCCCGGAACACCGCTGTGATCCGTTGCGCCGGTGAAGGTCTCCGTCGTGCCAGCCCGCGAGGGGTGGACGGCGCCGACCATGTTCGTGCCGTACGCGATCGCCGTGTCCGTATGGAAGCGGCCCGTCCGTCCCATCCCCTGGACGAGCACCCTCGTCGTCGTGTCAACGAGCACGCTCATCTGGTCAACTCCACGATCCTGGTCGCCCCGTCCTTCATGTCCGAGGCGCTGACGACGTTGAGCCCGGACTCATCGATGATCCTCTTTCCCAGCTCCACGTTCGTCCCCTCGAGGCGAACGACGAGGGGGACCTCGAGGCCCACTTCCCGGACAGCCTCCACGACACCTTCAGCGATCGTGTCACAGCGCATGATCCCACCGAAGATGTTGATGAAGATGCCCTCGACGTTCGGGTCCGCCGTGATGATCTTGAACGCTGCGACGATCTGATCCTTGTCGGCGCCGCCACCGACGTCGAGGAAGTTCGCAGGTTCACCACCCACGAACTTGATGATGTCCATCGTCGCCATTGCGAGGCCTGCACCGTTGACCATGCACCCGATCGTGCCGTCGAGCTTGATGAACGACAGGCCGTGCTCCTTGGCGGTGAGTTCGGCGGGATCCTCCTCAGATTCGTCACGGAGGGCCACGACGTCGGGGTGCCGGTAGAGCGCGTTGGCCTCGAACGACATCTTCCCGTCGAGCGCCATCACCGTGCCGTCCGTGGTCACGACGAGCGGATTGATCTCCACGAGATCGGTGTCGAGCGCAACCGCTGCTTCCGAGAGGGCCTCGAGGAAGGCGACACCGTTCGAGAACGCCTCGCCCTCGAGCCCCAGGCCGTACGCGATGGACCGCGCCTGGAAGCCGAGCAGCCCGAAGGCCGGATCGATCTCCTCCATCAGGATCTTGTCGGGGGTAGCTTCGGCGACGACCTCGATCTCGGTTCCGCCCTCCGTCGACGCCATCACGATGTTGCGACTCGTCGAGCGGTCGAGCACGATCGAGACATACAACTCGGTTGCGATGTCGATGCCCTGTTCGATGTAGAGGCGATTGACCGTCTTGCCTTCCTCACCCGTCTGCACGGTGACGAGGGTTGAGCCGAGCATCCTGCCTGCGAGCTCGCGGACGGCGACCTCTGCGGCCTCGATTCCGCCCGTCAGACCGTCGAGGACCACCGTGACACCTCCGATGTCCGGATGCTCCTTGAACCGACCCTTCCCGCGCCCGCCCGCATGGATCTGCGACTTCACGACGACGACGTTGTTGCCGGTCGACTCGAAGAGGGGTCGCACGCCCGCGACGGCTTCCTCCACGGTGGTGGCGACGAACCCCGAGGGCACCGCGATGCCGCGATCGGCCATCAGGGCCTTCGCCTGGTATTCGTGGATCTTCATGCGTCCTCCCCTGTCGGTCCCTCGGTGCCGAATCGGTCGTCGACCCATCTACGGATTGCCTCGAGCGACGTCCCCGGCCCGAACACGTGCTCGACGCCGGCGGCCTCGAGGATCGGGACGTCCGCATCGGGGATGATGCCGCCGCCGAACACCACCACATCGCTCGCACCTCGGGCGCGCAGCTCGTCCACGACGCTGGGGAAGAGGGTCAGGTGGGCTCCCGACAGGGCAGAGAGCCCGACGCCATCGACATCCTCCTGCAGCGCCACCTCGGCGATCTGGGACGGCGTCTGATGGAGGCCCGTGTAGATCACCTCGCATCCGGCGTCACGCAGTGCGCGCGCCACGACCTTGGCGCCACGATCGTGACCGTCGAGGCCCGGCTTTGCGATGAGGATGCGAATCGGCATGCGAGGCGATGGTAGTTGGCACGGAATCCGTCGGACTCGAACTCAGGGAGCGGACATCCTCGCCACCTCAGACGATCGATGCGTCCCCGGCGAGGAACCTCTGATACCAGCGGCCGCTGTCCTTGATGGTGCGCTCCATCGTCTCGTAGTCGACCCTGACGATGCCGAATCGCATCCGGTAGCCGTGCGACCATTCGAAGTTGTCGAGCAGGGACCAGACGAAGTAGCCGCGAACGTCGGCGCCTTCCTCGATCGCATCGTGGATCGCGGCGATGTGGGCCTCGATGTACTCACGGCGAAGATCGTCGTGGACGACGCCGTTCGCGTCCGGCACGTCCGGATAGGCGGCGCCGTTCTCGGTGACATACAGGGGCAGTCCGGGTGCCCATTGGGTCACACGGTTGAGCATCCAGGTCAACGCCACCGGCTCCACACCCCAGTCCATGTCGGTGAGATGACCGGGCGGACGCATGAGGACGGCATCCTCGGCGCCCGGCCACTGACCGATCATCGGTGCACCCTCCTCGGCGGCGATGTGGTTGACGTTGTAGTAATTCACCCCGAGGTAGTCGATGGGCACCTTCACACGTGCCAGGAGGTCGGTGTCGATGCGATCCGTCACCCCGAACCGCTCCACGGACCGCAGCACGGCGTCCGGATACTCACCGTCGAGCACCGCCGAAGCGAACAACCTGTTGTGGATCGCGTCGACACCATCGGCAGCAGTCTGGGCCTCTACGCTCGAGTCCTCAGCCCATGCAGGAATCAGGTTCAGGACGATTCCGATCCGGTCGTCGTCGCTCGGTCTGGTCGTCCGCATCGCCGCGCTGGCTCGGTGGTGGGCGACCATGAGGTGGTGCGCCACGACGTACGCAGCACCGGGGTCCGTGACTCCGGGGGCATGCACACCATCGCTGTACCCGAGGAACGCCGTGCAGTGCGGCTCGTTGAAGGTCGCCCAGACCTTCACGAGATCCCCGAGATGCTCCTTGGCTGCGACGGCGTACTCGGTGAACCACTCGACCGAGTCAGGGTTCTCCCATCCCCCACGCTGGTGGAGGATCTCGGGCAGATCCCAGTGATACAGGGTGACGAAGGGGGTGATCCCCTTTTCGCCCATCAGCCCACAGAGCGTCCGGTAGAAGTCGATGCCCTCCGCATTGACCTCACCGACGCCTTCGGGGAGGATCCTCGACCACGACAGGGACAGGCGGTAGGCATTCACGCCGAGCTCGGCCATGATCGCGACGTCCTCGACGAAGCGGTGGTAGTGGTCGGCTCCCATGTCGCCGGTATGACCCTCGAAGGTTCGGCCCGGCGAATGGGAGAAGGTGTCCCAGATCGAGGGACTTCTCCCTCCCTCGGCAACGGCGCCTTCGATCTGATACGCCGAGGCAGCGACGCCCCAGGCGAAATCGGTCGGGAAGTCGGATCTCGTCAGCATGTCGTACCTCACTCCCGGATCACGTGGTGCGGCCGGATCCACGGTTCACGGAACGATACGGCCGTCGGTGCGCCCATGTGATGCCGAAGCCAATGTTGCGTCACACGGCCTTTCGATATCGGCCGACGGCGAGTGGCACGAACACGGCGAGCAGGATCGCCACCCACGCCAGGGCCTTGAACACGTCCGCCTGGAATCCCCATGGTTCGCCGACAATGAGATAGCGAGCACCGTTCACCGCATGGGTGACCGGGTTGTTTCGTGCAAACCATGCCAACCAATCTGGCATGGTCTCCACCGGCACGAATGCCGATGACGCAAAGGTCAGCGGGAACAGCCAGATGAAACTGGCCGCCTGGACCGACTCGACATCCTTGATGGCCAGCCCGATCGTGGCCGAGATCCAGGTGAACGCATAGCCGAACAGCATCACCAGGACGATGGCGAGGACCGCGTTGACGAAGCCGTTCTGGAAGTTGAACCCTATGACATACCCGACGGCGACCATCAGGGACACGACGAAGAGGTTCCTCACCGAGTCCGAGAGGGTGCGACCGGCGAGCACGGCGGACCGGCTCATCGGAAGGGACCGGAACCGGTCGATCAGACCCCTGTTCATGTCCTCGGCAAGTCCGATACCGGTGTTCGTGGAGCCGAACACCGAGGTCTGGATGAAGATGCCCGCCATAAGGAAGTCGATGTAGTCGATCCCCGGAAGCGCGATCGCGCCGCCGAAGACGAACGCGAACAGCAGCACGAACATGATGGGCTGGACGGTCGAGAACACGAGGAGGGTGGGAACCCTGACGTACTTGAGCAGGTTCCTCTGCATGATGACCACCGTGTCGAGGACAACCCAGATCGGTCCGGTACCCGTGTTCACCTCTTGCTCGACGAAAGGTGGCGGCGATGGTGCGGTGGAGGCCGTCACGAGTGGCTCCTCGAAGGCTCCAACGGCGAACCTTCGTCTGTCACCTGGTCCACGTGCTCACCCGTCAGGCTGAGGAACACATCGTCGAGGGTTGGACGATGAACAGCGATGTCGACGAGTCCGATGCCCGCTGCGTCGATTCTGCGCACCGCATCGGTAATGGTTCCGACGGCGGACTCCACCGGGATCCTCACCGTGGTCGTGAGGTGCTCGATCGTCGGTTCGCCGCAACACATGCCGGAGAGGGCGGCCACGGCAGCTTCGAGCTGACCCGGATCAGCGAGCTCGAGCTCGAGGACGTCACCGCCGATCGTTCCCTTCAGGTCGGTGCTGGTACCTTCAGCAATCACCGTTCCGTGGTCGATCACGGCGATCCGGTTGGCGAGGCGGTCTGCCTCCTCCAGGTACTGGGTGGTCAACAGGAGTGTCGTACCTTCGGCAACGAGGTCCTCGATGAAATCCCAGAGGCCCAGGCGACTCCTCGGGTCGAGTCCGGTCGTCGGCTCATCGAGGAACAGAACCTGGGGACGACCGACGAGGCTCGCCGCGAGGTCGAGTCTGCGCCTCATGCCGCCGGAGTACGTCTTGACCTGCCGGTCACGGGCGTCGGTGAGGTCGAACCGTTCGAGGATCTCGTCGGCGCGGGCCTTCGCCTCGGCGATCGCCAACCGGTAGAGCCGGCCGACCATGATCAGGTTCTCACGCCCGGTGAGAATCTCGTCGACGGCGGCGTACTGACCGGCGAGCCCGATCTGACGACGGAGCGGCCCTCGTTGGGTGACAACGTCGTATCCGGCAACCCGTGCCCACCCGGCATCTGGAGCGAGCAGGGTGGTCAGGATTCGCACCATTGTGGTCTTGCCGGCGCCATTCGGACCGAGGAGCCCGAAGACGGTTCCCGCCTCGACCGTGAGGTCAACACCCTTGAGGGCGTGGACGTCGCCAAATGACTTCGTCAGACCCTCGGCCTCGATGATCGGTGATGACACTTCGACTCCTGGTGAATGCGTGAGGGACATCTCGTGGGACTCCGGGATCGAGCGCCCGTACCACGGCGGCCAACGATATCGGCCAGCGGGGCCCTCGCGCACGCGTCAGGTGAGGCAGTCGAGAATCGCTGTAACCGCTTCCTCTGCGCTCCCCTCGGACGTGTCGACCCTGACCCTGGTGCACGACGCCAGGAGTGCTTCCCTCGACGCACGTCGCTCGGCGAATTCAGCCCGATCCATCATCCGACGATGGTCGGCAGGATCCCTCCTCCCCATCAGCGCGACCGGATCCGCGTCGATCCACACCGTGAACGCGCCCTTCAACAGGACGCGGGCATCCGCTGACTCCACCACGCTCTCGGCAGCGGCGAAGACCAGGGCCTCGCCCCGACCGAGAACGTCCAAGCACACAGCGAGTTCGATCTGGTGGAGCGCCTCGACGCCGCGTCGGTCGGCGATCACTGCGCCCGTCTCGCCGAGATCGGTGAGGATCGATGCGTCGGAGTCGACGAATGGCCGATCGAGCCTGGCGGCGAGAAGGGCCCCTATCGTCGTCTTGCCTGCACCCATGGGTCCGATGAGCACGATCGGGCGACACTCAGCACGCATGATGGGACGCTACCCGCCATCCACGAGTGCGCGGACGTGCAACAATCGGCGAGCCATGGAAACCTCGATCCTCGACACGAGCCCCATCGTGGTCCTCGCTGCCTCGGTCGTACTGGTAGCAGTCGCGATGGGGATGTCCTCGTGGCTCGGCCTGGATGTCGAGCGGTCGATAGCGTGGGCATCAGCGCGTGCTGCAGTGCAACTCATCGCCGTCGGCATCGTCCTCACGCTCATCGTCGACACCGAATGGGACGATGTCCTCGCGCCGATATGGATCGTCGGCATGGTGATCGTTGCTGCCAGATCGGTGGGCGCAAGAGCCGGTCGCTCCACGGTGATCCTTCCCGCGGCGCTGGCGATTTCAGCCTCTACGGCCCTCTCGCTCCTCGTCGTGTTCGGATTCGGTGTGCTCCCCCTCGAACCCATCCAAGCGATCGTCGTCGCTGGAATCACGATCGGGAACGTCCTCCCGGCGACGGTGCTCGCTGCTGATCAGGTCCGCAAGCAGCTTTCGGATGGTCGCCTCGTCATCGAAGGCATGCTGGCGCTCGGCATCGATGCTCGCCGTTCGACCCGGTACATCGTCGCCGAGGCGACCCGTGTGAGCCTCATTCCCCAGATCGAACGAACCAAGGTCGTCGGGTTGATCGCCCTGCCCGGTGCGTTCACGGGCCTCCTGATCGCGGGTGTGGAGCCGTTTGAGGCAGCCATCATCCAACTGGTTGTGATGTACCTGGTACTGGGGTCCGTGGCCGTCTCAACGGTCGTCGTCGCGCTGGTGTCGGCACGGCGCGCCTTCACTCCCGACCAGCGGCTCGAGCCGGTGTGAGTCACACCTTCTCGAGGGGCGCCCACGCCAGCAGCAGCCGCTTTGCTCCGTGCCCGTTGAACACGACGACGGCTTCGGCGCGATCGCCCGTTCCGACGATTTCGCGGACCGTCCCCTCACCCCAGTGGGAGTGGCGAACCCTGTCCCCCGTCTCGATGTCGGAGTCGGACACGGTCGCCACGGGTGACCGGGCCTCGAGGGTCCTGCTCCGGCGGGTCCGCTTCGCTTTCGATGTCAGGTGATCGGGGATCTCGCCGAGGAACCGGCTCGGGCCGTTGTAGTTGTTCTGACCCCAGAGGTTCCTGCTCCACGCCCGGGTCAGGTAGAGCCGCTCCTCGGCTCTCGTGACCCCGACGTAACACAGCCGGCGCTCCTCTTCGAGCTCGCGAGGGTCTCCGAGGGCACGCATGTGGGGGAACACCCCATCCTCGAGTCCGGTGAGGAACACCGCCGGGAACTCGAGACCCTTCGCGTTGTGGAGCGTCATGAGGGTGACGGCGTCGGACTCGTCGATCCCATCGAGATCGGTGACGAGGCTGATGGCCTCGAGGAACATCTCGAGCTTTCCGATCCCGTCGAGCGCGTTCCATTCCGAGGGACCCATCGATGCCGGCCCGGTCTCCTCGAACTCGGCGGCTGCGCTCAGGAGCTCCCTGAGGTTCTCTTCCCGGCCCATGGCCTCGATCGTGCGTTCGGCCCGAATGGCATCGAGGTATCCGGTGTCGTTGAGGACCGCATCGACCGCGGCACCCGGGCCGCTCGATGCCTTGACCGAGACGATGTCCATCAGGGCGACGAAGTCGAGGATTGCGTTCTGTGCCCTCGTCGTGAGGGCGTGGATGTTCCTTGCGTCACGAAGTGCCTCCATGAACGCCATGCCGTTCGCCTCGGCATGTCGGTCGACGTGGGCAACCGACGTGTCGCCGATCGAGCGCTTGGGGGCATTGATGATCCGCTTGAGGGAGACCTGGTCGTCCGGGTTGACCACGGCTCGAAGGTACGCAAGGGCATCCTTGACTTCCCGTCGGTCGTAGTACTTCAGACCCCCCACTACTTGGTAGGTCACGCCGAAGCGAACGAAGAGCTCCTCGATGACGCGGGACTGGGCGTTCGTCCGATAGAAGACGGCAACGTCCTCGAGCCGCTTCCCGAGATCCTGCAGGCGAGCGATCTCCTCGGCGATGTACGCGGCTTCTTCGTGCTCGTCCTCGGCCTCGAACACGACGATGCGCTCGCCCTCGCCCTCATCGGTCCACAATCGTTTCGGTTTCCGCCCGACGTTGTTCGCGATCACGGCATTCGCGGCATCGAGGATCGTCTGGGTCGACCGGTAGTTCTGCTCGAGCAGGATGATCCGGGCATCGGGATAGTCCTTCTCGAACTCCATGATGTTGCGCATGTCAGCACCACGGAACGCGTAGATCGACTGATCCGAGTCCCCGACGACGCAGATATTGCGATGGCGCCCTGCGAGGAGTTTCACCAGCATGTACTGGGCGTGGTTGGTGTCCTGGTACTCATCGACAAGGACGTACCGGAAGCGGTTCTGCCAGCGTTCCAGCACGTCGGGGAATGCCTGGAACAGCTCGACGGTGAGCTTGAGGATGTCGTCGAAGTCGAGGGCTGAGGCCTCGACCAACCGCTGCTGATACAGGCGGTAGATGTCGGATGCCTTCTCGTGGTAGTAACCCGAATCACGCGAGGCGAAGGTCTCGTGGTCGACGAGCTCGTTCTTGGCCTTCGAGATGGCTGCTTTGATCTGTCGTGGCGGGAAGCGTTTCGGGTCGAGGTCGAGGTCCTTGATGCACATCGTGATCAGTCGATTCGAATCGCCCTCGTCGTAGATCGTGAACGACGTGCGATACCCGAACCGGCTGATCTCCTGACGCAGGATGCGGACGCACGCAGAGTGGAAGGTCGACACCCACATGTCGTAGGCGACCCGTCCAACGAGCATCTCGACCCTGCGTTTCATCTCCCCGGCAGCCTTGTTCGTGAACGTGATGGCGAGGATCTCGTACGGGGACACGTCCAGGTCGCGCACCATGTGGGCGATCCGATACGTCAGGACGCGCGTCTTGCCGGACCCGGCACCCGCAACGACGAGCACGGGACCCTCAGTGGCAGCTACGGCTTCGCGCTGGGTCGGGTTCAGGGAGGCGAAAAGGGGCGATTCGGACATGCCAAGCGAGTGTACCGACCATGGACCTGCGCCGATCTGCGACTCCTCAGCTTGCCATACCGGCTTCGGCGTTCGCGGGTTCGGTTGCGATCAGTTCCCTCAGCTTGTCTACGAGGGCACCTTTTGCGAAGTCCGCCTTGTCGAAGAACGCGTCAGCACCTGCCCGTTCGGCACGAGTGCGGTCCTCGTCCGATGCGACCCCCGAGAGCATGACCACGGGGATGTCCCCGTACCGTTGACGCACCATGTGGACGAGGGCGACACCGTCGGCGCGTGGCATCGAGAAGTCAACGACAAGGGCATCGACGCTGTGCTTGGCGAGCACCGCAAGCGCATCAGAGACGCTCCCGGCGGAAAGGGTCGAGAACCCGTGGGACGCCAACACACCGGAGACGACCTGACGGACGCCCTGGCTGTCATCGACGACGAGCACCGAGTGCACGGGTCCCGCGGGTCGGACCTCTACATCTCGCATCTTGTCGGCCAGCCTGCCGGCGTCGACGAGCATCACGGTCTCGTCACCTCCGAGGAGGGCGACACCCGACACGACGGATGACGAACCGCTGAGCAGCGGGCTCAGGTCCTTCGTAGCCACCTGACGAAGGTCCGACACGTCGTCCACTGCGAGGGCGATGAGACCCGTTGGGCTCTGGATGACCATCACCTGGGAGGGCAGGCCTTCGACGTCGAGCCCGACGACGGTGGCGAACGAGGAGTACGGAATCGAGTCGTCGCCGCGCACGATGAAGCTGCCTCGTTCGTTCACGACGATCGACACCTCGGGGAGGCCGACGATGTCGGACACCGAGGATGCGGGGATGCCCCATGACCGCCCGCCCGCGGAGAAGATCTGTGCGCTCTGGAGCGCACGGTGGGCCGGCATCGTGACGACGAAGGTCGTTCCACGGCCCGGAGTGGAGTCGAGTGTCAGCGTTCCGAATACCTGCTCCACGATCTCGGTGACGCGCGCGAGCCCCTCCCCGTCCCCGGTGAACTCCGTCACGCCCGGATCGGTCGAGAACCCTGACGAATAGAGGATGCTGCGCAGGTCCTCCGTGGTCGGATCGTCGCTCACGAGACCTCGGGCGACGGCGGTCTCGCGAACGGCCTTCCAGTCGATCCCTGCGCCGTCGTCGCTCACAACGATCTGGACGTGCTCCGCGTTCCGGCTGAGGGAGACTGTCACGAGCCCCTGGGACGCCTTTCCCGTCGCGGCCCGATCGACGGGAGACTCGATGCCGTGGGCCACCGCGTTCACCACGAGTTGCCGGATCACCTCACCGATGCGGTCGACGAGCTGCCGATCAACGGTTGTCTCCTCGCCGTTGACGACGAGATCCACGTCCCTCTGGACCTTCTTGGAGAGGTATTTGGTCAGCTGAGGAAGCGTCGACGTGACTCCCGAGAGCGGAGTCGCCGTGAGACCGAGCGCTGCTCCTTCGAGATCGACGCTCGCCCTGCGCACGGTCTCGAGCGACTCGAGTGATCCCTCCATAGCCGCAGCCGAGATGCCCTGCGCACCCTGGAGGAGGTGGGTCGCCTGGCTCATTGCCGACTCGAGGTCGATGCGGAGGGCGGCGACGTCGTTGATCATCCTGAAGAGCCGCCCTGCATTGACCGGGACGGACTCCTCCGTTGCCCATGTCTCGACCGCGCCGACGAGGCCGCCGAGGTCGTAGACGGCTCCCGCACCGGGGTCGAGTACCGATGTCGCCTGCTCGACGACGGACAGACTCGGCGGCACGTGAACGCCTGGCGAAGGCTCTATCCGGGCCGCCGAGGATGAGAAGGCAGAACTGACGATCTCGTACGTGATCACCGGCGTCGGCAGCTTGCCGTCCGGTCCGGGCTCGAACACGAGGGGTCCACTGTCGTCGGCGACATCGGGTCCCTCAGGCGCGTCGCTGGCACTCGCAGGTTCGACGTATCGCTCCGCTGGTTCCTCCGGGCCCGACGTTTCCTCGGTCCGGTCCGACGGGTGCTCAGGGTCCGACGCCACGCCAGCCTGGTCCGCGACTTCGGGTTCGCCGGTCGGATCCCGTTCCTGCTCCTGCTCGGCGTCGATGGACCGCTCGATCTCGTCGAGTGTCGCCGATATGTCGGAGACGTCATCGGCCTCGATGGAGCCGATCTCCTCTGACCCCGCCAGCTTGGCCTCATCGATCGCACCCACAGGTTCCGCAGGTTCCGCGGGTTCCGAAGGTTCCGTCGGGTCCGCGGTTTCCGCAGTGCTGTCATCTGCGATGAGCGTCGCCCCCGCGTCGGGCTCGGGCACCGGGACGGCCGGAGGCTCGACCGGCAAAGGCTCGACGTGTAGCTCGACGACCTCTCCACTTGACGGCATCGCTGAAGCGGCGTCGTCGAGTTCGAGAGGTTCAGGAAGCTTCGCCACGAGGTCGGGATCTGCGATGAGGGCGCGGACGGTGTCGATGGCCACGGAGATGTCGTGGTCACCACCACTGAGGGCGGCGGGAATCGCCTGGGCCAGATGCTCGAGCGTCCGGGCGAGCATCGAGGATGGCGCAAGGTCGCCGGACTGGACCCACCGCCACACGAGTTCGCATGTCTCGCCCCCACGAGCGATGCCCTCGTATCCCATCA
Source organism: Acidimicrobiia bacterium (assembly GCA_035461905.1). Classification (GTDB taxonomy): domain Bacteria; phylum Actinomycetota; class Acidimicrobiia; order Spongiisociales; family UBA5794; genus SZUA-442. The sequence continues at coordinate 47,510 of DATHUV010000088.1, read as the reverse complement.
CGCGCCCTGTGCCCTTGATCGTGTGGCCCTCGCGGAGCATTCGGCCCGCGAGCTCGGCGGTCAGATCCCCGGTTGCCATTGCGCTCGCGCCCTGCGCGAGCGAGGCGGAGCGCTCGTCGAGCTCGTCCTTGAAGAGACGGTCGAGCTCTGGATCATTCTGGAAGTCCATGGGACACCTTGGAGGACGCGGCACTACTCAGTGCGATATCGGATCCACGGCATCAGGGCTTGAGGGTTATGACTAGTCAACGATGCACCGTTGGCGCTCCGACGGACGGAGTCGGCGAGCACACAGATGCGGGCTCCACCGCACATCGCAGGTGTCGCGCGTGCGGGTAGGCTGACAGGTGAGGGGATGGGCTGCACCTCCCTGAGGACGGCCTCCCCCGGCGACGACGCGTACATGAGGGTGGGAGGTTGGTCGATGAAGAAACATCTGGTCTGGCTGAGCGGTCTGCTCGCAATGATGATGGTCGTGAGCGCGTGTGGCGACTCGTCAGACGACACGACGACGACGGCTGGCGGGTCCGAGACGACGACGACGGAGATGTCGGGGGAACCCCTGACCTTCGGCATGATCCTCGTCGGCCCACAGGACGACAGGGGGTGGAGCCAGGCGCACCGCGAAGCCGGCGAATACCTCGAGGAGAAGCTCGGTGCGACGATGATCGTGCTCGACAAGGTCAACCCGGCTGACAGGCCGGAACAGACCGTCGACCAGGTCGCCCGTGACATGATCGAACAAGGCGCCCAGCTGATCTTCATGACGTCCGATGACATGAAGGACGGCGCCCTTCTCGCTGCGGAGCAGAACCCGGACGTGCCGATGATCTGGTCCTCCGGCGACAACGCATGGGAAGAGGGAAAGGACTACCGACCGGATCTCGCGAACCTCGGCAACGTCATGGGGGAGATGGAGTACGGCAAGATGATCGCGGGCTGCAGTGCGGCGCTCGCCACTGAGACCGGCAGCATCGGCTACGTGGGTCCGCTGATCAACGACGAGACTCGGCGTCTCGTGAGCGCCGCCTACCTCGGTGCCAAGCACTGCTGGACGGAGGTTCTTGGGAATGACGCCGCCGACCTGACGTTTGCGGTCAACTGGATCGGTTTCTGGTTCAACATCCCCGGTGTGACCCTGGATCCGACCCTCGTCTCCAACGACTTCATCGACGGAGGTGCCGACGTCCTGATCAGCGGTATCGACACGACCGAGGCACTCGTGGTCGCCGGCCAGCGATCTGCGGCGGGCGATACGGTCTGGGCTGTTCCGTACGACTATGTCGGGGCGTGCGATGGGGCGCCTGAGGTGTGCCTCGGCACACCGTGGTTCAACTGGGGACCCTCGTATCTCGAGATCGCCCAGAGCGTCCTCGATGGCACGTTCGAAGCAACGTTCCAATGGCTCGGTCCCGACTGGTCGGACCTGAACAATCCGGACACGACCGCCATCGGTTGGGTGCAGGGTCCTGGTGCGACAGCGGAGAATGCGGCTGCGGTTGATGCCTTCATCGCCGGGCTGGCTGATGGCTCCATCAATCTCTGGACGGGACCGATCAACAACCAGGACGGCTCCGTGTGGCTCGCTGAAGGGGAAACGGCCACGCCGCAGCAGATCTGGTACATGGAGCAGCTGCTCGAGGGTATCGACGGCGCCAGCCAATCCTGAGGAAACGGCTGACGACGCCCATGGGATCAGGAAGCGGGGAATCCGAAGGGCTTCCCCGCTTCTCGTCGCGCCACCGCAGAACTCTTCTCCGCACGCGCCGTGGCGGGCAACGCCGGTGCCGATTGCCTAGTCTCATGGAAGGGCTATGAGTCTCGAACTCCGCGACATCCACAAACACTTCGGCTTGGTACGCGCCAACGATGGAATCGACCTGAGCGTCGCCACGGGGAGCTTGCACGGTCTCCTCGGTGAGAACGGAGCGGGGAAGTCGACGCTGATGAAGGTTCTGTCGGGTTTCTACGCCGCGGATTCCGGCGAGATCGTCCTCGACGGAACGGTCATCCATGTCGGATCGCCGACCGAGGCAATAGAGGCGGGCATCGGGATGCTGCACCAGGACCCGCTGGTGTTCCTCCCATTCTCCGTCCTCGACAACTTCCTGCTCTCGGACTCCGGGCCCTTCCTCCTCGACCGACGGTCCTCGCGCTCGGCGATCACCGAGCTGCGCGATCGATTCGGGTTCACGTTCGACCTCGATGCGCCCGCCAGGACGCTCACCGTGGGTGAGCGGCAGCAGGTCGAGATCACGAGACTGTTGTGGTTGGGCGCTCGGGTGTTGATCCTGGACGAACCCACGACAGGCATCTCAGCCGACCAGCGCGCCCTGCTCTTCACAGCGCTCCGCGACCTCGCAGCGGAAGGTATGAGCGTCATCTTCGTCTCCCACAAGCTCGAAGAGGTAGCCGAGATCTGTGAGCGGGTCACGGTGATGCGACAAGGAAAGGTCGTCGGCGACGCTGATATGCCCGTTCCTGCGGGCGAACTCGTCACGATGATGTTCGGGGAGTCCATCGAGGTGTCCGAGCGCGTCGACGTTCCTCTCGGCCCTCCCACACTCGAGGTCAGGGACGTGACCATCGAGGAGCGCCTGTTGCGCCTCGATGGCATCAACCTCGAGGTTCGCCGGGGCGAGGTGATCGGGTTGGCCGGAATGGAGGGAAGCGGCCAACGGACCTTCCTCCGCGGCATCTGCGGCCTCGTGCAGCCATCGGCGGGAAGCGTGACACTCCGTGGCACCGACCTCACCGCAGGGAGCTACCGCGCCCACCTCGATGCCGGGATGCAGTACCTGCCTGCCGGCAGGCTCGAGGAGGGCCTGGTCGGTGGCCTGTCGATCACGGAACACTTCGTGCTCGCCGATCGCAACCGAAAGGGGCTCTTCATCGACTGGGACGATGCGAGGGCCGTGGCGAGCGACCACATCGATCACTTCTCGATCAAGGGCACCGATGGGATGCCGGTCGAAGCGCTCTCGGGTGGGAATCAGCAGCGGCTCCTCCTCGCGATGCTCCCCAGCGAACTCGAGCTGCTCCTGATGGAACACCCGACCCGCGGCCTCGACATCGGCTCTGCGGACTGGGTCTGGGGAAGGCTGCTCGCCAGACGCACGGAGGGGACCGCGATCGTCTTCGCTTCATCGGACCTCGACGAGCTGCTCCGATACAGCGATCGGATCCTGGTGTTCTTCTCCGGCTCGGTCCTCGCCGAACTCGATACCTCGAGCACCAACATCGACGAGATCGGCCACCTGATCGGCGGCCATGGCACGGACCCGGGATCCGGAGGTCCTCGATGACCGTGCGGTCCGGCGAGGGTGCAAGGGGAATCGCGAGGGCGGCCACCGCCGTGGTCCCGTTCATCGTCGCGCTCGGCTTCGCGGCAGTGCTGGTCCTGCTCGTCGGGGAGAACCCGATCGAGGCCTTCCGCTTGATCATCGAGGGGTCACTCGGCTCATCGGACAAGGTCTCCGACACGATCATGGTCTGGGTTCCGCTCACGCTCGCAGCCGCTGGGCTGGTGGTCACGTTCTCCGCGGGCTTGTGGAACATCGGGGTCGAGGGCCAGATCGTCCTCGGAGCAATCGGCGCGTCGCTGATCGCCCGTGAGGTCGCTGCACCTTCGTACATCCTCGTCCCGATGACGCTCGTCGCCGGAATCCTGTTCGGCATCGCATGGGCGCTCCTCGCAGGCGTCCTCAAGACCAAGGGCAAGGTCAACGAGATCTTCGGAGGCCTCGGACTCAACTTCGTCGCCACCGGCCTGACCCTCTACCTCATCATCGGACCGTGGTCGCGCCCCGGAATCGCCTCGACCAGCGGGACGGAACCGTTCCCGCGGGATGCCTGGCTTCCCGCCCTCGGCAACACGCGCCTATCCCCTCTCGCAGTCATCCTGACCGTCGTCGCCCTGTTCGGGGTGTGGCTCCTGCTCCGTGGCACGCGGTATGGCCTCAAGCTCAAGGCGGTGGGGCGCAACAACCAGAGCGCGCACCTGCTCGGCATCCCCACGAACAGGTACATGCTCGGAGCCTTCGCGATCTGCGGCGCGCTCTCCGGGCTGGCAGGCGCAATCCAGGCGACGGGATTCCATCACAAGCTGGTCCCGTCCGTGTCCGGCGGTTACGGCTTCCTCGGCATCCTCGTGGTCCTCCTGGCGGGATTCAGCGCTGCGCGCATTGCACCGATCTCGGCGTTCTTCGCAGTCGTGGCGGTCGGCAGCATCGCCCTGACCCTTCGTCTCGGGGTCGACTCGGCCCTTGGTGCCGTACTCGTCGGCGTGCTCGTCCTGTTCGCCCTCATCGCCTCCGGGCTGCGCTCGTACCGCACAATGCACAGGACTGGCGCCGACCCACCGGACATCGACATCGGACAGGCCCACACGGGTCCGGAGGCGCTTGCCTGATGGAAGCCACACTTGCGACCATCATCGCCGCCGCTGCTCCGCTGATCTTCGCGGCGACCGGGGAGACGATCACCGAAAAGGGCGGAGTCATCAACCTCTCCTTGGAGGGCAGCCTGATGCTGTCGGCCCTCGCAGGATTCGTTATCGCGTTCGAGACCAACAACACGTGGGCTGGATTCGCCGGCGCAGCGGTGGTGGGTGCGCTCTTCGCACTGATCGTCGCCTTCTCCAGCATCACTCTCAGACTCAACCAGGTCGCCGTCGGGTTCGTCCTCGCGTTGCTTGGCGTCGCCCTCTCGTCTTTCCTTGGGAGCTCGTACACGGGGAAGCCGGGCGGGCAGATCGCCGTGCCGTCGATGAACATCCCCGTGCTGTCGGACCTCCCGTTCATCGGTCGCGTCCTCTTCAGCCACGACATCGTCGTGTATGCGAGCCTCCTGGTCGTGGTCGCTGCGTGGGCGTTCATGTTCAAGACGCGCCAAGGGCTGTCGCTCCAGGGCATCGGGGAGCGACCCGAAGCCGCACACTCGAGGGGTTTGCACGTGAACCGCCTGCGATACCACTACACGATCGTCGGCGGGGCGCTCGTTGGCATCGGGGGTGCGGCGTTCACGCTCGACGCGAAGCTGGGCTGGTCGTTCCAGCACACGCGGAACTTCGGGTGGATCGCGCTCGCGATCGTCATCTTTGGTGGATGGCACCCGCTGCGCGTCGCCGTCGGGGTCCTGCTGTTCGGTTTCCTCCAGTGGCTGGCGCTCGATCTCCAGAGTGTCTTCCCGAACCTCACCCAGGTGCTACCGATCATGCCGTTCGTGCTCATGATCCTCGCCCTCGTCCTGGTGAACGCCGACTGGCTGCGCGAGTGGGGAGACAGGCATCCGCGCTGGGGGAACCTCGTTCGAGGGGATGCTCCATCGGCCATCGGGACCCACTTCAGCCCGGAGTGAGGCCTTTGATGGAGTCGGGACCTACTCCCACTCGATCGTGGCAGGCGGCTTCGAGGAGATGTCGTAGGCGACCCTGTTGATGCCGGGAACCTCGTTGATCACTCGCGACGAGATCCTCGCCAGGACGTCGTAGGGGATTCGCGCCCAGTCTGCCGTCATGGCGTCGTCGCTCGTCACTGCCCGCAGGATCAGCGGATACGCGTAGGTGCGACCATCCCCCTGGACCCCCACACTCTTGATGGCGGGGAGCACGCCGAAGGACTGCCAGACCTCGCGGTAGAGGCCGGCCCTGTGGATCTCGTCGAGCACGATGGCGTCGGCGGACCGAAGGATGTCGAGGCGTTCCCTCGTCACATCGCCGATGATCCGTACGGCGAGACCGGGACCGGGGAACGGTTGGCGCCACACGATCTCGTCGGGCAGGCCGAGCTCCTCCCCGATCCCCCTGACCTCGTCCTTGAAGAGGTCGCGGAGCGGTTCGATGAGCTCGAATGCCATGTCGTCCGGGAGACCCCCCACGTTGTGGTGGCTCTTGATCTTCGCCGCGTCCTTCGTGCCGGACTCGATGACATCGGGATACAGGGTGCCCTGGACGAGGTAGTTCGCCCCCTCGATGCCCTCTGCGACCTCCTCGAAGACCCTGATGAACGTCTCGCCGATGATCTTGCGCTTCTCCTCGGGATCGGTGACACCCGACAATGCCGTGAGAAACCGCTCCTGTGCCCTGACGTGGATCAGGTTCATCCGGAAGTGGTCACGGAACGTCTCCTCGACCTGTTCGCCCTCGCCATGGCGCATGAGTCCGTGATCCACGAACACGCAGACGAGCTGGTCCCCGATCGCCTTGTGGACGATTGCAGCGGCAACGGACGAGTCGACCCCTCCGGAGAGCCCGCAGATGGCGACCGCATCCCCCACGGCCTCGCGGATGGCATCCACCGACTGCTCGATGATGCCGACGTGGGTCCAGGTGGGCCTCGCTCCACACACCTGCCAGAGGAACGCCTCGAGGATGCGCTGCCCATGGTCGGTGTGGCGCACTTCTGGATGGAACTGCACGCCGTAGAACCGTTGATCCGCCGATTCCATTGCTGCAACAGGTGCGTCGGGGGTCGATGCCGTGACCGTGAACCCTGCGGGGGCAACCGACACGGCGTCGTTGTGGCTCATCCAGACCTGCTGCGCGAGCGGCTGTCCGCCGAAGAGGGCGGAACCGTCATCGAGGACGGTCAGGTCCGCAGGCCCGAACTCCGACCTCCCCGTGTTGGACACGGTTCCGCCGAGTGTCTTGGCGAGGACCTGGTGTCCGTAGCAGATGCCGAGGACGGGAATGCCGAGGGTCAGGATCTCGGGGTCGAGGTCGTACGCATCCTCGGCGTACACCGAGGCGGGTCCCCCCGACAGGATGATGCCGACGGGCGCCTTCGCACGGATGTCCTCCGCCGTGATGTCTCGGGGGACGATCTCGGAGAAGACGCGAGCTTCGCGTACGCGGCGGGCGATGAGCTGCGCATACTGGGCACCGAAGTCGACCACCAGGATCCGGTCGAAGTCCCCTTCTGATGCATGGCCGGACGCGGTCGCGACCGCCATCAACCCATCCCCACACCCTGGGACCGTTGGAGCTGCTTGCCCTCGGTCTGGAGGGCGGGTGCGACCATGACCTCGGCCTTCTGGAACTCCTTCACCGTGGCATACCCTGTTGTCGCCATCGAGCCACGGAGTCCGCCGAAGAGGTTCCGCCGTCCATCGTTCTCGTGGGCAGGGCCGAGAAGGATCTCCTCGAGGGTTCCGAGCCTGCCGACGTGCACCCGTGATCCCCTCGGAAGCGTCGGATGGAAGGTCGCCATTCCCCAATGGAAGCCACCCGATGGGGACTCCTCGGCGGCGGCCATCGGTGACCCGAGCATCACGGCGTCCGCCCCGCACGCAATGGCCTTGGACACATCGCCGCCCGTGCGCATCCCTCCGTCGGCGATGACATGGACGTAGCGACCCGTCTCCTCGAGGTACGCGGAACGAGCTCCTGCGGCATCTGCGATCGCGGTCGCCTGGGGTACGCCGATGCCGAGAACGCCACGCGTCGTGCATGCCGCCCCGGGACCGACACCCACGAGCACACCGACAGCGCCGGTGCGCATCAGATGGAGGGCACCCGAGAAGCTCGCGCAGCCGCCCACGATGACCGGCATGTCGACCTCGCGGATGAACCGATACAGGTCGAGGGGCTCTTCCCTGGACGAGACGTGCTCTGCCGATACGACGGTTCCCTGGATGACGAGGACGTCGAGGCCACCGGCCTTCGCGGCGTCGATGTACTTCGCCACGGTGGGCGGTGTCAGGCTGCCGCACGTCACGACGCCTGCGCCCTTGATCTCCTTGATCCGCTCGGTGATCAGCTCAGGGATGACAGGCGACGCATACATCTCCTGCATGCGTCGGGTCGCCTTCTCCTTGTCGAGTTCAGCGATCTCCTCGTACACGGGAATCGGGTCCTCGTACCGGGTCCAGAGTCCTTCGAGGTTGAGGCAGGCGAGGCCACCGAGGCGCCCGATCTCGATGGCAGTCGCGGGCGTGACGGCGGAATCCATTCCCGACGCCATCATGGGCAGACCGAAGGTGAAGGCGTCCAACTCCCACGACAAGTCGACGTCCTCGGGATCCCGCGTCCGCCTCGACGGAACGATCGCTATGTCGTCGAACCCCCAGGCTCGACGGCCCGACTTCGCCCTTCCGATTTCGATCTCCACAGGACCACCTCCACGCCAGCGCCGGCAATGGCTCGACTGTAGCGGCGGGACCGTCCCACCGGATCCGACTCTCCGCCTACTCGCCCGTCTGGCCGTCGATCGCCTGGCGGATCAGGTCCGCGTGCCCGAGGTGGCGGGCGTACTCCTCGATCAGGTGTACCAGCACCCACCGAACGGTGTAGAAGGACCGGTCCCGGCGCTCGATGTCATCGAGATCCATGGACCGGTAGATCGCCTCTGCCTCCTCGACCTCGATCCGGAATCGCTCGAGGGCGGAGGCGACGGTCTCCCCTGCCGGGGGGTGGAAGTCGCCGTCCGGATCGTCATCGGACGAGTACAGGGGCGGGGCATCGCGTCCGGCCAGCGACCGCTGCGACCACCCGCGTTCGACATCGGTGAGGTGACGCACCAGACCGAGGAGGGTGAGGTCGCTCGGAGGACAGGTCGCTGTTCGGGCTTGCTGGTCGGACACGCCGGTGACTTTTCGCTCGAGGAAGGAACGCTGGTGGTGGAGGAACCGCAGGAGCGTCGTCTTCTCATCCGCGGCAGCGACCTCGTCCTTCGGCCACGTCCCGACATCCGACACCGGACCACCTCCCCATCGCTTCGCGCCCGAAGCCGAACATCGATCCGTCGGCTCAGAACCCCTTCAGGCCAACCGCCGTGCGAACCTCGCGCATGTACCCGGCGGCGAGCTCCCGGCCCTTGATCCCGGACTCGTGCAGGACGCTGCGGACATCGTCGGTGCGCAATCCAGTCAATGCGGTCCGGAAGGGTGCGAGCTCCTCGATGACGGCGTCGGCAACCGCGTCCTTGAACACGCCGTAGCCCCGGTCGGCATACTCGGAGACGAGGTCGTCGATCGGGCGGCCGGTGCACGCAGACATGATGTCGAGGAGGTTCGAGATACCCGGCTTCGCCGCGACGTCGTAGCGGACCTCGGGGTCGCTGTCGGTGACTGCCGATCGGATCCGCTTCCTCATGACGTCCGGCCCGTCGAGAATCGAGATACGGGACTTCTCCTGGGGATCGGACTTCGACATCTTGGATGTCGGATCGGTCAGTGACATGACCCGAGCGGCCCTCTCGGGGATGTAGGGCTCCGGGATGGGGAACGTGTCACCAAAGCGGTTGTTGAAGCGCTCCGCGAGATCCCGCGTCATCTCCAGGTGCTGACGTTGATCGTCGCCGATCGGCACGAGGTTGGCCCGATAGAGGAGGATGTCGGCAGCCATCAGGACCGGATACGAGTACAGACCCAGATTGGCCGCAAAGCCCTTGTCGGTCTTGTCCTTGAACTGCGTCATGCGGTTGAGCACACCCATCGGGGTCATCGTGCCGAGGATCCATGCCAGCTCGGAGTGCTCCATCACCTGGCTCTGGGTGTACAGAAGGGAGCGTCCGGGATCGACGCCGAGGGCGAGGAGCACCTTCGCAGTCTCGATCCGCGCCTTCTCGAGCCCCGCAGGGTCGTACTCCACCGTCATCGCGTGGAGGTCGACGATGCAGTAGATCGAGTCGTGGTCGTCCTGGAGCCGCACCCAATTACGGAACGCACCGAGGTAGTTCCCGAGGTGGATGTTCCCCGTGGGTTGCACGCCCGAGAAGATGCGGGGCATGGCGCCCGGGATCATCGCGTCCATTGGCGCTCGTACTCCACGGCGTTGCCTCTTTTCCCCACCTGTCGGATGCCACCGGCGTCTCGGAGGCAGTATGCCATCTGCTGGGCGATCCGCCGCGGGCGTCCCATCGCCACGGCCAGATCCGCGGTCGTGAAGGTCGGAGGCAGCGTTGTGGGGAGGAGATCGCACAAGTCCTCGACACCACCGATGAGCATCGAGTCGACGACCTCGATCAGCCGACGCTCCACGATCACCCATCCCCGCCGACGCCATGCCTTCGACGGGTCATGGGTCCTGAGCTGCTCGTCACGCACCATGACGAGCTCGATCTCGAGACCGGGGTGTTCGATCAGGGACGGGAAGCTGACGAGCTCGGCGAAGAGGTCGGTCGGGTGGCCGTGGCGCGGGGAGCGGCGTTCACCCAGGACCTGCCCTGCATCGTCGACCTTGATGATCGTCGTGTCGAGCGAGATCGGGTGCACGATCCGGATTCGGTAGCCGGCCGTCACCAACGTCACGAGTTTGCGCTTCATCGACGAGAAGACCTTCGGCTGTACCACGATCAGCAGGTCGTCACGGACGACGTCGACCACGAACCCCTCGACAGCCACCTCGAGGCGGTCTCCGGGCCGCGCGCACCATCGCTTGAGCGCCGCATGCAGCGGTTTCTCGCGCAGCGTTCCTACCTGGGATCCCTGACCAGCCATGGTGCGATCGTAGGGCCCCACGCCCGCCGAGAGTGTCTCGAATTGACGAGACAACCGGACAGGTGCATACTCGCCGGACCGATGAACACCATCATGACAACCGTCATCATCATTACGTAGGGCGCACACGTCTCAGAGACGTGTGCGCTGGCGAACCCTCCGCTCCCGGAGGGTTCTTTGTTTGAAAGGGCGCTCCATGACAAGCCGTGTCGAGATCTACGACACCACGCTGCGTGACGGAACGCAGCAGGAGGGCATTTCCCTGACCGTCGGGGACAAGCTCACCATCTGCGGTCTGCTCGACGATCTCGGCGTCGCGTACATCGAGGGCGGTTGGCCCGGCGCCAACCCCAAGGACGACGAATTCTTCAAGCGGGCCCGTTCAGAGCTCACGCTCGCCACGGCCGAGCTCGTCGCCTTCGGATCGACGAGGCGAAGCGGGGTCAGGCCAGACGATGACGACCAGGTCGTTGCGCTCCTCGAGGCCGGTACGTCCACCGTGTGCATCGTCGGAAAGACCTGGGACTACCACGTCGAGCACGCTCTGCGAACGGACCACCGCGAGGCGATCGAGATGATCGCCGACACCATCTCCTTCTTCCGCGACCACGATCGGGAGGTCTTCTTCGACGCCGAGCATTTCTTCGACGGCTATCGATCGAACCCCGACTTCGCCGTGGCCGCACTGAGGGCGGCGCACGATGCCGGGGCGACGAGGCTCGTCATGTGTGACACGAATGGCGGCTTCCTCGGCCACGAGGTCGAACGCATCATCGGTGAGGTCACGGAGTCCATTCCCGAAGCGACGTACGGATGCCACTTCCACAACGACTCAGGGCTCGCAGTCGGGAACTCCCTCGTCGCCGTTCGTGCCGGAGTCCATCAGGTCCAGGGATGCGTGAACGGGTACGGGGAGCGCACGGGGAACGCAGACCTGTGCTCGGTGATCCCGAACCTCTCCGTGAAGATGGGCATCGAGACGATCCCCGCGGAACGCATTTCACGGCTCACGACGGTGTCCCACCACGTCGCGGACGTGATCAACCTGGGCCTCGATCCTCACCTTCCGTACGTCGGTTCGTCTGCCTTCACACACAAGGCGGGCCTTCACACGAGCGCTCTTGCACGCCGACCCGACGCGTATGAGCACCTGGATCCCGCAACGGTGGGCAACTCGACACGCATGGTCGTTTCGGAGCTCGCTGGCAGGTCGACCGTCCTTGCCAAGGCCAGGGCGTCTGGTCTGGATCTCACCCCGGAGCAGGCTCAAGCCGTGGTCGACGAGGTCAAGGTGAGAGAGCACGAGGGGTATCTCTTCGAAGCTGCGGACGGCTCCTTCGAGTTGATCACACGCCGTGTCATGGGCTGGGAGCAGGACTTCTTCGACCTCGAGTCGTACCGGGTGTTCGTCGAGCACCGTCACGGTGAGGTGACCGCAGAAGCCACCGTCAAGGTCCGTGTCGGCGACGAGCGGGTCGTTTCGACTCGTGAGGGGGACGGTCCTGTCTCGGCACTCGACCGTGCCCTCCGGGCGGCGCTTCGGGACCGATACCCCGTCGTCGATGCCATCAAGCTGACCGACTATCGCGTCAGGGACCTCGACGGATCCGACGGAACGAGCGCACGGGTCAGGGTCCTCACCTCACACTCGGACGTCGAGTCGGAGTGGGGCTGCGTCGGGGTCCACCAGAACATCATCGATGCCTCCTGGACGGCCGTTGCGGAGGGCCTCGTCCTCGGCCTCCTTCGAGCGGAAGAGCGTGCTCAAGGGCATGAGGCGGGTCCCCTTGGTGGAGGATCCCCGGTGAGGACCTCGTAGGCGGCCGCCAGTTCGGTGCACGGTGGTGAGCCGATGCGGACCATGGCAAGCGGCTCCTCGAGCAGTCCCCACGCAAGGACGTCGGCTGCGTACTCGACACCACGGTCGACCCATGGGACATCGTGGTCGTCCCACACGTCGCGACCCGAGATCTCGAGCAGCTCCTCCTCCATCTCTTCGGTGAGGTTGTCGATCATCCACGCGTGCCCGAGCTCGTGGAGGAAGGCCACGCGTACCGCCGTCGCCGGAGTGTCGCACGGACGCTCGATGCGCGTGCATATGTCGCTCTCGTACATGCACACGAACAGCTCGCGTCGGTTCCCGTCGTCGAGGACGCGGCCCGACCGTCCCTCGCATCGCCGGCTCGGTTGGAAGGTCACAGCGTCCATCCTGGGTTCGGCAAGGCCAGCACTCTGATAGCGGCCGAGGCCCCACACGAGGAGGTCCTCGAGCGCCGTCGTTCCGTTGTGCACATCGATCTCGCGACCCGATGGCGTCGTCAACGTGCCCGTGACGACCTGATCGGATGGAGGAGGAAGCGACAGACCCGTCCACCATCCCTCGGGGAGAGAAGCCTGACTGCAGGTTCGGAACGACTCGATCTCTCGGTACCGGACCTCCTCGACGATGGCACCGCCCTCGAGCGTCCACCGAATGGCCACCTGCTGCTCACACCCAGTGGAATCGGTGACCTTGAACACGCCGACAGCGCGCCCCGGGTCAACGCCGTACTCAGCCGGCCCAAGGAACAACGCACGATCCTCGAACCCGGCACCGCCGTCGTCGACCTGCGATACCGTTGCCGGGTCCCAGACGATCCCTCCGCCCGAGTCGATGAGGGTTTCGACATCTGCGTTCGTGATCCCTACCAGGGAGTCGTGAACGACCGCCCCGGGCGCATACAGGGCCTCGACAGCCGTCCGCTCGTCAACCGACCACGCCGAGGCATACGTCGTTTGGAACCCCTCATAGGTCGACACCGTCGTGAACTGCGCGCGGAGGCTCCTGCCGAGGGATCCACCGGTTTCGTATGCGACCTCCCTCGTGATCCGACCGTCCTCGATCACGCTCTCCACCGCCCCACGACGGCCATTGGTCGGCCACAGAACGAGGTTCAGCGCTCCGGAGCCGCTCAGATGCACCGACTCCACGGTCAGGCCGAGATCCGATGAGTTCCATGTCAGTAGCTCGGGGATCGGCCAGCCTCCGCGGTTGTCACCGCGCCACATCTCGATCGCGGCGTCCGGCGTGTAGAAGTCGAGCACGCCATACGAGTCGTTCGCGAGGTACGCCTCCGACAACCGGTCGAAGTAGGCGACCGACTCATCACCCCACACCTCGGGATTCCTCGCATCGGACGCTGTGGTGCACGAGGTGAGCGCAACGACGAGGCAGAGCACGCCACCGAGACATCGGGGCATCACGTGCCACGGAGACACCGAGGGTTGGGATCTCGGCATGTACCCACCGGTTCCGGCGCATCGGGCTCGACCGCGGGTCCGCAGGACGAATGCCACCACGCCTTTGCGGAAACGGTACCAGCCGGATCGCCGGCGCGACGCTGATCGGCTCGGGGAGCGCACGGCGCCACGGTCTGCAATCCTTGGACGATCGAGCAAGGAGAGTCAATGGGCAGACCTATCACCGCCGAGGATCTGTGGTCGTTGCAGCGGGTGGGACAACCCGAGCACGTTCCGGGGACGACGAAGGTCGTCGTGCCAGTGGTTTCCTACCGCGAAGAGGGGAAGGCCCACTCGACGATCTATTCGATCGATAGGACGGGCACGTCCGTACGGCTGACATCGGACGATCGTTCGTCGACGTCACCTGCCCCGTCGCCGGACGGGACCCGCATCGCGTTCCTCGGATCGATCGATGATGAGCCTGCACAGGTGTACGTGATGAGCCTTGCGGGTGGGGAGGCCTTCAAGGTGAGCGACCTACCCCTCGGAGCGAGTTCCGTGACGTGGATGCCGGGCGGCGACGCGCTCATCGTGTCCGCTCCCCTTCTCCGCGGCTACCCGAGCGTCGAAGCCACCGTTGATGAGCAGGAGGCACGCAAGGACACCACACGTCCGATCGCCACCGAGGACCGCGTGTTCCGGCATTGGAAGAAGTGGCTCGTCGATGGGCGCATCGACCATCTGTTTCGCATCGATCTCGATGACGAGTCCGCCCATCACCTCACGCCTGGTCTCGACCGACTGATCGGGCTCGAAGACGTCGGTGAGTCCTTCACGGTCACCCCCGACGGGCAGTGGGCCATCTTCACCCTCGACGACAACCCGGAGCCGTGGGAGCACATGCGCTTCTCGCTCCACCGGGTGCCCACAGCGGGCGGCGACATCGAACGCATCCCGACCGGCGAGTCGGTGCAGCAGTACCGTCCGAGGGTGTCGCCGGACGGGTCCACGCTCGTGTACGGCGTCCAGTACGAGCATGCGTATTACGCGGACCTCGTGCGGATCGTGTCCCACCACCTCCCCACCGGTGCAGAGGAAGTCCTGACGGCAGCTTGGGACCGCTCGGCAGGCGGTTGGGAGTTCATCGATGACGATGCCCTCGTCTTCCACGCAGAGGACGAGGGTCGCGTCCGCATCTTCACCCTCGCCATGGACGGTGGTACGCCGATACCCCAGACCTCGACGGGTTCCAACCATGGCCCGAGGGTGGGCCTCGACTGCTACTGGCATCGTCACGAGTCGATGGCAGCCCCTGCGGAGGTCGCCGTCACCTGCGGCGGTACGACGACGATCGTCTCGACCTTCAACGACGCCGCGCTCGCCGGGGTTGCCCTTCGCCCTGCGAAGGAGGTGACGTTCGAGGGGGCGGACGGGGCCCAGATCCAGGCATTCGTCGTGGAGCCCCCTGACTTCCACGAAGCCACCATGTGGCCGCTTCTCCACAACGTCCATGGAGGGCCGCACAACGGTGTCATGGACAACTGGCATTGGCGATGGAATCCCCAGGTCATGGCCGCAGCGGGATACGTCGTCATCTCGGTCAACTTCCATGGCTCGTCATCGTTCGGCGACGCATTCACCCGCAGCATCCGCGGGAGCTGGGGCGACCGACCCGCAATCGACATCGAGGCGGCGACCGACCACATGCTCTCGCTCGGGACCATCGACCCTGATCGCATGGCCATCGCCGGAGGATCGTACGGTGGGTATCTGGTGACGTGGATCACCACCCTCACTGACCGCTACGCGGCAGCCATCTGCCACGCGGGTGTGACCGACCTCCTCGGCCAGTACGCCTCTGACCACACGGAGGGTCGAGACATCGCCATGGGCGGCACTCCGTGGGAGGACATGGACGCCGTGAATCGGTGGTCACCCATGGCGCATACCCATGACGTTGTGACGCCAACCCTGGTGATCCATGGCGAGATGGACTACAGGGTCGTCATCACCCAGGGACTGACCCTCTACGGGCTCCTCAAGGCGAAGGGAGTCCCGACGAGGCTCGTGTACTACGGCGACGAGGGCCATTGGATCGAGCGACGAGACAACGCGCTCCACTGGTGGGGTGAGTTCCTCGGTTGGCTCGATCGGTTCGTCTGAACCGACTACGAGGGACGGTCGGGAGCGAACACCTCGAGTTGGATCCCGTCGGGGTCGCGAAACTCGACGATCGACCCGAACGCAACCGCACGAACGTCTGAGTGGTCGATGCCTGCGGCATCGAGACGCGCCATCCACTCATCGAGGTGGTGTCGCTCAGACACATGGAACGCGAGGTGATCGAGCCCTGTGCGAGTCGGGTCGAACGTCGAGCGGTCGCTTTCGGCGTGTTCCTGCAGCGCGATCGCCACCCTGCCGGCGAGCATCAGGGCTTCGCGCCCACTGAACGCCATCGCGTCGAAGGGTTCCATGAGGACCGGCAGGCCGAGGACATCTCGGTAGAAGGCGAGGCTGGTGCCCAGATCCCGCACGGACAACGAGAGATGGCTGACTCCCCGTATCTCAGTCACTTCACTCCAATCATCGGGATAGGCACGTGGTGAGGATCACCCGTTGTGGAGCGTAGAGCACGGGTATCCGGCTCGTCACGGGGATTCATGACAGTCGACTATCGGCTAGTTCGTCGATCATCGCCCACAGTGCGTCCACATGGCGCTGCTCTGTGAACGTTTGGCCGATCACCACCCGGATGAACGCCGTTCCGTCGATCTCGGACGCCGTGATGGCGACCCTCCCCGTCGCGTTCAACGCGGATGCGAGCCTGCGGGTGGCGTCATTCCCGTCGACGAGCGTGAAACACACGAGGCCGAACGGATGCGGAGCGAACAGCGCGAATCGGGCATCGCCCTCGATGCGCTCCGCCAGATCGTCAGCGAGGCCGACATGGGTGCGGACCAATGACCGGAGGCCTTCGGCACCGTACGAACGGATCACCCACCACAGCTTGAGGGCGCGGAACCGCCTTCCGAGCGGCACATGCCAATCGCGGTAGTCGATCACCGCACCCGCCTCAGTCGCCGCGTTCCGCAGGTATGGCGGGAGCACGCTGAGCGTTTCGATGAGCGGCCTGCGGTCGGCAACCCACAGGACGTTGCAGTCGAAGTTCACCATCATCCACTTGTGGGGGTTGAACGTGTAGCTGTCGACACGATCGAGGTCCGGCTGGTGCACCCGGAACTCGCCGCACAGCATCGCCGTACCCGCGTATGCCGCGTCGACGTGGTGCCACATCCCGTGCTCGGAAGCGACGTCGCTGATGGCCACGAGCGGATCCACGGCCGTCGTGGCCGTCGTCCCGATAGCCGACACCACCGCAATCGGGATGAGTCCCGCTTCTTGGTCCGCTTCGACCATCTCGCGAAGGGCATCGGCGTCCATGGCGAATCTCGCATCGACCGCGACCTTCCTGCAATGTCCGACACCGGCGACGGTGCAGCCCTTCTCGATCGATGAATGCGCCTCTGACGATGCGTAGACCACCATGTCCTCCGCGTGGCCTTCGGTCATTCGACGGTGGCGAGCGACGACGATCGCAGTGTGCGTGGCATCCGAAGCGCTCATTTGGATGACGCCCCCGCCCGTGCCGGTCGACTTCCACGACGACGGCAGACCCATGAGCTCCACGAGCCAGTCGAGGACCCTGCTCTCGAGCTCGGTCATCACCGGGGACGTGGACCACAGCATCCCCTGCAACCCGAGCCCGGCAGACACGAGCTCGGCGAGGACCGATGGAGGAGAAGTGTTCGCAGGGAAGTATGCGAACCAGTTCGGGGATTGCCAATGTGTCACACCGGGCACCACGACGCGGTCGAGATCGCCGATCAAGGCTTCGAACGGCTCCGCCTGCTCCGGTGCGCGTTCGGGAAGCATCGAGGAGATGTCGCCGGGTTCGACGGAGGCAAGGATCGGGAGGTCCTCGATTCGTTCGCGGTACTCGGCGAGCCAATCGATGAGCTGGTGCCCGTACACCCGGAACTCCTCCGGTGTCATGTGCTCGGTCATGTGTGGACCTCCCCGTGGACGACGGCTGCTCGGTGAGTCGACCCCTTCATCGTGGTTCGGACAATTCCTCGCCGCGGAGGAAGCCAACGAGCTCTCTCATCATGAATGCTGTCGCGCCCCAGAGGATGCCCTCGTCGAACTCGCAGAACCACAAGGCGTGTCCGAACCAATCACGCTGGATCCAGTTGGTCTCGGCCATCAGGAACTGGAGTGTCGGCTCGATGATCGCTTCGACCTCCTTCTCGTCCGGAACGAGCTCGCCTGGCCTCTCGATCCTGACGACGACGGGGACGATGGGCCGTGTCCGATCCCGCATCGTCACCGGGGTCAAACCGCCGAGGACCTCGACGACGTTCCCCGGGGGTAGCCCGATCTCCTCCCACGCCTCACGCAAGGCGGTGCTGATCGGCTCCTCGCCGTCCTCGCGATGACCCCCAGGGAAGACGACGTCACCGGGATGGCTCGACATGTGGTCGGGACGTTTCGTCAGGATGACCCTGATGTCGCCCTTGGGATCCTCGTAGATCGGCACGAGGACTGCGTACTCGGCACCAGGTGGGTCCACCACGGGCGGGAGCGACCGAAGCCTTGTCCATGGATCCATTCGGCGAGCTTATCCGGATAGGCTGGTGCCGATGCCGACCATCGCCGTGCACAGCCAACCGAGGTATACCCGGCGTCTCATGCTGCGACCCTTCCGCAGGCGGGATGTCGGGCCTCTCCACGATGCGATCAGCGTGTCGCTCGCCGAGCTCCAACCATGGCTTCCCTGGGTCGACGGATACGACCGTGGCGTGTCGCAGCGCTTCGTGAGGGAGTCGGTCGCCGCGTGGGTCGAGCGCCGCGCGTTCGACTTCACGATCAGGACGATCGACGATCCCGACACGCACATCGGGAACGTGTCCATATGGACGACGTCCGCCCAGAACTCCATCGGTGAGGTCGGGTACTGGATCCGCTCCGACGAGACAGGGAAGGGGTACGGCGCCGAAGCGACGACCCGCGCGGTGCAGATCGGTTTCGAGGAGATGCGGCTCCACAAGGTGCAACTCCGTATCGCCGTCGGGAACGCGAGGTCCGAGGGGATCGCTCGCGCCATTGGCTTCTCCCTCGAGGGCACGCTGCGCGATGAGGTGAAGATCGGTGACCGTTGGGTCGACCACACCGTATGGTCACTTCTCCAGGACGAGTGGTGGGCGACGCGCGACCGGCATCGCGCCGAAGGCACGATCGGCTGATACGGCCCACGACGCAGGCGGCTCCCGTGTGCCGGGCAGTTCCGTGTCGGCGGTATCGTGCCGTGCAGAGATCCACACCAGGGAGCGACACATGCGAATCGGCATACTCACCGGCGGAGGCGACGTCCCGGGCCTGAACCCGTGCATCAAGGCCGTCGTGAACCGCGTTGCCCACGACGGCCACGAGGTCCTCGGGTTCCGTCGAGGCTGGGGAGGCCTTCTCAACACGAACCCCGACGATGCAGAGTCGATCGCGGAGAACACGATGCCCCTCACACCGGCGAACGTGCGAACCGTCGATCGCACCGGAGGGACCTTCCTCCACACGAGCCGCACGAACCCTTCCAGGGTGTCGCGCACCGACGTGCCATCCTTTCTCGGTGAACCCCCAGAGGGTGACGGTCCCTTCGACTACACGGCGCACTCCCTGCGTGTGCTCGAGGCGCTCGGAGTCGATGTGCTGATCCCCATCGGAGGGGACGACACGTTGTCATACGGTCTCCGCTTGCACAACGAGGGTGTCCCCGTGATCGCCGTTCCCAAGACGATGGACAACGACGTCAACGGGACGGACTACTGCATCGGGTTCTCGACAGCGGTCACGCGGGGTGTCGAGTTCATCCACAGCCTCCGCACCAGCACGGGCAGCCACGAGCGGATCGCCGTGGTCGAGCTGTTCGGACGCTACTCGGGCGAGACGAGCCTGATCACCGCCTACCTCTCAGGCGTCGACAGGGCGATCATCTCGGAGGTCCCCTTCAACGTCGAACGACTCGCCGACATGCTGGTCTCGGACAAGGCCAACAATTCATCCCACTACGCGATGATGACCATCTCGGAAGGAGCACAGCTCGAGGAGGGAGAGATGATCCTCTCCGGATCCGAGGACGCGTACGGCCATCGCAAACTCGGCGGCATCGGCGCCGTGACGGGATCCCTACTCACCGATCTCACGGGGCATCGGATCATCTACCAGCAGGTCGGCTACCTCATGCGCTCGGGGAACCCCGACTCGCTCGACCTCATGGTTGCGACGAACTACGCCAACATGGCTGCAGACCTCGCACTGGAGGGGATGTCCGGCAGGATGGTGGCGCTTCGTGGGGGAACCTATACCAACGTGCCGATCACCGAGACGAGCGAGGGCGTGAAGCGGGTCGATGTCGCCGAGCTGTACGACGTCGACCAGTACCGCCCGAAGATCCGTCACGTCATGGGCAAGCCCATGTTCCTCTACTGAGGCAGCATCCTGCCACAGATCAGCCGTGCGGCTCCACCGGGGACACACGATTTCCTCTGGTCACCTGCCTGATTCGCGACGATCATGGGTGTAGGCCCATCATCGGAGGTCGGACATGCACAAGCACATCACCATCGAGGTCGGGATCGACGAGGACGACGCACACACGCTCGTCCACGCGACCCTGGACCTTCGCGGCGATCATTTCGACGCAACGGGGAGGGCGATGCGGAACCCATCGGACCGCAGTGTGCCCGTCATCGGCGAGGAGATCGCCCTCGCACGGGCGCTCGGCTCCCTCGAGGAGCAGCTCATGGACCGTGCGTATGCGCGGATCGAGGGGACGCATTCCCTCGTGACGTGATCGTCGGCAGCCTTGGTCGCGCAGAACGGGCACCTCACTCGAGGTGCCCGTTCCGTCTGTCGGTCGAGGAGGCGATCAGGCGAGGAGTTTCGCCTTCTGCGCGGCGAACTCGTCTGCCGACAGCACGCCGTCCTGGTGGAGCTTTGCGAGCTTTGCGAGCTCATCCGCGCTGCTGGTGCCGGCGACCTGCTGGATGTATGCCTGCTGGGCCTTCTGTTGCGCCAAGGCGGCCTCCATCGAGCGCTCCTGCATCTTGCCGCCGTTGGCGATGAGGTAGATGAGCACTCCGAGGAACGGCGTGACGACGACGAAGATGATCCACGCTGCCTTCGCGAAGCCGGACATTTCACTGCGGAAGATGTCACCGAAGATCGAGATGAGCAGCCAGATCCACACGAAGAAGAGGAAGAACCAGATCATCGCCCAGAAAATGTCGAAGAGTGGCATTGCCGAACAGTCCTTTCATAGACAATGTGCGGCTCACACTACCGGATCCGGTGTCGGCGAGAATCGCCCGGATCGGGTGATTCGTCCACCAGGCGGACGTGGGGGGCACCTCACGGTGCCCCCCACGCGTCCATCGAAATGGGTCGGAGTCGACTCCTAGAAGTCCATGCCTCCGCCGCCGTGATCGTGGCCACCCGGCATTGCCGGAGCGGGCTCTGGCTTCTCGACGATGAGCGCCTCGGTCGTGACGACGAGCGCCGCGATCGATGCTGCGTTCTGCAACGTCGAACGGGTCACCTTCGCAGGATCGATGATGCCCGAGGCGATCAGATCCTCGTACACACCCGTTGCCGCGTTGAAACCGACATTGCCCTCGGTCTCTGACCTGACCTTGTCGACGACGACGCCGCCCTCGTACCCGGCGTTCACCGCGATCTGTCGGATCGGTGCCTCGAGCGCCTTCCGGACGATCTGACGGCCGGCCTTCCAGTCATCGCTCTTCCCGCGCAGCTTGTCGATCGCAGCGGCCGAGCGCAGGAGTGCTACTCCGCCGCCGGGGACGATGCCCTCTTCAACAGCCGCCCGTGTCGCCTGGATGGCGTCCTCGATGCGGTGCTTCTTCTCCTTGAGCTCGACCTCGGTTGCGGCACCGACCTTGATGACCGCGACACCGCCCGAGAGCTTCGCAAGACGCTCGGAGAGCTTCTCGCGGTCCCAGTCGGAGTCCGAGTTCTCGATCTCCTGGCGGATCTGCTTCACGCGGGCGGAAACGTCGGCGTGCGAACCCGCACCCTCGACAACGGTGGTGTTGTCCTTGGTGATGACGACCTTGCGCGCCGTCCCGAGCATGTCGATGGTCGTGCCATCGAGCTTGAGACCGACCTCTTCCGAGATCACGGTCGCACCGGTCAGGATCGCGATGTCCTGCAACTGGGCCTTGCGGCGCTCACCGAAGCCGGGAGCCTTCACGGCGACCGAAGTGAACGTGCCACGGATCTTGTTCACGACGAGGGTTGCGAGGGCCTCTCCCTCGACGTCCTCGGCGATGATCAGGACAGGCTTGCCCGTCTGCATGACCTTCTCGAGTACGGGCACGAGGTCCTGTACCGAGCCGATCTTCTGGTTGGCGATCAGGATGTACGGATCGTCGAGAACCGCTTCCTGGCGCTCGACATCGGTGATGAAGTACGGCGAGATGTAGCCCTTGTCGAACTGCATCCCTTCGGTGAACTCGAGATCGACGCCGAACGTCTGGCTGTCCTCGACCGTGATGACGCCCTCATTCCCGACCTTCTGCATCGCATCCGCGATGTGTCCGCCGATCTCGGAGTCGGCAGCGGAGTTCGCCGCCACATACGCGATCGAGTCGCGATCGACCGAGCTGACGGGGATGGCGAGTTCTGCGATCGAGTCGACGACGGCCTTGACGGCCTCCTCGATGCCTCGACGCATCTCCATCGGGTTCGCACCTGCCGTCACGAGTCGGAGCCCATCGGTGACCATCGCCTGGGCGAGGACCGTGGCCGTCGTCGTGCCGTCGCCGGCGACGTCGTTCGTCTTGTTCGCGACTTCCTTCGCAAGCTGGGCGCCCATGTTTTCGAACGGGTCGTCGAGCTCGATCTCCTTGGCAATCGTCACGCCGTCGTTCGTGATCGTGGGGGCTCCCCACTTCTTCTCCAGAACGACGTTGCGGCCCTTCGGGCCGAGCGTCACCTTGACGGTGTTCGCGAGCTTGTCGACGCCCGCCTGGAGGCCCCGTCGTGCCTCATCATCGAAGTGGATTTCCTTGGCTGCCATGCTGTACTCCTCCTAGCCCAGGACCGCGAGCACGTCACGGCTGGAGAGGATCAGGAGGTCCTCGCCGTTGTGCTTCACCTCGGTGCCGCCGTACTTCGAGTAGAAGACGACGTCGCCGACCTTGACATCGACGGGTACGCGAGCCCCGTCCTTGAACTCACCCGGACCCACTGCGAGGACCTCACCCAGTTGGGGCTTCTCCTTGGCGGTGTCAGGTATCACGAGGCCACCGGCGGTGCGGGCCTCCGTTTCCTCTTGGGGCTTCACGACGATACGGTCGCCCAAAGGCTTGAGATCCATCCGACTCTCCTTCTTTGTCGAGTTAGCAGTCGGTGCTTACGAGTGCCAAGGTTACCACTGTCGTTGGCAGTCGCGCACATCGAGTGCCAACGAGGTGAGGTGCCATCGACAGGAGCCGATGCTGCGGTGAATCAGGCTCGGGCTGCGCCGTCGGGGAGGACCTTTGCGAGATCGGAGCCCTCGATGATGCCGACCACCACGTCGTCGGTCGTGACGACGACCCTCCGCGTTCGGCCGGCGGGACGCACCAGGAGGGCCTCGAGCGGCGCATCGGCCTCTACGACGTCATCGGGGCCGATGTCCGTCATCACCGACCTCACACGCACGGACGGCCAGCGTGAAGGAGCGACAGCATCGATCTCGTCCTGGCCGATGACGCCGACCACCCGCCCGTCGATCTCCACGGGCAGGGAGCGAAGTCGGGGCCCGAGAGCGTGGAGGTCGAGCATCGAGGCGACCGTGGTCCTTCCTGGAACGGCATTCGGCGTTTCGCGCATCGCATCGCGAACAAGCAACCCGTCGAGCGCTGCGCTCAGCTGCTCCCGACGCCCGGCGCGGCCGGCAGTAGCCGCGAGGTACCACCCTGCCGCCAGCACGAAGAGGCCCACGGATGACCTCCTCGCGATCATCACGGCTCCCGCACCGACGGCGGCGTAGCCGATCCACCGTCCGACGGCCGCCACCACCTGCGTGGCACCGACACGATCACCGGTTCGGGATGCGATGAGGCCCCGCAGGACCCGACCACCGTCGAGCGGGAACCCCGGCAGGAGGTTGAAGAGCCCTATGCCGATGTTTGCGAGCGCAACCGCGAAGATGGCGCTTCCGATCACCGAGTCAGCGCCCGCCCACATGGCCATGGACCAGCACACGCCTCCGAACACCAACGAAGCGATGGGACCCGCAGCTGCGACGGCGACCTCGGACCTCGGTGAGGGATTGCCGTCGATCACCGAGTACCCGCCGAACAGGTAGAGCCGAATCGCACGGACGCCGAGGCCATGGCGAACGGCGACGACGACGTGACTCACCTCGTGGATGAGCACGCTCGCGAGGACAGCGCACCCTGCGATGAGCGCAACGAGCCAGTTCGTGTCGTTCGTTCCGATCCGCGACATCTGAAGGTCGATCAGGACAACGATGGCGAACAGGATCGCGAGGACGAAAGCGGAGGCATCGGCGACGACGGGGACCCCGAGGACCTTTCCGAGCCTGATCCCCGGTGTCACGGTGCCAGCGATAGACCGGGGTCGACATCGCCGGTCAGGTGGTCACTGTGGGATCCAGAGAGGAGCCTGTCGACACCGACGCTCGCGATCATGGCCCCGTTGTCTGTGCACAGGACCGGCTCCGGGATGAACAACCCGACACCGCGTCGATCGGCCTCCTCGGCAAGGCGGGCTCGCAGTCTGCGATTCGCCAGCACGCCTCCTCCCCCGCCGACGACCTCGACACCTGTCGCCTCGACGGCATTGAAGGTCTTCTCGACGATCACGTCGACGATCGCCTCTTGGATGGAGGCCGATACGTCTGCGCGGTTCGGCAGCGTTCCCGCATCGCGCGCCTTCTCGAGATACGTGACCACCGAGGTCTTCAAGCCGGAGAACGAGAAATCGAACGGCCTGTCCCTGAGTGCCCTGGGGAAGTCGATGGCGGCGGGATCACCCGTTTCGGCGTCGCGGTCGATTGCGGGGCCACCAGGAAAACCGAGGCCCATGAATCGGGCGAGCTTGTCGAATGCCTCACCCGCCGCGTCGTCGATTGTCCCTCCCAGGATCTCGTACTCGCCCCACGCCCTGACGTGGACGATCTGGCTGTGACCTCCACTCGCAAGCACAACAACCGCTGGGGGCTCGTACTCACCGAACGACAACCGCGGGGCATACAGATGCCCTTCCATGTGATCGATCCCGAAGAGGGGCGTTCCGAGGCTGTACGCGAGGGACTTCCCGAACGCATACCCGACCATCAGCGCGCCGACGAGGCCGGGGCCGCGAGTCACCGCGATCGCGTCGAGGTCGTCGGGGTGGATTCCCGCAGACGTCATCGCGCGATGGACGAGTGGCCTGATTGCCTCCACATGGGCGCGAGCAGCGACCTCCGGGACGACTCCTCCGAAGCGCTCATGGAGCTCGACCTGGGAGGCGAGGACCGAGCTCCGCACCGCCATCCCCTCGAGCACGGCGACACCGGTCTCGTCGCAGCTCGTTTCGATGCCGAGTACCAGCGGCCCGTTCATATCGCGACCTCCACAGCGGAGCGAATCCGGTCGAGGCGCTCTGCGTAGTCCTGCGTGTCGATGTCCGTCGCCCACATGACGAGCGCGTCCTCGTCCTGGTAGTAGTTCTTCCTCCTGCCGACGGGGCTGAAGCCGAACCGGTCGTAGAGGCCCTGGGCCGCAGCGTTCGTGATCCTCACCTCGAGCGTCAAGTGGCGGGCCTTCGCCGCTACGGCACGCTCGACGAGGGCGAGCATGATGTGAGTACCGACGTGCCGACCCCGGGCGTCGGGCGCAACCGCGACGGTGGTGATGTGCGCGTCGTCCTCGACGAGGAGGAGCCCCCCGTACCCGATGATCACGCCATCGTGGTCGACGGCCACGACGTAGGCCCGCGAGTCCATCGCCAGCTCGTCGAAGAACACCCGGGGTGACCAGGGTTGGGGGTAGATCAACGCTTCGAGCCCTGCAACCGCGGGAATGTCCGCCCTCTCCATGTCTCGGATCTCGGGACCGCTCATTCCGGCCACGCTCCCTCGGAGCGGAAGGCCGTCCAGTTGATGTCGACGTCAGGTTCGCGCATGTACAGCGGCCGAACCTCGTCAGCGAGGGTGAGATCGTCCCTCCGGACCTTCATCGCGGCGATCTCGACCACGGTGTCGGCGGACGGATATCGAGGTCGGCCCCGTCGAACTCGGTGAAGTCCCGTCCACATCGTGTCAGGAAGGGACCCCCAGTCCCCGACGACGAGCGAGTCCGAGCCATCGGCCTCGAGGAGCGCCTTGAAGTCAGGAGGCCGCATGATCTCGCGGGGACCGTCTGGGGCCACCCCACCGGGAAGTGGCCGGAATGGTGCGACGGCGAACTGTCCCCGACGCATGTCAACGACTGGCCAGATGCGACGCCTCCCTGTGGCGGCTCGAAGAGCGATCACGGTGAGGGAGGACGTCGTGACCATCGGAGCGCCGATCGCAGCGGCGAAGGCCTGGGCCGTCGCGATCCCGGCGCGCAGTCCCGTGTACGGACCGGGGCCGATGTCAACGGCGACGACGTCGATGTCGCGCGGTTTCCATCCCGCCTGACCGAGGATGAAGTCGATCGCAGGCATCAGGAAGCCGACGTGTCCTCGCCTGTCGACGTTGACGCTCATCCCTTTGATGGCGCCGTCCTCGCCGATCGCCACCGATGATGCAGGCGTTGCGGTCTCGATCGCGACGATCTTCATGTGAGCATCTCCAGGCTTCGTTCCGTCCATGATCCCTGCGGCATGAAGGTGAAGACGCGGACCTCCTGCTCGACTTCGATGTGCACGACCAGATGGGATTCCGCAAGTCCTGCCGCAACCGCGTCCCCCCACTCGATGAGCAGCACCCCGTCTGCTGCATCGTCAGGGAGCTCGAGATCGTCGAACTCGGCCAGCGTTCCAAGTCGATACACATCGGCGTGGATGAGGGGGAGGAAGCCGTCGCGATGGATTCGTGAGATCACGAACGTCGGTGACGTGATTCGCTCGGTGATACCGAGGCCCTCCGCGATGCCGGCCGCGAACAGGGTCTTGCCGGATCCGAGGCGTCCGGAGAGAAGCACGACGTCACCTGCGGTGAGAACGGCGGCAAACCGGCGACCGAGCGCCAGGGTGTCGGCTGGTGAGTGGGTGGAGATCTGGAGGTTCATGTCTGGCCGCCGAACAGATCGAGCTGGTGGTCGATCGACGCGCGCTGCCCCTCATCGGGTTCCTGCACCAGGTCGTCGGTCGTTGCTTCGGTGAGATTACCGTCGATGATCGACCGCACGATTCGCAGGTCCGAACGGATGTCATCGGTGACCCGTTCCCCGCCCCTCAGGGCCGCCGCAGGGTGATACGTCGGCACGAGGTATCGCCCCCACCACGGATACGCCACTCCCCTGAGCCGTGTGATCCCGACGTCCGTGCGGAGCGCGAGCTTCGTCGAGAAGTTGCCGACGGTCACCACGACGAGCGGATCGACGAGTTGGATCTGGCGCCGGAGATATCCCTTGCACGCGTCGATCTCATCTGATCGTGGATCCCGGTTCCGAGGTGGCCTGCATTTGACGACGTTGGCGATGTACACATCAGGCCGCTGGAGGCCTATCTCGCCGAGGAGGGAGGCAAGGAGCTGTCCCGATCGGCCGACGAACGGCTCACCCTGCTCGTCCTCCGCCTGACCGGGACCCTCCCCCACGATCATCACATCGGCATCTGGGGCTCCCGAGCCGAACACGACGTTGGTCCGTGTCTCCGCAAGGACGCACATCGTGCATCCGGAAGCCAGGACAGCCAGCTCACCGAGCTCGGCGACGTGATCGAACGACGTAGTCACTCGCGACTCTCGAGGACGGCGTTGACGATGGACGACGCGACGACCGAGAACACGGCGTCGCCGAGACTGTCCACGTCCGCTTGGCGCCGACCGCACGAAATCACGAACGCCGTATCGCCGTCGTATCGGGTGTGTGCGGGCCGGACGGTGGCGGCAAGGGCGTCGTGTGCCCGAATCGCGAACCTTCGAAGCTCGTTGCGGTCCTCGATCCATGCGTCCGTCGCCACCGCGATGAGCGTCGTGTTGAACCCGAACGGGCCCTCGCCACGCATGCGATCGAGGTCCACAGAGCCTGTGAGCCGGTGACCTGCGAGGTCATACACGTCCCCGACGGCGTTGACGACCGCCAACGCACCCACCCGTGCCTCATCCACCACCGCCGACGAGGACCCCACACCCGATCGGGTGACCCCCGCCGGACCGTTGATCTTGCCGACGGTCGCACCCGAACCTGCTCCGACGCTTCCCATGGGGACGGGCCTGTCCGACCGATTGGCGTACGCCGTCGATCCGTCGGCTGCGGTCGGCCTTACGTCCGACCTGCCGACCATCAGGTCGTAGATGATCGCGGCGGGAACGATCGGAACGGGACCGGCCGGTGTAGGGGCGCCCCTCCCCTCACGTTCGATGTCCTCCACGACGCCGTTGGCTGCTGCGAGGCCGAACGCGGAGCCCCCTGCGAACACGAGTGCGTTGACGGTGACGGGTTTGACGGCATGCCCGAGGATTGCGTGCTCGCGTGATCCCGGTCCACCTCCACGGACGTCGACGACGGCAACATTCGGTTCGGCGAACGTCATCACGGTCACGCCCGTCCGTGCGTCCTCGTTCGTGCAATGGCCGACTTCGACACCGGGGACGTCGGTGAGGCTGCGTTCACCCGGCATGGGATCCACCGATGTAGCGCCGAACGAGTCGTGGCCCGAAGTGGCAGACGACCTCCCAAGTGATGGTTCCGAGCATCTCTGCCCACTCGTCGACCGAGATTTCGTCACCTTCCTGTGCGCCGAGGAGCACAACCTGGTCGCCGACCTCGACGGTGTCGTCGCCGAGATCGACCATCACCATGTCCATCGTCACGGTTCCTGCGTACGGATATCGCTTGCCGTGTATCAGCACGGTGGCCGTATCCGTGAGGCTGCGAGGCACTCCGTCGGCGTACCCGATCGGAACGGTTGCGACCGTGCTCGGGGATCCAAGGGCTCGCCGCCGCCCATACGACGGGCGAGACCCGGCGGGTAGTCGCTGGAGGTATCCAACGTGGCTCACGACGCGCATCGCCGGGCGGAGGTCGATGTCTGCCCCGTAGTCAGGAGCAGGACGCAGTCCGTACAGACCGAGGCCCACCCTGCAGAGGTCGTACCTGGTGTCCGGCATCTCGAACGCTGCAGCGGTGTTGGCGGCGTGGAGGAGCCTGGGCCTGATGCCTGCCGTTGCGAGCACGGCGATGAACGCGTCGAGCTCATCGCTCTGACGTTGGGTGAAATCCCTGTCGCTGTCGGCGGAGGGGAAGTGCGTATACACGCCCTGGAGGACGAGGCGCGGATCGGCGTCGATTCGCAGTGCGATGTCGAGCGCTTCGGGCGAACCGACGCCCACGCGGTGCATCCCTGTGTCGAGTTTGAGGTGGACGGGGTACGGCACCGTCGTCGCCCGTTCCGCAGACTCGGCGAGCTCGTCCACGAAGGAGAGCCGATACGCGGTCGGTGTGAGACCGTGCCTCACGATCGGCTCTACCTCGTCGATCGTCGGTTCCGACAGGACAAGGATCGGCACGTCGATATCTGCCTCCCTGAGGCGGACACCTTCCTCGACGAGGGCGACTGCGAGATACGTAGCACCGCCTGCGATGGCAGCCTCTGCAACCGGGATGTCACCGTGCCCGTATGCATCCGCCTTCACGACGGCGCACAGCGCCGCAGGCGCGATGTGCGCGGCGATCTCCCGTGCGTTGTGCTCGATCGCGTCGAGGTCGATCTCGATCCATGACGGTCGCATCAGTTCTCCGTTTCCCGACCACGGGACGGTAGCGGTGCGATCATCCGATGCGGGAGGTGCGGCGTGCCGATGCGACGACGAGACCGAGCTCGTCGACGAGGGACGGCGCGGTGACGGCGTTTCTCGCCGCCAGGGATGACCCGGCAACGCCATGGAGGAACGCTGCTGACCACGCGGCCGCCTCGGCGTCGACACCGCTCGCGGCGAGCGCTGCCACGGCTCCTGCGAGGACGTCACCAGTTCCGATGGTTGCCAGCTCCGGTCCGCCGGTGTCCACCACCGTGAGGTGGTCCCCTGCCACGAACGTCGGGTTGCCCTTGAGGAGGATCACCGATCCCGTCGCAATTGCGAGGTCTCGCGCGTTCTCGGCGCTCCCCTCGGTTCCCACCAGACGTTTGAACTCACCGGCGTGGGGTGTCAGGATCGTCGGTGCGTCCCGTTCGAGGATCGTGTCGAGTCGTCCGATTGCAGCGATGGCACCCGCATCGACCACGACCGTGCGGTCGAATCCCTCGAGGAGCCGCTCGACGAACAGTGGGGGCGCAGGTTCGAGGCCCGGGCCCACGACGAGGACGTCGTACCGACCGAGCAGGGAGAGGACCTCGGAGGCGTGGTCCCTCCACGAGTCGGTCTCGGAGCTCTGGAGCACCGTGATCTCCGGTGCCAGCGCCTCATAGGTATCAACGGTCCGTGCAGTGGCGAGTATCGACGAGACGCCGGCGCCGCATCGCAGCGCAGACCTCGCTGAGAGGAGTGCCGCACCTGTGAGCCCAGGCATGCCTCCGATCGTCGCAACGGCGCCCGACGTCCACTTGTGTGCCGTACGCGACCTCGAAGGGAGGTCGATGTCGCGTCCTTCGACAACCCGCATCACCGGCGTTCCGCCGGCGAGCCCGATGTCCACGACCTCGATCCGGCCCGACCTATCGGGCCCCTCCCCGAGGATGTGGCCGAGCTTGAGGGCGTGGAACGTCACGGTGCGCGACGCGAAGAACGCAGGCCCTTCGACGGTGCCGTTGTCCCCGTCGACACCGGACGGGACATCCACGGCGAGAACGGGGATCTCGGTGGCAGACCATGCTGCCACCTGATCGGGGAGCCGACCATGGAACCCGGTGCCGAAGACCGCGTCGATGACGAGATCCCCCGGTATCGGCGAACCCATCGACGTGACAGGCACGCCTGCGGCGCGAGCGCGGGTCGCGGCACGGCCAGCGGGGCTGTCCTCGGCAGGCTCACCGAGGGCATGGATGCGCACGGCGACTCCGCGCGATGCGAGGTATGCAGCTGCGACGTACCCGTCACCACCATTGTTCCCCGTTCCGCACAGGACATGGACGGTCGTTCCGTAGCTCGCACCCATGCCTGCGGCTGCCACAGCAACCGCGTACCCCGCTCGGTCCATGAGTACGTCGACAGGGACGGTTGACGCGGCATCGACCCTCCCCATCTCCGCGACGTCGAGTACGTCGATCATGGATGTACTCCCTGGGAGATCACGAAGACCATGGCGGTCTCGCGTGTGTGGGTGATGCTGATCATGATGTTTGTGACACCGAGCATGTCAGCTCGTTGGCGGGCCCTGCCGTACAGATGAACCCGCGGCGGGCCGCCCCCTGTGATCTCGATGTCCGTCCACGGGATCCGCCGCCAGCCCGTGAAGAGGCTCTTCATCACCGCCTCCTTGCCGGCGAATCGAGCGGCGAGGCGTTCAGAGGGATCCCGATAGCGGTGTGCGTACTCCCACTCATGGTCCGTGTAGCAGCGGCGCCGGAAAGCCTCCGGGCTCTTCGCCAGGAGGCCGCGCACCCGATCCACTTGGGCCAGGTCGACACCCATACCGATGATTTCCATGTCCCCGGAGCGTAGTTCGACCGCGCCCGACGCGGTTGGGATCACAGGTGTACGACCGGCGGAAACGACTCGGCCGCTGTGAGGAGCTTGGATGGATCCAGTCCGCCGCGTGCCCACTCGAGCGGGGACAGGTGCGCGAGTGCCGGGTTCGGCCTGGCGAGCCAGTCGGCGATCGTGACGTCGTCGTAGTTCCGATGGAGGCGTTGGACGACCCTGCCAAGGTCACGTCGAATCCCGGTTCCGTCGAATTGGAACGCGAAGTACACCTCCTCGAGGTATGTCCCACCGATCCGCAGCAGGTCCGGACGGTGGCTCGTCTCGACCGAGGGGATCCCGGCTCTCAGCGCGGCCTCGTGCCGGGTGAGGAAGTGTCCGGTCAGGATGTGTTCCGTGCCGTCTCCTTCATCATGGGATCTGCGCGGTCGCCCTCGCGACGACGAGGGAGGCCACGGCAGACCCGATCGTGTGGTAGTCCACGGACGCGACATTGACGGTGATGTCATACCCGGCCGGGTCCGAAACGTCGGCTCCAAAGTGCTTCCTGATCATTCGGGCGCGGTCCGCGTCACGCTTCTTCGCTCCAGAGCGAGCTTCGCGTTCGTCGAGGTCATGAACGCGCATGGCTCGTTGGATCCGGTAGTCATCCGGGGACACCATGCGTAGGGCGATTCCGAGCGGCATGTCCCTGGTGACGAATGATCCGCCCCTTCCGACGATGATCGACTTGCCCATGCCGGCGATCGCCCTCACCACGAGGAATGTGCGGTTCATGACGAGTTTCTGATCCACGGTCGAGCGGATCATCTGGTGGAAGAAGTCGTTGGTCGTCGACCGGTACTCCTCCTCGACGAGCGAGTCGAACGATCGCGCGAAACGCGGGTCCCTCGCCACCAGCTCACACAGCGTTCGGTCGTACACCTGCCACCCCGAGAAGATGTCCGACTCCGGTCGTGCAGAGAACACCTCCACCATGACGTCGGCGAGGGCATGCGCCCCCGTGCCCGCCTGACGGGAGATCGTCACGAACGGGTGTTGATCGGGCGGTCCCGGCGCGGCGCCCGACACCCGTTCGGCGGCGAGCGTCGCCCTCAGGTATCGATCGATGTCGTCGATGCGTCGCATGGCCCTCTCGACCATTGTCGCGCTACCGGTGCGATTGGAGAAGTCGGAAGAACGCCGACACTTCGACTCGGACACGTCGATCGGGTCGACTAATCTGCTCGGAGAGGGTTGGGCCCACCCACGGAGTCCGATGGTGTCTCGTTTGGCACGGTTCGCGATCATCGGCGGAACCCTGTTCGGCGTCCTGCAGGTGCTCGGTCGCACCTCTGGCACCACCAGGTCGGAACGAACCATGATCCTTCCCGGTGACGATATCGTGCCTCGCTCGACGCTGACGACCACACACGCCACGACCCTCGATGCGCCGCCTTCTTCGGTCTGGCCGTGGCTGATCCAGATGGGGTGGCATCAGGGAGGCTGGTACACCTCCCCGTGGGTCGACCGTGTCCTCTTCCCCGCCAACTGGCCTGCTGTCAATCACATCATCCCAGACCTCCAAACACGCAGCGTCGGGGACTTCATCCCCGACGGACCGCCCGAAAGCGAAACCGGATTCATCATCGAGCGCCTGCAGCCCGACGAGTACCTCGTGCTCCACTCGACGACCCACCTCCCGATGAGCCTGCGTCGCCGAGGGGCGAGCCTCGATTGGACGTGGACGTTTCACCTCACCGACCTCGGATCAGGCCGCACGCGTTTCGTGTTCCGGACGCGTGGAACCGTCGCCCCTTTGTGGATCTGGCTGGCCTACCAGGCCGTGCTCGTGCCCGCCGACTTCGTGATGGCAGGGCAGATGATGCGCGGCCTCGCGAGGAGGGTCGAATCCGACTCCTCCGCTGCTACTCGACGGTGACGCTCTTCGCCAGGTTCCTCGGTTGGTCGATGTCGTGTCCGCGCAGGCGCGCCACGTGATACGCGAGCATCTGGAGCGGCACCACGGCTGCAACGGGCGCGAGGAGGTCCTCCATGTCGGGGATGCGCAAGACGTGGTCCGCGTAGGCGTCGATGACGTCGTCCGTGTCATACGCCACAGCGATGATCTTTCCGCCCCTCGCCTTGACCTCCTGGACGGCGGATATCGTCTTGTCGTACACCGCACGTTGGGTCAGGATCACGACCACCGGAACGCCCTCGGTGATCAGGGCGAGAGTCCCGTGCTTGAGCTCACCTGCGGGCATCGCCTCCGAATGCAGGTAGGAGATCTCCTTGAGCTTGAGCGATCCCTCCATCGCGACGGCGTAATCGAGACCGCGACCGATGAAGTACATGTCGTCGGCATCGAGCACGAACCGCGCCGCCTTCTCCGCTTCATCCGAGCGCCTCAGAACCTCATCGATGGCGGCCGGGAGCTGATGGAGGCCATGGGCGACCCCGGCGGCGAGCTCTGCGTTCACGGTGCCGCGCGCCGCCCCGATGCGCAGTGCCAGCAGATACTGCGCGATCAGCATCGCCATGTAGGCCTTGGTCGACGCGACCGAGATCTCCGGTCCCGCCCTCGTGTAGAGGATGTCGTCGGCGTAGCGTGACAGGGTCGATCCCACCACGTTGGTGATGGCGAGCATCCTGCTCCCATGCTCGGATGCGAGACGGGCCGCTGCGAGCGTGTCGGCCGTCTCACCTGACTGGGAGATGGCGATCGTCAGCTCGTTCGGGCCGATGATGGGATCGGCGTACCGCAGCTCGTGGGCGTACTCCACGTTGGTGGGGAGTCGAAGGACACGCCGGAAGATCTCCTGACCGATGAGGCCCGCGTGGTACGCCGTGCCGCACGCCGTGATCCACACCCTGCCGATCGATGCCGCATACGCATCGTCGAACCCGACATCCTCGAGCCAGACGGTGCCATGCTCATCGAGCCTTCCCGCGAGCGTCTCGGTGATGACCGATGGCTGCTCGTGGATCTCCTTGAGCATGAAATGCTCGTATCCGCCCTTCTCCGCCTGTTCGGCATCCCAGGTGATGTGCGTCACTTCGCGGTCCACGGGTTCGCCACCGATCGTCTCGACGACCGCACCGTCCTCCGTCACGACGACGAGCTCGTCATCCTCGATGATGAGGAAGTCACGCGTGTGATGGAGGATGGCCGGGATGTCGGACGCGAGATAGGTCTCCCCATCCCCGAGCCCAACCACCAGGGGGCTGATCTTCCTCACCGCGACGATCGTGCGCGGATCCTTCATCGACATCACGACCATCGCGTACGCACCCTCGGAGAGGGCGACGGTGCGTCGGACGGCTTCGACGAGATCGCCGTCGTATTCACGTGCGACGAGGTGGGCGAGGATCTCACTGTCGGTGTCGGAGGTGAACACCGCTCCCGACGCGATGAGCTCGTCCCTGAGGCTCTTGAAGTTCTCGATGATGCCGTTGTGGACCACCACGAACTCCCCGGAGGGATCCGTGTGGGGGTGCGCATTCGCATCACTCGGTGCACCGTGCGTCGCCCAGCGGGTGTGCCCGATTCCAATGGTGCCCGCAACCGGCTCGGCTCCCACGAGGGACTCCAGATTGGCGATCTTGCCCTGCGCCTTTCGAACCTCGATTGTGCCGTTCGTGACGGCGATGCCTGCCGAGTCGTAACCCCTGTACTCGAGTCGACGCAGCCCGTCGACGAGGATGGGGGCAGCGTCTTGCGGCCCCACGTAACCCATGATCCCGCACATCGCGCGATCTCCTTTCGTGAGAGACGGGCGATGCGGCGGTGTGGGGTCGTCCCCACTCACATCGGAACGATTTCTGTCCCCCGGATCACTCCGGGGATTTCGTCCGTTCCGTCACGACCGTGAGCGGCCGAGAGGGCATCCGCCGAACATTTCGATACTCCCTCTTCCTCGTCGCCTCGCAAGAGCGAGGGCAGGCGCTATCAGAGTTCCGCACCGCGTGTCTGGTCTGTTGCCTGAAATCCTACCGGTCAGAGCCCGAAGTCGCCCTCATGGATGGTCGGCTGGGACGGGAACCGTTGGGAGGAAGGGATCCCCCGGGTCTTCAGCCGAGGGAGGATCTGACGACCTGTGCGATCGCATCGGCTGCGTCCGCTGCCTCCGATGCCGTCGGAGCCTCGACCATGACCCGAATCATGGGTTCGGTTCCCGATGGGCGGACGAGGATCCTTCCGCGACTGCCGAGCTGCTTCTCCCACTCGGCGATGGTCGCTGCGATGACCTCATCCTCGTCCCAGCCGTCCTTGGACCCGACCGTGACGTTCGTCAACACCTGCGGCAACTCGCTCATCACGGTGCGCAGGTCCCGCAGCTCCCGACCGGTGGCGGCCATCACCTCCATCAGTCGCAGGGCGGTTCGAAGTCCGTCACCGGTCGATCGATCCTCCAACAGGATGTGCCCGGACTGTTCACCGCCGACGACCGCGTGCGTGCGGCGCATCTCCTCGACGACGTTGCGGTCCCCGACCGGGGTGACGACGACCTCGATACCGAGCCGCTCCATCGCGTGATGGAAGCCGAGATTGGACATCACGGTTGCGACGACGACGTCGTTCTTGAGCTTTCCCCGCTCGTGCTGCCACTGGGCGAAGATCGCCATGATCACGTCACCGTTGACCACATTGCCGTCCTCGTCGACTGCGATGAGCCGATCGGCGTCACCGTCGAAGGCGAGCCCGACGCGACCACGCGCCTCTGCGGCAATCGCCTCCGGATGGGTTGCTCCACAGCCATCGTTGATGTTCATCCCGTCCGGCGTGTCGTTGTGGACGATGACGGTTGCACCCACCCTGCGGAACAGCTCAGGCGCCGCGAGGAACGACGCCCCATTTGCGCAGTCGACGACGAACTCGAGGCCTCTCATCGAGTAATCGACCGTCAAGGCGACCTTGTCGATGTAGCGGGTGATTGCGTCGGACATCGTGGTCTGGATCCCCACCCGTCCTGCGACCGGCCTGGCGTACCCGACCTTCGAGAAGTACCGCGCCTCGATCGCCGCCTCCCGCTCGTCGGAGAGCTTCGCGCCGTCCATTCCGAAGAACTTGATGCCGTTGTCCTCGGCGGGGTTGTGTGAAGCCGAGATCATCACACCGAGCGAGGCGCCCGTGTCCCTGGCGAGGCGAGACACGCCGCCCACAGGAAGGATCCCCAGATCGACCGTGTCCACACCCACGGCGTTGAAACCGGCTGAGACGGCCGAGAGCAACATCGTGCCCGAGCGTCTCGTGTCCCGACCGATGACCACGTGCCGATCGATGCCCTCTCCTGCAGCGCGGGCGAGGTCGAACGCGAGCTCCGGCGTGAGCTCGGAATTCGCGCGGCCGCGCACTCCATCCGTGCCGAACAGGCGGGGTGTGTCAGCTGCCATGGGCAAGGGTCTCCCGTGTCGACCGCTCCAGCGGGTCTCAGGCTACCGCTTGGTGAACTGGGGGGCCCTACGTGCCTTGCGGAGACCGTACTTCTTCGGCTCGACACGGCGGTCGTCTCGCCGCAGCATGCCGAGCTTCTTCAGCGTCGTGCGCAACTCCGGATCGAGGATGATCAGCGCCCGTGCAATGCCGAGGCGGAGCGCATCGCTCTGGCCGGTCGTACCGCCGCCCTCGAGCGTGGCATTCACGTCATAGCGGCCCTCTGTGTCCGTGGCCTTGAACGCCTCATGGACCCGCCGACGGAGCTCGGGATCCGGGAAATAATCGTCGAGCGTGCGACCGTTCAGCGAGTACGCACCGGAACCGTTGTAGAGACGAACCCTTGCGACGGAACGCTTGCGACGACCCGTGGTCTGGGTGAGCGGGCTGGCTTTTGCCATCAGGCTTCAACCTTTCGATGCGTGAGGTCGAGAACCTCTGGACGCTGGGGCTGGTGTGGGTGGTCGGGACCCCCGTACACCTTGAGCTTCCGATAGATCTGGCGACCGAGGCGGTTCTTCGGGATCATGCCGCGAATGGCGACCTCGACGATTCGCTCGGGGTACTTCCTTCGAACCTCTGTGAGCGTTTCCGCACGAAGGCCGCCCGGGTATCCCGAGTGGCGGAAGTAGATCTTTTCGATCTCCTTGTTGCCCGAGACGTGGACTTTTGCGGCATTCACCACGATGACGAAGTCCCCACCGTCCATGTGCGGCGCATACGTGGGCTTGTGCTTGCCACGCAGGATCTGTGCAACCTCGGAAGCGAGTCGCCCGAGCGGCACGTCGGTGGCGTCTACGACGTACCAGGAGCGCTCGATGTCGCCGGGCGTTGGCGAATACGTTCTCTGCAGCTGTGCCTTCATGACGTGATTGTCCCTCGGGATGGCGTGAGGAAGTCGCCCCGATCCCGGGGCGGACTCGTATGCTATCGGTCCCGTGATGTAAAGGCCAATGGCGAGAAGCAGTCCGCCGTGGCCTCCCGGAAGGGGACCAGTGCAGAATCGTATCACGCTCCCTGACATCGTCGCCGCACGCGAACGCGGCAGATCGGTGGTGCTCGAGACGCCGACGCTTCCCTCGCATTCGTTCTCCCGCCTCGCAGGAACGGAGGTCTGGCTGAAGGCCGAGAACCTCCAGCGGACGGGGTCGTTCAAGATTCGCGGGGGAATGAACGCCATCGCCCTCCTGGATCCCGCGACGCGAGATCGAGGAGTCGTGGCGGCGTCGGCAGGCAACCACGCACAAGGGGTCGCTCTCGCAGCCGCGCACAATGGGGCAACTGCCACCGTGTTCATGCCGGAGAACGCTGCCATCCCGAAGGTCGCCGCAACTCGCGAGTATGGCGCCGTGGTCATCCTCGCCGGAGCGACCCTCGCAGAGGCCACGGACCACGCGATGGCCTTCGCCAACGAATCCGGCGGATCCTTCATCCACCCCTTCGACGATCCGGCCATCGTTGCGGGCCAGGGAACGCTCGGACTCGAAGTGCTCGAACAGGTTCCCGACGTCGAGACGGTGATCGTCCCGGTCGGCGGGGGCGGCCTGATCTCCGGGGCGGCGGTGGCCATCAAGGAAGGGCGACCGGACGTCCGGATCGTCGGTGTCCAGTCGTCGGCAGTTCCCACGTACGTGGAAGCGAGAAGGACAGGGTCGCCAAGCGAGATCACACCGAGGCCGACGGTTGCCGATGGAATCGCCGTCTCACGGCCGTCGAGCCTCTGCTTCGGGATCATCGAGGCGCTCGTCGATGACCTCGTGGTTGTCGACGACCACCACACCACGGAGGCCGTCGCCCTGCTCCTCGAACGCGCAAAGTACCTCGTCGAGCCATCGGGCGCCGTCGGAGTCGCAGCGCTGCTCCACGGCATGGTCGACGCATCGGGCACGACCGTGGTTGTGCTCTCCGGCGGAAACGTGGACCTGTTGCTCCTCGACGAGGTCGTGCGTCACGGCCTCGAGTCATCAGGACGCTTCGCTGCACTCGACGTCCTCGTACCGGACGAGCCCGGCCACCTGGCCGCAGTGCTGACGACGATCGGTGTCCACGGCGGAAACGTCCTCTCCGTCGACCATCACCGACAAGGACATGGACTTGCGTTCGGAACGGTGGAGATCCAGGTGGCCCTCGAAACCAAGGGCTTCGACCACATCGACGCGATCGTCGCAGCCCTCGCCGATTACGAGGTCTCGGGGACCCAGGCAGGACGCGGCAGCGGCTCGTCGCCATAGGCAACAGCGACGAGGGTGAGCCCGTGCGGCGGCGCAACACCCTTCGCGGTCGACCGATCGCCCGAGACGAGGATCCTCCCGACGTCCTGCGGGTCGAGGCGCCCTCGCCCGACCTCGATCGACACGGCCACGATCGAGCGCACCATCTGATGGCAGAACGACCGTCCTCCGATGGACAGTTCGACCAGGTTCACTGACCTCTTCCACCATGCCCATTCGACGACGCGGACGGTTGTGCGGTCACCTTGTTTGCGACAGAAGGCCGCGAAGTCGTGCTCACCCACGACGTTCTGCACACCGTCGTGCATGGCCTCGACGTCCAGGGCATCGGCGTACGTCCACGTCACGGATGCCGTGAAAGGATCGTGGACGGGCGAGTTGCGGACGCAGTACCGATAGGCGCGACCGGTCGCCGAGAACCTGGCATGGAATCCGTCTTCGACCTGGGTGATCGACCGCACCGCGATCGCCGGCGCGAGCTGCGAGTTGAGAGACCGCGTTACCGCGTGCGTGTCGATTTCGTCGCATGTGAACGACACCACCTGCCCTGACGCGTGGACGCCCCGATCGGTTCGCCCTGCAACGTGGGTGTCAGCAGGCCCTATCCACGGGGCGAGCGCCGCCTCGAGCGCACCTTGGACCGTCCTCACGTTCGGCTGACGGGCGTACCCGTGGAACCCCGAGCCGTCGTACGCCAGGTCGAGGCGATACGTCGGCACCCTATCGCCCCGTTCCGGGGCCGAACCGGCCGACGGACACTAGAAGATCCTCAGGCCCGACATGATGGTCTGGATGATCGTCACGGCGACGTAGCCCCCGATCGCGGCGCCGAACGCCTTCTCGCGACTGAGATCCGAGATGTAGGTGATGCCCGTGGCCACGATCACCACGAACAGTGCCGCACCGACGATGAGGATGAGGGCGAAGTTGTCGAAAACCAGGTCGGCGAAGATGAGGACGAGCAGCGTCGGATACGCGAATCCTGTGACCCTGAGGTAGAACGGATACCCGCCGTGGCCATCGAAGACGAATCTGGCGATGGCATAGGTGGCACCTGAGTAGATGAGCCAGAAGAACAACCCTGAGACGATGACCGTCACGAGGGTGAACGGGTTGAGGAGGGAGACGATGCTCAACCCCGTGCCGAGTGCGAGGAGGATCTGGGTGCCTGCGACGAGGATCGCGCCGTCCCCCGTGGCCCGGTCGTTGAAGTCCATCCACACGAACGCATCGCGTTCGAGTCTCACGGCCTGCAGGAGGCGGCTGAAGACGACGCCCAGATGACACCCCTAGTTCGAAGGTGACGCAGGATACCGAGCCGCAGACCGAAGGGTTCTACCCCCTGCGGGCACCATCGAGCAGAAGCCGACGGAGCGAGACTGCACCCCGACGGACGGAGTCATCCGTCGGGAACTCCGAGAGCGTATCGAGGGGCACCCATCGGGCATCGACGACGCCTTCGGTGGGGCCGATGTCCCAGCTGGCGGCCCGATACCCCACGGCGAGGTCGAAATGCATGTGCGGAGGCTCATCTGCGTGGGGAGGAATCGGGTGGGCATCGATGCGAACGAGGCCCACACCGAGTCGCTCCACGGACGCGATCCCCGTCTCCTCTGCGATCTCGCGTCGGGCAGCTTCGTCGACCGTGCCATCCTCGCTCTCGATGTGCCCACCGGGTTGGAGCCAGCGACCGAGGCGGGCGTGGTGGATCAGCAGCAGCGCGGACCCATCGGGCGAGGCGACGAACCCTGACGCCGTGAAGTGGCCCGGTACGAACTCGGAGCGCCTCCACATCGGCTTCGCGAGCTGGAGGGCTTCGATCGCCAGGACAAGCGAGGACTCATCATCGCCGCGCTCGTGGGCGAGTACCAGCGCCTCCAGGTCGATCGGGCCGTTCACGCGCAGGAGGGTACGGCCAAGGCTCCGCAAGGGCCCACGACGCGCCGAGGGCCGACCAGGCGGTCGGCCCTCTCGATCATCTCGAATCGTCCGTCTTCAGACCAGTTCGACCTTGGCCATCTCGGCTCCATCCCCGCGACGGGGCCCGATCCTGGTGATTCGGAGATAGCCTCCCGGCCGATTCGCATATCGAGGGGCGACGTCGTCGAAGAGCTTCGTGACCACCCTGTTGTTCTCGATCTTCTTCAGGACCGTTCGCCTCGCGTGGAGATCCCCCCGCCTCGCCTTCGTGATCACCTTTTCGGCGTACGGACGCAGCAGCTGGGCCTTTGCGATGGTCG
This sequence comes from Acidimicrobiia bacterium, assembly GCA_035461905.1. Classification (GTDB taxonomy): domain Bacteria; phylum Actinomycetota; class Acidimicrobiia; order Spongiisociales; family UBA5794; genus SZUA-442. Next base: position 6,107 of record DATHUV010000088.1, on the reverse strand, counting down.
TGACCACCTCTTCGTGCTCGATCAGCGACGCGGTGAGGTTCGAGAGGATCTTCCGCTGATGCGACGGCGAACCGCCGAGTCGTGGACCCTTCTTCGGGCGGGGCATCAGGCGACGCTCCCCTCGGCATCCGCATAGTTCCGGAGGCTGAAGCCGAGCTCATCGAGCTTCGCCACGACCTCTTCCAGGGACTTCTGACCGAAGTTCGTGATGTTGAGGAGGTCCTCCTCCGACTTCTCGATCAACTCGCCGACCGTCTGGACCTGTGCCCGACGAAGGCAGTTGCGTGGGCGCTCCGAAAGGTCGAGGGCCTCGATGGGAAGGTCGAGGTGCTCCTGACCGGAGGCCTCGGCCGGTGCGAGGTCGTCGAGGGCGAGACCGTCGTAGTCGTCCATCTCAGCGAGGAGCTCGAACAGGTTCCGCAGGGTTCCTCCAGCCGAGGAGATGCCCTCTGAAGGTGTGACGGAGCCGTCGGTCTCGACGTCGAGGATGAGCTTGTCGAAGTCGGTCCTCTGCCCGACCTGCGTGCTCTCGACCCGGTACGCCACCTTGCGGATCGGAGAGAAGATCGAGTCGATCGGGATGACCCCGATGGTGTCGCTCTTCTGGTTCCGATCGGCGCTGCGGTACCCGACACCACGCTCTGCCGTGAGCTCGACCTCGAGCCTGCCGGAAGCCGACAGCGTCGCGAGGTGAAGGCCGCCGTTGACCACCTCGACCCCGGCGGGGGCCTTGAGGTCACCAGCCGTGACGTCTCCGCTGCCCTTGGCCGACAGGTAGAGGGTCTGTGACTCGTCGGACTCGATCCGAAGGACGACCTGCTTGAGGTTGAGGATGAAGTCGACGACGTCCTCCACGACACCCTCGATGGTCGAGAACTCGTGTTGGACACCGTCGATGCGAACCGACGTGATGGCCGCGCCGGGAATGCGTGAGAGCAGGGTCCTGCGCATGGTGTTCCCGAGTGTGTAGCCGAATCCCGGTTCGAGTGGCTCGACGATGAACCGCGAGCGGTTCTCCGCTACGGGTTCTTCTTCGATAGTGGGGCGCTGAGTGATGAGCACGTTCGCTCCTGTTCCTGTGACGACCGTCGTTCTACTTGGAGTAGAGCTCGACGATGAGTTGTTCCTTGATCTCGGTGTCGATCATCTCGCGTGACGGCATCGAGTCCACCGTGATGGACTTCTTCGAGGTGTCGACCGTGAGCCACTCGGGCACCTGGCGACCCACCGTGTCGATGGAGTGCACGATCGGGAGGATGTCCTTGCTCCGCTCCCTCACCGTGACGATGTCGCCGGCCCTCACCTCGTAGGAGGGGATGTCGACCTTGTTCCCGTTCACCAGGAAGTGACCGTGGTTGACGAGCTGCCTGGCCTGGGGCCGCGTGCTGGCGAGCCCGGACCGGTACACCACGTTGTCGAGCCGTGACTCGAGGATCACGAGAAGGTTGGTGCCGGTGATCCCGCTCTTCTTCGCCGCGTTCTTGTAGTACTTGCGGAACTGCTTCTCGAGCACGCCGTACATGAAGCGCAGCTTCTGCTTTTCCCTGAGCTGGATCTGGTACTGGGACTCGCGTATGCGGCCACGACCGTGCTGACCCGGTGGGTAGGGTCGCCGGTCGAAGTACTTCGCCTTGTTCTCATCGAGGAGCTGACGGGCACGACGGCTGCGCTTGGTCCTCGGTCCGGTGTAGCGAGCCATCGCTAACGCCCCTTCCGCTTCTTGGGCCGACATCCGTTGTGTGGCACGGGCGTGACGTCCTTGATCCCGGTGATCTCGATCCCCATGTTCTGCAGGGTGCGGATCGCCGTCTCACGTCCCGAACCGGAACCACGAACGATCACATCGAGTTTGCGGATTCCCATCTCGCCTGCCTTGCGAGCCGCCTGCTCAGCCGCAACCTGCGCTGCGTATGGCGTCGACTTGCGGGACCCCTTGAAGCCGACAGAGCCTCCGGACGTCCACGCTGCGACCTTCCCGTCCTGATCGGTGATGGTGAGGATCGTGTTGTTGAAGGTGGCCTTGATGTGCACCTGGCCGTGGTTGATGATCTTCTTGCCGCGACGTCGGCGGCCGGTTGGGACAGCTTCCTCGGTCGCTGCGGGTGCGGGCGCCTCGGGCGCTTCCGCCACGGGCGCTGCGTCCTGTGTGATGTCAGTTTCTGCTGTGGTCATTACTTCGTGACCTTCTTCTTGCCTGCGATCGCCACGCGCTTGCCCTTGCGGGTACGGGCGTTGGTGTGGGTTCGTTGACCGCGCACGGGCAGGCCACGACGATGCCGAAGGCCCTGGTAGCAGCCGATCTCGATCTTCCGCTTGATGTTCTGCGCCGTCTCGCGACGAAGATCGCCCTCGACGGTGTAGTTCGCGTCGATGAACTGGCGGATGCGGAGAACCTCGGCATCCGAAAGGTCACGGACCTTGGTGTTGTAGTCGATGTCGAGCGCTTCGAGGATGGTCAATGCCCTCGGGCGGCCGACTCCGAAGACGTACGTCAGACCGATCTCGATCCGCTTGTCCCTCGGGAGGTCCACTCCGGCGATGCGAGCCATACGTTCATTACCCCTGACGCTGCTTGTGGCGAGGGTTCTCGCAGATCACCCAGACGCGGCCATGCCGTCGGATGATGCGACACTTCTCGCACATCTTCTTCGTTGAGGCTGAGACTTTCATTCGGTGATCCTGCCTCGATACCTGGTAGGGACGCCGCCGCCAAGCACCGGGGGATCCGAAACCGGGGGTCCCGTGGTGATTGACGCCTACATCGCGGGAGGTCGGTAACGCGGCACCGGCGGTCCCGTCGATCTCATCGACGTCAGGTTGTCACAACAAAACACAGCCGTTGCCCGGCTGCTGGTGCCAGTGTAGGGGCACGCCGAAACTATCGGCAAACGTCGATTGGGACGGCTATTCCCCGCAGCCGAGTCCGCCGTTGATCGACGAGATCGCGCTCGTGGGGTCCTGACCGTCCACGTAGCCCCAGATGCCCGTCCATCCGACCATGTCGTACAGCCAGATGTAACCGATCGGGTCGAAGGGGTTCTCTGCGATCTCGAGATCAGGACCGCCGTACAGGGCCTCGAGCGTGCCGAGCGTGTCGCCGATGATGAGACCCCTCGTGGTTGCGAGTTCTGGTGGCTCCGACGTGTAGTACCAAGCAAAGAAGTGGGGTACCCCTGCCGTCCAGAAGTCGGTCTCCGCCTCGGTGAACAGCACGACGAATGCGTCCCAGTGGACCCCGCGCACGGCGGATCCCGGACACGTGCCGTACTCCGAGAACGAATCGATCCATCCGGAATCACGGTCCGGAACACCCAGGATCCCCGAGATGGCGGTGATGGTCTCGGCGTCGCCGGTACCGAACGGTACCCACGTGCTTCCCACCTGGAGACCCTCATCCGACAGCTCGAGCGACGCGTCCGCGTCAGTGGTTGTGGTCGTGGTCGTCGCCTGGCTCGTGGTCGTGGCCGATGGCTGGCTCGTGGTCGTGGTCGTGGCCTGGCTCGTGGTCGTCGTCTCCGAGGCGGTCGTTGTCGTGGTCGAACCTGGCTCGGTGGTCGTCGTCGACCCGTCGGATCCACCGCCGGTCGTGGTCGTTGCATCCGTGCCCGAACCGCAGGCAGCAACGGTGAGCGACACAACGGCGATCACCGCCAGGTGACGCACGATGCCGGGCTTCATCAACCGACTCTGTCCCACTCGGAGGTGAAGTCGATCTCGTCCTGGGGGTTCGTTGCGGACAGCCTGTCGCCGTCACAGGACACCACCGCGCCCGTGAACTCCGCCTCTGGCGGCTCGATCGGCAAGATCCCGCCAGGGAACTCGAACGGCTCACCGTCGACCAGGATCGCGATGTCCCGTTCACCGCCGGCGTCGACCATCGTCGAGAGGACATCACCATCGATTGTCCAGGTGCCCGTACTCGTCGAGTTGACCACCAGTTCGAGATCTCCGAACTCGGAGGTCAACTTGAAACCCCAGTCGATCTGCTCGACCATGAACGTCCCGTCTCCCGACACGGTGAGCAGGTACTCACCACTGACTGCCTCGAAGCCGTCGACGCCCTCCTGGCCGGCTGCCTCTTCGATCGCTTCGAAGAAGACATCGGAATCGAGCTGCCACGTCCCGACGACGCACTCGGCGAGGCCCGAGGCGGATCCACCACCGCCCTCGGTCGTGGTCGTGGTCTCGACTGCTGCGGCGGTCGTCGACGTCGATGACGTGGTGGAGGCATCTGCGGTGGTGGTCGACTCGTCTGCACCGCCGCCTGCGGTCGTGGTGGTCGCGTCACCGGAATCGTCCGACGAACAGGCTGCGACAACGAGTGCGAGTGCCGCAAGAAGGATGAACAGTCGTTTCATGGAACCCCCTCGGTTCGTGCTCAACCCTACTGAAAACCAGCCATATTCGGCGGTGACGTTTCGTCACGTCGACTCATCCCTGGATGGAGATCGCGTCACCGATGGGGGATCACCCACTGGGGTCTCCCGTCGAACGATCCGGCCGACCGACGCACCCTACTCGCCGCCAGACGGCGAATCAGCCGATCGCCCTGGGTTCGGGGAGGGTCGAGACGATGGTGCCCTCGTCCGTGATGAGCACGGTGTGCTCGAAGTGCGCCGACCATGCGCCATCGGCGGTCACGACCGTCCAGCCATCGTCGAGCACGTCCGAGGATGCCGTTCCGAGGTTGAACATGGGCTCGATGGCCAGCGCCATGCCCTTCTTGAGGCGGAGCCCCTTGCCGGGCGTTCCGTAGTTCGGCACCGACGGCGCCTCGTGCATCTGCCTGCCGATCCCGTGCCCGACGTACTCGCGAACCACCCCGAGGCCGACACTGTTCGCCTCTGCCTCGACGGCGGCACCGATGTCCCCGAGCCGGCGTCCGGCGACGGCCTGGTCGATACCCTTCCAAAGGGCCCGTTCCGTCACTTCGAGGAGTCTCCGAACGTCATCAGGCACATCGCCCACCGCGACGGTGAACGCAGCATCGCCATGCCAACCCTCATATATCGCCCCCGCGTCGATCGAGATGATGTCACCCTCAGCCAGGACGTAGTCGCCAGGGATCCCGTGGACGATGACGGAGTTCGGCGACGTGCAGAGGACACCCGGGAACGGATTCGTAGGACTCCCGTAGCCGAGGAACGAGGACCGACAGCCATGAGCGGCGAGGATGTCGCGTGCGACATGATCGAGCTCGAGGGTCGTCACGCCGGGTGCGATCGCCTCCCGAACCGCTGAGTGCATCGCCGCCACACAGGCGCCGGCGACCTTCATCTTCTCGAAGTCTGCCGGACTCTTCTTCGTGATGACCCGTGAACCGCTCATGCCGATGTGTCAGGATGCGAGCGCCAAGGCGATGCGTGAGAACACCTCGTCGATCGATCCGACTCCGTCGATGCGGATGACGGCGTCTCCGTAGTGGTCGACCAGAGGCGCGGTCTCGTGTTCATACACCTCGAGGCGTCGTCGAATCGTCTCCTCGTTGTCGTCGGAGCGGCCCTCCTCCTGTGCCCGCTTGACGAGCCTGGCAACCAGCTCATCTGTGTCGGCCTCGAGAAGGATGACCGTACCGATGGCGTTCACGACGGCATCGTTGAGGGCCCGAGCCTGGGCGACGTTGCGGGGAAATCCGTCGAGGAGATAGCCGCACCTCGCATCGTCCGCCGAGAGCCGGTCGTCGACGATCGCGACGACGAGGTCGTCCGACACGAGGTCGCCTGCAGCCATGACGCTCGCAACCTGCTTTCCGAGATCGGTGCCGGCTGCCACGGCATCTCGCAGCATCGCTCCCGTCGAGACATGGGGAACCTTCAACGCACGGGCGAGCATGGCGGCCTGTGTGCCCTTGCCTGCACCCGGTGGGCCGATGAACAGGATCCGCCTCGCCATTGTCGTGCTCCTTCGATGTCGGTGTCCCGGCCGGGATCAGCTCAGGAATCCCTCGTAGTTTCGCATCGTCAGCTGGCTCTCGATCTGCTTGGTCGTGTCGAGGGCGACGCCCGCAACGATGATGATCGAAACGCCTGAGAGGCCGACGGGTACATCCCACCACCATCCGAAGAGCGACGGAAGGATCGTCACGAGGGCCAGGTACATCGCACCCG